>CP063848.1:2807238-3119153 GCA_015277795.1 Massilia sp. UMI-21 | reverse complement strand
ACCAGCCGCCGTCGGCCAGGCCGACCGCGTTGGTGCGCACCAGCACGCTGGTATTGAACAGGGGCGACATCGGCAGCACGCGCTTCATCGCGAAGCTGGCGCCTTCGTCGCTGGAGACCAGGTGGGCCACGCGCGACGCGGCCCATCCGCCCAGGCCGGTGGCCACCACGTACAGGTGGATGCGGCCGTCGCTGCCGGTCCAGGCGACCGGGTTGCCGACGCGGCGCACGCCGAAGCCGAGCGCCTTGCCGAGCGATGCGCGGCTGGCGACTTCCCACGGGGCGCCCCATTTACCGTGTTGCCACTGCGAGGCGTAGACCTTGACGTCCGGGCCGCTCTCGCGGCTGCCGGCCCACCAGAAGGTCAGCATGCGGTCGCCCGGCAGCGTCGCCATGGCGCTGGCGTGGGCCGATGGGGTATTGCGCGGCATCGGGATCAGGGAGCGCGACAGTTCCGACAGGCTGACCCGCCCGGGGACCACGGTGGCGATGGTGGAGGGGGCGGCGGCGGCGCGGGCGCCGAGGGTCCAGCGCGCGGCTTCGGCGGCGCCGATGGCGAGCACCGCGGCCAGGCAGGCAAGGGCGGTGCGGCTGCGGGCGGCGGCACGCTGTGGCAGGGAAAGCTCCATAGACTCCTGGCGAATCCGGGCGGATTCGGTAGCAAATCCGCGGCACGCTATTTGTTATCGATTTCTGAACTGCAGGGTACGCAGCGCCGCCGTACGGAATCGTGTTCCCACGGTCTCTTTCAGGAGAAGCTGGCTGTGCTCACCAAGCAAGCGGAATAGTCCTATAGGACTAGGGCATTATCCTACAGGAAAGAGCCCGAATATGACACATGCATGTAGGTATTGGTGGCCATCGGCGCCACAATCCGGTCGACCGGGATGCCGGTCCACGGCGCCGGAACGCCGGTTCGTCGCAGCCGGCTTGCCGGCGCCGCGCTGGCTGGGCAGAATGCAGCTTGACCTTGCCACATGAACAAGCCAGACCCATGCGCCAGCCCAGCCACGCCCTAGCCGCCATCCCCGAAGCGCCTCCCGGGCGCATCGTCGCCACGATGCTGCGCGACCTGCGCCTGGCCGCCCTGGCCAGCGTGCTCGCCGCCGTCCTGATCGTGCTGCTGGTCAGCCGCCCCGAGACCCTGCCCGAGCAGCTCGTGTATTCGCTGTGTATCGGCGTGCCGGGCTTTGCCGTGGTCGACCTGGTGCGGCTGCGCTTCTGGCCGGTGCTGGACGGACATCCGGGGCGCTGGCTGGCCTTGGCCGGGGTGATGCTGCTGGTCGCGCTGCCGGCCCATTTCGTCGGCATCCAGGTCGGCGCGCTGCTCGTCGGCGATACTCCTCCGAGCCTGGCCGCCTACCCGAGCGTGGGGCGTGTCAGCTACATCGTGTTCACCTTCCTCGGCCTGGTCGCCATGACGCTGCTGGTGGTCCACCGCGAGCGTCTGCGGCGCATCCGCCAGGAGCACCAGGAGGCGCGGCTGCGCGCCGAGACCATCGAGCGCCAGGCCCTGCAGGCGCAGCTGCGCCTGTTGCAGGCCCAGATCGAGCCGCACATGCTGTTCAATACCCTGGCCAACCTGCAGGGCCTGATCGCCATCGATCCGGACCGCGCCAATGCGATGCTGGACCAGCTGATCCAGTACCTGCGTGCCACGCTCGGCGCCACCCGTTCGGAGAGCACCACCCTGGGCGCGGAATTCGACGCGATGCAAGCCTACCTGGGCCTGATGGGCGTGCGCATGGGCGAGCGCCTGGCCTACCGCCTGGAGCTGCCGGCCGCGCTGCGTCAGGCGCAAGTGCCGCCGATGCTGCTGCAACCCCTGGTCGAGAACGCGATCGTGCACGGCCTGGAGCCGAAGATCGAGGGCGGCGAAATCACCATTTCGGCCGTAGCCGACGACGGCCAGCTGCACATCCGCGTGCACGATACCGGGCTCGGTCCGGGCCGGAGCACCGGCCGCAGCGGCGGCGGCGTCGGCATCGATACCACCCGGGAGCGCCTGCGCGTGCTCTACGGCGAGCGCGCCGAAATCAAGCTTGCGCCCGCACAGCCGCAAGGCACCCTTGTCCACCTGAGCCTACCTTTGGAGACCGCATGAGCATCCGCGCCCTGATTGCAGAAGACGAACCGATCCTGGCGGCGACCCTCGCCCGTACCCTGGCCAGGCTGTGGCCCGGACTGGAGATCGCCGCGACCGCCCCGAACGGCCTGGCCGCCGTGGAGCAGGCCCTCGCCCTGCAGCCCGACCTGTTGTTCATGGACATCAGGATGCCCGGCCAGAGCGGCATCGAGGCCGCCGAGGAGCTGGCCGAGCGCTGGGAAGGCCCGGCCCCGTTTCCCTATGTGGTGTTCGTGACGGCCTACGACGACTATGCGGTGCAGGCATTCGAGCAGGACGCGGCCGACTACGTGCTCAAGCCGGTGAACGAGACGCGTCTGGCGCGCACGGTCGAGCGCCTGCGGGGACTGCTGGCCGGCCGCGCCGCCCAGGCGGCCGACCGGCGCGACGACCCGCTGGCCGACCTGGTCGGCCGGCTGCAAGCCTTGATGCCGGCCAGCCCGGCGCCCGAGCGCCTGCAGTTCGTGCGCGCGGCGGTCGGCAACATGGTGCGCATGATCCCGGTGTCCGAGGTGGTGTTCTTCCAGGCCACCGACAAGTACGTCAGCGTGGCCACCGGCGAGCACGACGCCCTGATCCGGCTCCCGCTCAAGGAATTGCTGCCGCAGCTCGATCCGGCCCAATTCAGGCAGATCAACCGCAGCACCGTGGTCAACATGGCCTGCGTGGCCAGCGCCGGGCGCGACACCATGGGCAAGGTGCAGCTCACGCTGCGCAACCGGCCCGAGAAGCCGCGCGTCAGCCCGGTGTATGCGCAGCTGTTCCGCCAGATGTAGGCGCCCCCGGCTAGGGCAGTTCGATGCCGCGCGCCCGGCCGCCGCGCGCCAGCCGCAGCACCGTTCCCAGCAGCAGGTGCGCCGCGAACGAGCAGGCCGCGATGGCGCTCGCGATCAGCACCGGCAGCACGGCGCCGAAGGTGAAAGTCAGGCCCAGCGCGAAGCCGAGCACATACTCGGCGCGCCAGGCGTGCACGCACAGGGCGGCGCCGAAGGCGCCGAAGAAGATCCAGCCGACGGCCGGGTGATCCAGGGTGAAGGCCAGCGACAGCGCCGCGGCCCACAACAGGCTCACCGTGAAGCGGGTCTGTGCGAGGGTGCGGAAACGCTCGCGGCTGCCGACCTGCACCAGGGTGGCGGCGCGGCGCTGGATGCGCCCCACCAGGAACCAGACCAGGCAGGGGACCACCAGCAGTCCCCACCAGTTCGAGATGGCGGGCAGCTCGGGGTTGTTCAGCAGGTGGTGCGCGGAAACGCCGCCGTGGGCGGTCTCCCACCCGAGGTGGGCGACTTCGGCGGCGAAAGCACAGGCGGCGAGGATGAGGCGGGAATGCAAGGCAGGGCGGGCAAACATGGCGCGGATCCTTTGCAGTGAACCCGGCTGGGGAGGGAGCGCCGGGCCGATCATATTAGCAAGCTTGCCGCTTTGGTCACAATGTCCCTTGGGTAGAGTGTTGCGCCGATGATGCATTGCAGCATCGGCGCAACATTTCCGCAACATCGGCGCGATGCTGCGTACCCGCAAGGTGGCCCACGCGCTTTGGTACACTAGCAGCTTCGCAATTCCTGAAAGCCTAGACGATGGCGCAACCGCTGGAGCTTCGCGCACGCGCTCTGCAAGCCCTGCTCGAGACCGACCCCGCCCGCAAGACCGCCGGCGTGGCGGCGCTGGTGAGCGCCCACCGCGCGGGCGCCTGGACCGTGGACCGCGATGCGGCGCCCACCGCGCCGGAAGGCATTCCGGGACGTCCCGCCCAGCCCGCGCTGGTGCCGCCGCGCCTGGTCGGCCGGCGCTCGATGGCCAGCGTCGAGGGCCGCGCGATGCTGGTGCACGCGCTCGCCCACATCGAATTCAATGCCGTCAACCTGGCGCTGGACGCCCTGTGGCGCTTTCCCGGCATGCCGCAGGACTACTACACCGACTGGTTGAAGGTGGCCGGCGAGGAAGCGCTGCACTTCGAGATGCTGTGCGCGCACCTGGCCACGCTGGGCTACGCCTATGGCGACTTCCCCGGCCACGACAGCCTGTGGGAGATGGTCGAAAAGACCCGCGGCGACGTGTTGGCGCGCATGGCGCTGGTGCCGCGCACGCTGGAGGCGCGCGGGCTGGACGCGATCCCGCCGCTGCGCGCCAAGCTGGCCCAGGCCGGCGACCTGGATGCCGCCGCCATCCTCGACGTGCTGCTGGTCGATGAGGTCGGCCACGTCGAGATCGGCAACCGCTGGTACCTGCACCTGTGCGGCCTGCGCAATCTGGAGCCGGTGTCGACCTATGCCGAGCTGACGTTGCGCTACGGGGCGCCGGTGCTGAAAGGCCCGTTCAACATCGAGGCGCGGCGCCGGGCGGGTTTCAGCGAAGCGGAGCTGGCGCACTATTCCTGAGACCACGGCGATGGATACTTCCGCCCTGCAGGGCTTCCTGCTGACCCGGCACTGGAAAGATGGCGAGAACGGCACCGAGGTCGAATTCTGGGTCGCCACCGACGCCGGCCCGCGCCGCTTGCGGATCGCGCCGCAGACCCCGGTCGCCTTCGTGCCGGTAGAGCAGCGCGCCGCGGCCGAGCTGGTGCTGCACGGTGAGACCAAGGGGCGCGGCCCCGAGGGCTGGGAGCTGCGCGAATTGTCCCTGTGCGACTTCCAGCATCGTCCGGTGCTCGGTCTGTACTGCCGCCACTACCGCCAGCTGCTGCGCCTGGAAAAGCGCCTGCGCGAATTCGGCGTCGACGTCTACGAAGCCGACATCCGCCCGCCCGAACGCTACCTGATGGAGCGCTTCATCACGGCGCCGGTGCTGGTGCATGGCAGCCCCGATCCGCAGCATCCGCAACTGGTTCTGGATGCCCAGTTGCGGCCCGACGGCGACTACCGCCCGCAGCTGCGCCTGGTCTCGCTCGACATCGAAACCAACCAGCACGGCGAACTGTATTGCATCGGGCTGGAGGGCTGCGGCCAGCGCCAGGTCTACATGCTGGGCGCGCCCAACGGCGCCGAGCGCGCGCTGGACTTCCAGCTGCAGTACTGCGCCAGCCGCGCCGAATTGCTGGACCGCTTGGAGGAGTGGATAGCCCGGCACGACCCGGACGCCATCATCGGCTGGAACGTGATCCAGTTCGACATGCGCATGCTGGTGCAGGCGGCCGAACGCCTCAAGCGCCCCTTGCGCCTGGGGCGCGACGGCAGCGCCATCGAGACCCGCGAGCATGGGCGTTCGGAGCATTTCTTCGTCTCGATCGCCGGCCGCCTGGTCATCGACGGCATCGAGGCGCTGCGATCGGCCACCTACAGCTTCCCTTCGTTCAGCCTGGAGTCGGTGTCGCAGGCCTTGCTTGGGGAGGGCAAGGCGATCGACAATCCCTACAGCCGGATGGACGAGATCAACCGCATGTTTGCGCAGGACAAGCCGGCGCTGGCCTTCTACAACCTGAAGGACTGCGAACTGGTCACCCGCATTTTCGAGAAGACGGAACTGGTGCGCTTTTTGCTGGAGCGCGCCAGCGTCACCGGCCTGGCGGTGGACCGCAGCGGCGGTTCGGTGGCGGCTTTCGAACACCGCTACATGCCGCTGATGCACCGCCAGGGTTTCGTGGCGCCGAACATCGGCGACGTGGCGGCCGGCGACAGCCCGGGCGGCTTCGTGATGGACTCGCGCTCCGGCCTGTACGATTCGGTGGTGGTGCTCGACTACAAGAGCCTGTACCCCTCGATCATCCGCAGCTTCCTGATCGACCCGGTGGGCCTGGTGGCGGGCCTGGCCGAACCCGAGCAGAGCACGGTGCCGGGCTTTCGCGGCGCGCGCTTCTCGCGCACCCGGCACTGCCTGCCGGGCATCGTGCGCCAGGTCTGGGAAGGCCGCGAAGCGGCCAAGCGCGAACGCAATGCGCCGCTGTCGCAGTCGCTCAAGATCATCATGAACGCCTTCTACGGCGTGCTGGGTACCACCGGCTGCCGTTTCTTCGACCCGCGCCTGGCGTCCTCGATCACGATGCGCGGGCACGAGATCATGCACCGCACCCGCGCCCTGATCGAAGCGCAGGGCTACCAGGTCATCTATGGCGATACCGACTCGACCTTTGTCTGGCTCGGCGGTCCGCATGGGCAGGAAGGGGCAGGGCGCATCGGGCACGCCCTGGTGGAACATGTCAATGCCTGGTGGCGCGCGCACCTGGAGGCCGACTACGGACTGGCCTCGCACCTGGAGCTGGAATTCGACACCCACTACAGCCGCTTCCTGATGCCGACCGTGCGCGGCTCGGACGAAGGCAGCAAGAAGCGCTACGCCGGCCTGGTGATCGCGGCGGACGGCAGCGAAGAGATGGTCTACAAAGGGCTGGAGACGGTGCGCACCGACTGGTCGCCGCTGGCCCAGCAGTTCCAGCAGGAGCTCTACCTGCGCGTGTTCAAGCGCGAAGCCTACCAGGACTGGGTGGCCGACTACGTGGCGCGCACCCTGCGCGGCGAGCTGGACGAACTGCTGGTCTACCGCAAGCGCCTGCGCCGCCCGCTCGACGACTACGAACGCAACGTGCCGCCCCACGTGCGCGCGGCGCGCATGGCCGACGCCTACCATACGAGCCAGGGCCGGCCGCCGCAGTATCGCAACGGCGGCTGGATCCGCTATGTGATGACGACCGGCGGTCCGGAGCCGCTCGAGCTGCGCCAGGCGGGAAGAAATTCGCCCATCGACTACGAGCACTACCTGACCAAGCAGCTCGAACCGATCGCGGACGCGATCCTGCCCTTCCTGGGCGACAGCTTCGTACGCCTGACCAGCCCGCAGGCGGCGCTGTTCTGAGCGCGCTTCGCCACGTCTTTATGCGATCGGCATGAGTCGCGCACGCACGGCACCGCTGACCGGAGCGATGCGCTAAACTCGTCACAACGCGGCAAGAAGAGGGGAGAGCAATGCCAGGTTTGCGGCGTGTGTTCAAAGGAATTCTGCCCAGCGGCCTGTCCGGCTACATGGCGCTGGCGTCATCCGGGCTGTCGATCATCCTGACCGTGGTTCTGGTGACCCTGGTGCAGAAGCAGGCCATCGAACACGTCAAGCAGAACATCGGTTATGGGCTCGGCGAGCTGGCGCAACAGACCGCCGACAAGCTCGATCGCGGCATGTTCGAGCGCTACCGCGAGGTGAACCTGGTGGCCAGGCGGATCGCCGAGCTCGATCCGCGTACCCAGGCGGACAAGCGGCGCCGCATGCTCGACGACGCGGTCCAGACCTATGGCTACTACAGCTGGTTCGGCCTCGCCGCGCCGGACGGCACGGTACTCGCGGCCGCGCGCGGGCTGCTCGAAGGCGCCAATGTCGCCCAACGGCCCTGGTTCGCCAAGGCGCTGCAAGGCATTCATATCGGCGACGTGCATGAAGCGGTGAAGCTGGCCAGCCTGCTCGAGTCGCCCAAGGGCCAGCCGCTGCGCTTCGTCGACGTGGCCTTTCCGGTGCTGGGTCCCGCGGGGGCGCCGGTAGGCGTGCTCGGCGCACACCTGTCCTGGGAGTGGGCGCGCGACGTGGAGCGCTCGGTGATCCTGCCGATCCAGTCGGCGCGCCAGGTCCAGGCCCTCATCACCAGTGCCGAGGGCGTCGTGTTGCTGGGCCCGCCAGACCTGCTCGGACAGAAACTCGAGGCGACCAGCCTGGATCAGGCGCGCGGCCGCAAGGGTGTCGGCTATGCGCTCGAGACCTGGCCCGACGGGAAGAAGTACCTGGTCGGCTACAGCCAGACCACCGGTTACGCCGAGTATCCCGGCCTGGGTTGGGTGGTGCTGCTGCGCCAGGAAGTGGACAATGCCTATGCGCCGGTACGGGCGCTCAGCCAGAACGCCTTGTGGACCGGCGTCAGCCTGGCCCTGCTGTTCTCGCTGGCGGGCGCCCTGGTGGCCAACTGGATCACGCATCCGATCAAGCAGCTGCAGCAGTACGCCGACCGGATCCGCAAGGGAGAGTCGCCCGCCTCGGCGCCAAACTCGCATGGCTACGACGAAGTGCACAGCCTGGCGAGCGCGCTGAACACGCTGCTGGACGACCTGCTGCGGCGCAGCCGCCAACTCGAGTCGCTCAACGAAACGCTGGAGCAGCGGGTTGCCGAGCGCACCGACGAACTGGCCGGCGCGCTCGGCGCCCTGCGCCAGAACGCGGAGCGTATCCAGACCATTGTCGAGACCGCGCACGACGCCTTCATCGGCATGGACCGGATGGGCGTGGTCACCGACTGGAACACGCAGGCCGAGCGGCTGCTCGGCTGGACCCGGCGCGAAGCGGTGGGACGCGCGCTCGGCCCGCTGGTGCTGCCGCGCCGCTACCAGCCCGGATTCGAGCGCATGCTCGACGAGTTCCGCCGTACCGGCAGCACACGCGAACTGACCGGCCGCATCGAGCGCACGCTGGTGGCGCGCGACGGCCAGGAACGCACGATCGAACTGTCGGTCGGCCTGGCGGGCGAGGATGGGCGCGGCTTCTTCAGCATCTTCATGCGCGACGTCTCGAGCCGCAAGCGCATCGACCAGATGAAGAACGAGCTGGTGGCGACCGTCTCGCACGAACTGCGCACGCCGCTGACCTCGATCCGCGCCTCGCTGTCGCTGCTGAACGCGGGCGCCGCCGGCGAGATGGATGCCGACGCCAGGGAACTGATCGAGATCGCCTACCGGCATTGCGAGCGGCTGGTACGCATGGTGAACGACATGCTCGACATCGAAAAGCTCGCGTCGGGGAAACTTGCGATCGCGCCGGCGCCGGTGCCCTTGCTGCCGGTGGTGCGCGACGCCCTGGCCGCGATCCGGGTGCAGGCGGCCGAGGCCGGGGTGAGCCTGGAAACCCGCTGGGAGCCGGCGCTCGAATCGCTCGTCGTCGAGATGGACCGCGACCGCATCACCCAGGTGCTGCTCAACCTGTTGTCGAACGCGGTCAAGTTCGCCCCGCGCGGCAGTGCGGTGGAGGTGTCGATCAGCAATGGCGCGCCAGGCGTGCGGGTCAGCGTGGCCGACCGCGGCGCAGGCATCCCGGCGGCCTTCCGCGACCGCATTTTCCAGCGATTCGCCCAGGGCGATCCGCAGGCCGACCAGAAAACCAGCTCGGGACTGGGACTGGCGATCAGCCGCCAGATCGTCGTCGAGCATGGCGGCCAGCTCGGTTTCGCCGACCGCAAGGGCGGAGGAACCGTCTTCCACATGGACTTGCCGCTGCTGCAGGACCTGCATACGGTGCGATGAGCCCGTCCGGTATGCAAGAAAGGGCAAATATTGTTGCTATCCAGCATCACTATTGCGGCTTTCACGTGCCGAATCGGCAAATTCAACAATTGCGACTTTACTGATTTTGCTGGATTGTGCGATAGTTGTCGTACGGCAATCGATGCCGGACACCGACAACAGGAGCAAACAGCATGCAAGCGCGTACCCGCCTCTTCGTAACCAGCCTGATCAGTGCAGCGTTGATGCCCGCCGCGGCGATCGCTGCCGTCTACAGCAACGGCGTGCCGAAGACCGCGAGTTTCGACGTCTCGATGCGGATCGTTGCCGACTGCACCATTGCCGCCACCGGCATCGATTTCGGCCAGAGCCAGGGCGTGCTGACCCAGGCCGTGACCGCTAACTCCAGCATCAATGTCACCTGCACCAACACGACGCCGTACAACATCGGCCTGAACGCCGGCACCGGCACCGGGTCGAGCGGCACCACCCGCTACATGAGCGGCACCGGCGCCAACACCGGCACCGTGCGTTTCGACCTGTTCCAGGCGCCCGGCAGCGGCCTGTGGGGCAATACCCAGGGCACCGACACCGTCGGGGGCACCGGCAACGGCACCCAGCAAACCCTGACCGTGTATGGCGAAATCCCCGCCCAGGCCAGTCCGGCGCCGGACGCCTACAAGTCCACCATCACCGCCACCGTGTACTTCTGATGACGCATCCGCACGGCTTGCGGCGCTGCCTGCCCGCCATCCTGGCCTTTGCCGGCGCGATTCTGGCGGCGGTGTTGATTCCGCCGCAGGCGCACGCCGCCAACCTGCAGATCTCGCCGGTGTCGATCAGCTTGCGCGGCGCCCAGACCGCGGCCGGCATCACCCTGCAGAATTTCGGCGACCAGCCGCTGTACGGCCAGGTGCGGGTGTTCACCTGGGACCAGAAGGACGGCGAAGAGGTGCTGTTGCCCGCAACCGAGGTCGTGGCCAGCCCGCCGATCATCGAAGTGGCCGCCCGCGCCAGCCAGACCGTGCGTCTGGTGCGCCGCGACGGCCAGCCGCCGGCGCGCGAGCAGACCTACCGCATCCTGATCGACGAGATTCCGCGCCTCGAGCCCGGCGCCAGCGGCGTGGCGATCCGGCTCCAGTATTCGGTACCGGTGTTCGTGCTGCCGTCCGACGTGACACTGGCGCCGCGCCTGGCCTGGTCGCTGCTGAAGCGGGACGGCGCATGGTTCCTGCGCGCCCGTAACGATGGCGGCATGCATGCCCAGATCGGCGCCACCACCGTGCGTACCGCCGCTGGCAAGGAAATTGCGCTCAGCAAGGGCCTGCTCGGTTACGCCCTGGCGGGCCGCAGCCGCGAATGGCGGCTGGACGCCGGCAGCGCCGCCATCGCGGCGCCGCTGGCGATCAGGACCACGGTGAATGCGCAGGCGCTCGAGGCCTCCGCAGACCGCGAATAGCTCGCTCCCGGCATGGCAAGGCTGCGAAGCTCCCGCACGGGCGCCCGGCTGACGGGGCTGCTGCTGGCGCTGGCCGCGTCGGGCGGCTTCGCCCAGGGCCAGGCGCAGCAGCTCTACCTGGAGGTGAGCATCGACGGCAAGCCGACCGGCGCGGTGGCGCCGTTTCGCCAACTGCCGGATGGACAGCTGGTGGCCGAGGTGGGCGCGCTGCGCGAGGCCGGTCTCGACACCGCCCGGCTCGGCATCGACGGCCGCCCGGAAGTGGTGCTGGGGGAGGTGCCCGGGCTGCGTTTCAGTTTCGACCAGGCGCGGCAGAGCGTCGACCTGGGCCTGGAAACCAGCCTGCGCGCGCCCACCGTGCTGCAGGCGCGCCGCACGCCGGGCGCGCAGCCGGGCAGCGTCACGACGGGTGCCGTGCTCAACTACGACCTGTACGCACGCTTTGGCGCCCAGCGCGGCCTGTCGGTCCTGCACCAGGCGCGCTGGTTCGGCGCGCACGGCGTCCTGGTCAGCAGCGGCCACGCCAGCCTGCATGACGCCCGGCGCCGCTATGTGCGGCACGACACCACCTGGACCCGCTCCGATCCCGACACGCTGTCGACCCTGCAGGTCGGCGATCTGGTCACCCCCTCGCTCAACTGGTCGCGCGCCTATCGCATGGCCGGCGTCGAATGGCGCAAGAACTTCGAACTGCGCCCGGACCTGCTCACCTTTCCGGTGGCGGCGATCGCGGGGTCGGCAGTGGTGCCCAGCAATGTCAGCCTGTATGTGAATGGGATGCAGCAGATGGCGCGTCAGGTGGAAGGCGGCCCTTTCGTGGTGGACGGCATTGCCGGCCTGAATGGCGCCGGCCAGGCGACCCTGGTCACCCAGGACGCGCTCGGCCGTTCGGTGTCGCGCACGGTGCCGCTGTACGTCGATACCCGGCTGCTGGCGCCGGGCCTGAGCGACTTCGCGCTGTCGGCCGGCGTGCTGCGGCGCGATTACGGCATCGCCTCGTTCCGCTATGCCGGCACGCCGGTCGGGACTGCCTCGCTGCGCCACGGGCTGAGCGACTGGCTGACGCTGGAAGCCCACGCGGAGGCCGGCCGCGGCCTGGCCAATGCCGGCGCGGGCGGCCTGCTGCGGCTGGGCATGGCCGGTGTGCTGAGCGGCGCCGTGGCGGCCAGCACGGGGCGTTACCGCGGTCTGCAGGCGCAGCTGGGCTACCAGTACGTCTCGCAGCGCTTCGCCTTCGACCTGCAAAGCACGCGCGCCAGCCGCGGCTACGGCGACCTCGGCAGCCTGGAAGGACAGGCGGTGAGCCGCGCCGGCGACCGCGCCAGCCTGAGTGGGGCGCTGCCGCTGCTGGGTAGCCTGAGCGCCAGCTATATCCGCTACGAGTCGCCCGGCGTGGGGCCGGCGCGGCTGGCATCGCTGGCCTGGTCGCGCGCGCTCGGTTTCGGCTTCTACCTCAGCCTGAACGCATGGCAGGACCTGGACCGGCGCGCCGCACGCGGAATGATGGCCTCGCTCAGCATGGCGCTGGGATCGCGCATTTCCGCCAGCGCCAGCGGCGGGCGCCAGAACGGCGAGGCCGGGCGGGTCGCGACCCTCACGCGCGCCCCCGACTTCGAAGGCGGCTTCGGCTGGGCGCTGCAGTCGGGCGGCAGCGGCGCGCAGCGTTTCAGCGGCGCCCAGCTGCAGTACCTGGGCGCGCGCGGCATGCTCAACGCGGGGCTGCAGCGCAACGCCGGCAGCGGCAGCGGCGCGCTCGGCCTGTCCGGCGCACTGGTGGCGATGAACGGAACGCTGCTGGCGGCGCGCCAGGTCGGCAATGCCTTCGCGCTGGTGTCCACCGGGCTGGCCGACGTGCCGGTGCTGCAGGAAAACCGGCCGATCGGCCGCACCGACGGCGGCGGCCACATCCTGCTGCCGAACCTGATTCCCTATTCCGCCAACCTGATCGCGATCGATACGGCCGGGCTGCCGGCCGACATGCGGGTGCGCGCGACGAGCGCCCGTGTCGCGCCGCAGGCATTGTCCGGTGTGCTCGCCGCTTTCCCGATGGAGCGTTATCGCGCCGCGACGGTCATCCTGCATGATGCGAGCGGCCAGCCGATCGCGCCCGGAACGCGGGTCGCGGTGGTCGGCTCGCGCTCGGCCACGATCGTCGGTTTCGACGGCATCGTGTTCGTCGACGGCCTGTCCGGGACCACGCGCCTGCGCGTCGGCGACGATGCCGGCGCCTGCGAAGCCGAGTTTGCCTACCAAGCCGATGCGCCCGGCGGCCTGCCGACCATCGGTCCGCTCCGCTGCCTGCCCCTGAAGGAGAGCACCCGATGACCACCCACCTGGCCCGTTCGATGCGCCTGCTCATGTTCCTGTGCCTGCTGTTGGCCGGCGCCAGCGCGCGCGCCGACACCTGCGAAGCGAGCATGACCGACATTTCCTTCGGCAGCATCAACCCGATCGCTTCCGGCGACGTCCATGCAAGCGGCACCCTGACCGTTACCTGCACCTGGACGGTGCTGAACCTGCAGCCACCCCTGCTGCTGCTTCCTTCCGTGAATGTCTGCGTCAACCTTGGCGCGGGCAGCGGCGGCGGCGGCATCCCACGCTACCTGAGTAACGGCAGCCAGCGCCTGGCCTTCAACCTGTACACCGGCGCGAGCTATTCCGACGCATCGGTGTGGGGCGGTCCGGCGATCCCGGGCACCTCGGGCATCCCGACGCGCTTCGAGGGCTTGCTCAAGCTCGGTTCGGTGTCGCGCTCGTTCCCGGTGGTCGGCAGGATCGCCGCCAGCGCGCTCGCGGGCATTGGTACCGGGGGCGCCGCCGGCGCTGTCTACAGCAGCAGTTTCGCCGGGCATGGCAGCGTCAGCTTCAGTTTTTCCGGCATCTCGACCCAGCCCTGTAGCGCCGGCGCGAGCACCGCCTTCTCGTTCCGGGTGCAGGCCAGCATCGCCAACGATTGCGTGATCCAGGCAGGCAGCCTGGACTTTGGCGCCAACAGCGTGCTGTCCGGCGCGCGCCGCGCCGCTTCGGCGCTGAGCGTGCGCTGCACCGCCGACAATCCCTACCAGGTCGTGTTGAACGGCGGCATGCACGGGTCGATCGGCGCGCGCAGGATGAAGAACGCGGCGACCGGCGAGACCATTGCCTACACGCTGTCGAGTTCACCGGATGGCAGCCCATGGGGCGACGGCACGCTCGGCAGTAGTGTGTATGGCGGGACCGGCTCGGGCGCCGCGCAGTCGGTCCCTGTGTACGGCCTGGTTCCGGCGCAGCGCACGCCGTCGCCGGGCAGCTATGGCGACACGGTCACGGCCACCTTGTATTTCTGATGCGCGCGCTCGTCGCGGGAGGAAGCGCCGGCTGCCTGCCGCCGGCTGCGGCGAGGCCCTAGAACACGACTTGCCAGTGGTCGCCGGCAAGGACGGCCTGCGGGGTCGTCTGGCTGTCCGCCGCCGGCGCCTCGCGCCGGACCTGGTAGACGGTGCCCTCGGTGCATGCCACCTGGGGAGCGGACGGCGTGGCCTGCACGCTGCAGGCCGCGCGGATCACGAAGGACATTTCCATGGTCGCGCTGGCCGAACCGCCGGCGTGAACAGCGCTGTTGCCAGCCAGGAGCAGTGCCGCCAATACCAGTTGTTTCATTGCCGCCCCCTTCCTGTCGTGATGTGTCCGTCGTTGACACATCATACAAGATAGTTTCCGCACGTAAATAGTTGGCGCTTGCGGGAGGGCCTGCTCGCCGGGCGGCCCGGCAGGTCGCGCCGATCTGCTCCGGTTTCATTATTACCGGTTCGGGGGTGGAATCGGCGTCATCGACGATGCGCACGGCCGGCCTGCGGCGCCGGGCAGCGCGGCGGGTTGCGATTTTGCCGGAACGCGCGTCATAAAGGAGCGACTAGAGGAATCCCTCTAAAGAGCAAGCATCCGCCCGGTGGGCGTGGCGTCAGGGCGTCAGCAGCCGGGCGGCCGCGTCGAGCAGGGCGTCCGGGCTGAAGGGCTTGACCACATAGTCGTCGGCGCCGGCGGCGCGGCCGGCCGCGATGTCGGATGGCTGGCCATTGGCCGACAGCAGGAGAATCTTCATGCCACGGGTGGGCGGGTCCGCGCGCAGCGTGCGGCACAGATCGAGACCACTGCGCCCGCGCCCGAGGCAGACGTCGAGCACGAGCAGGTCGGGCGCCCCGTCCGCGATCATGTCGAGCGCCTGCTCCGCCGAAGCGGTCTGCAGCACCTCGCCAAGCGCACGCAGGCTCAGGCGGATCAGGAGTCGCAGGTCGGCCTGGTCGTCGACCACCAGGATGCGCTTGCTCATGGCGCGCCCGCTTCCGTCGGCAGCCAGACGGTGACCGCGGTGCCGGCGCCCGGCCGCGATTCGACCTCGATGCTGCCGCCGTGGAAGGCGACGATCTCGCGCACCAGGACCAGGCCGAGTCCGGAGCCGGCCTCGGCCTCGGCCTCGGTCCTCGGCTCGCCGGCACGGTAGAAGGCCTCGAACATCCGGTCCCGCTGGTCCGGGCTCATGCCGATGCCGCGATCGCGGACGGCTAGCGCCAGGCCGGGACGGCCGTCACGCAGGTCGGGCGCGAGTATCACGTCGATCCGGCTGCCGGGCGCCGAAAAGCGCAGCGCGTTCTCGAGGATGCCGGCCAGTGCCTGCCGCAGGCGTGCCGGATTGGCTTCGACCCGTGCAATGGCGGGCGCGTGCATGAAGGCGACGTCGTCCGCGCGCGCCGGCGGCACCGTGGCCGCCAGCGCCTCGCCGACCAGGACGGACAGGTCGACGCCGGGACGCCGCTGTTCCTCCGGGCCGCCGGCCTCGATGCGCGCCAGGTCGAGCATCTGGTTGATCAGGGCAACCAAACGGGTCGACTGGTTGTGGATGATCCCGTGCAGTTCACGTACGGTGCCGGCGTCGAACTCGCGCTTGAGCAGCAGTTCGGAAAAACCGAGGATGCTCGCCATCGGAGTGCGCAGTTCGTGGGCGGCGCTGCGGAAGTAGGCGCGCCGGCGTGCTTCCGCGGCGCGCTCGGCCTCCAGTGCGGCGCGATGGCCGCTGGCGTCGCGGATGCTGGCGACGACATGCGGCTGGCCGTCGATCGCGAGCCTGCTGAGCGCGGCTTCGACCGGAAGCGCTCCGTCCGCGCGGTTCACGCTGGCCTCGACCACCACCGGCAGATCGCCGGCCGCGGTCAGGCTGCAGGCGTCGACGCCGAGCAGGGACGCGGCCGGCCGACCTGCCAGCAGGGCGGCGTCGAGGCCGAACAGCTGCTGGGCGGCCGGGTTGCAGGACACCACCGCGCCGGCGGCATCGATCAGCAGCACGCTGTCGGGCAGGTGATCGAGCAGCGCGCGCAGGGCCGCCTCGCTGCGTTGCGCCCGCTGCTCGGCCTGGCGCAGTGCGCCGGCGGCGACTTCGTTGGCGACCACGCCGGCCAGGTCACGCAGCAGGGCGCGTTCTTCGTCCTCGAATGCGCGCGCGGCGCTGTCGATGAGGCACAGCGTGCCGATGTGCACGCCGCCCACGGCGAGCGGCTGGCCGGCGTAGAAGCGGACCTGCGGGTGGCCGCGCACGAACGGACTGTCGGCGAAGCGCTCGTCGGCGTGCGCATCGCATACCACCAGCATGTCGTCCTGGCGGATGGCGTGCGCGCAGAAAGAGCGGTCGGACGGCGTTTCGGCGTAGGGGAAGCCGACCCGCGACTTGAACCACAGGCGTTCGGCATCGACCAGGCTGACGAAGGCCATCGGCACCTGGAACAGGCGCGCGGCCAGCCGCGTGATGCGGTCGAATCGCTCGTCGGCCGCGCTGTCCAGGATGTTCAGGTCGACCAGCACGCGCAGGCGCTGCGCCTCGGTGGTGGAAGAAGGAGAAGCCGAAGAAGGGGAAGGGGAGGACATGGGCGGGCGTGGGACGAGCCTTGCTTGCTTGCTTGCGGTCAGGGCCGGCGCTCAGGCGGCCGTGGCCACCGGCGCCAGCGCCGCCTCGACGGCGCGCCGCAGGGCGGCGAAGGGGGCCGGTTTGGCGAAGAAGGGGACGTCCTCGGGCAGGCCCATGGCGTGCACGGTACCGGGGTCGAGGCCACTGATGACGATGATCGCCATCGACGCATAGGCCGGATCGGCGCGCAGGGTCCGGATCATGCGAAAACCATCCATGCCCGGCATGCTCAGGTCGCTGATGAGGACGTCCGGTCGCTGCTCGCCGATCCGGATCAGGGCTTCGAAGCCATTGCCGGCCTTGACCAGGTCGATTCCCAGGCCCCAGGTCGAGATCTCGAGTTCATACAGGCGCAGCAGGGTCGCATCGTCATCGACCACCAGCACCCGGGGCGGGCCGCCGGCGCCGGACAGGACGGGCGGCGGCGCCTCTTGCCGCGGTTCCAGGGCGTCGCGCCGCTGGGCCACCAGCCTGTCGATCGAGTCCAGGGCGATCCGGCGGTGTCCGCCCGCGGTCTTCCAGGCTTGCAGCACGCCGCTCTCGACCCAGAGCTGGATCGTGCGGTGGGAGACACCGATGCGTTCCGCGGCCTGCCGGGTGGAGCAGAAGGCGCCGGGATCGTACCCGCCCTTGGAAACGTGGTCATCGGTGATATTCATATTTACTGATTTTACCGATTTACCGGGCCTCGTCAAGGAGTAACTGTCGGGTCATGCCTGGAAACCACGCGATGCGGCGAGCGCGGCCGGGTATCCTGCGGCCGGCATGCCTGGACAGCGAATAAGGCAGCGGGCGGCAGCCTGCCGCACCATGCGTGCCGCATCATCGGCGGCCTGCGCGTAGCGCTGTGTTGACAAACGCATACGCGGCGGACACACTCATCTTTACTGTCGACTAACGCCAGGCGCGCCGTCGCGCGACGCCGTCGAATGTGTCCCTGCCATGCAAGGAGCCGGGTCAGGTTCCCGGCCTGGCAGCTTGTCCTGCGGAGACGCCATGCCTGCCTTGAACCGTTCGCTCCTGTGTTGTGTATTTGGCGCGCTGTCCGTCACCTTCTGCGGCGCGGCCGCGCAGACCGTCGTCGAGGGTTTCAGCCCGGAGGGGCAGGTGAAGGCGGTGCGCCAGGTGACGGCGCGCTTTTCAAGGCCGATGGCGGCCTTTGGCGACCCCGGTGTCGAGGCCCCGTTCACGGTCGATTGCGCCGGCGCCGGCGACGCCGCGCGCGGCAGCGGAGGCTGGGTCGACGGCAGCACTTGGCGCTACGACTTCGCACGCGACCTGCCGGGCGCGGTTTCGTGCCGCTTCAGCCTGCGCGATGGCTTGCGCGACCTGGACGGCCAGGCCGTGGCCGGCCGGCGCGCCTTCACGTTCAGCACCGGCGGCCCGGCCGTGGTGCGCAGCCAGCCGCGCGAGGGCAGCCGCCTGGACGAGCACCAGGTGTTCCTGCTGACCCTGGACGCGCCGGCCGCGCCGGCGTCGATCGAGCGCCATGCCTGGTGCCGCGCCGACGGCGTCAACGAGAAGATCGGGGTGCGCTTGCTGCAGGACGAAGAACGCAAACGCCTGCCGGCCCTGCGCGGCAAGACGGAGGCCGACCTGCCGGTGGCGGCGCTGCAGTGCCGCCGTACCTTGCCGGCCGACAGCCCTGTCACCCTGGTCTGGGGCAAGGGCATCGCGGCGCCGAACGGCGTCGCCACCACCGAAGACCAGGAGCTGAGCTTTCGCACCCGGCCCGACTTCCGGCTTGCCCTGCGCTGCGCGCGCACCAACGCGCGTGCCGGCTGCGTGCCCTTCGAGCCGGTGCGCGTGCGCTTCAGCGCGCCGGTGCCGGCCGCCGAACTGCGCAAGCTGGTGCTCGAGGAAAGCGGCGGCAAGCGCCATGCCCCCGAACTCGACGACGAGGCCAAGGGCGGCTTCGCATCCACCGTCACATTCGCCGGGCCGTTCCGCGAGCTGGCGACACTGCGCCTGCGCGTTCCCGACAGCCTGCGCGACGACGCCGGGCGCCGCCTGAGCGTAGCGGACAAGAAGCTGCACCTGAAGGTGGACCGCCAGCCGCCGCTGGTGAAGTTCGCCGCCCCCTTCGGCATCATCGAGGCGCGCGGCGAGCGCCTGCTGCCGGTCACGGTGCGCAATGTCGAAGCGCCGCTTGCCGCCGCCGTGCGCAGCGGCGCCAGCCTGCGGGTCGAGCGCGACCAGGACGTGCTGGCCTGGTTGTCCAGGATGAATCCCTACGGGCGCGATCCCTGGACCCAGGCCGAGGGCAGCCTGCGGGTCTCCCTGCTCGGGCCGAAGGCGCAAGCGCGCAAGGACGGGCGCATCGAACGCTTCGCGCTGCCCAGGCCGGGCGGGCGGCGCGCCTTCGAAGTGATCGGCATTCCGCTCAAGAAGCCGGGATTCCACGTGGTCGAAATCGCCAGCCCCGTGCTCGGCCAGGCACTCAACCAGAAGGGCGGCACCGCCTACGTGCGCAGCGCAGCCCTGGTCACCAACCTGGCGGCCCACCTGAAGCGCGGCGCCGAATCCTCGCTGGTGTGGGTGACCTCGCTCGACAAGGGGCGCCCGGTGCCGCGCGCGCAAGTCACGGTGCGCGACTGCGCCGGCAAGCAGCTGTGGACGGGCAGCACCGATGCCGACGGCATCGCGCACATCCGCGCCGAACTGCCGCGCGCAAAGTGCGGCGACAACCTGTTCGTGAGCGCGCGCAGCGGCGAGGACTTCACCTTCACCCTGTCGAGCTGGCAGAAGGGCATCGAGACCTGGCGCTTCAACCTGCAGCAGGGCAGCCTCGGCGAAGACACGCGCATCGTCGCCACCGTGTTCGACCGCAGCCTGCTGCGCGCCGGCGACACCGTGCACATGAAGCACTTCCTGCGGCGCCGGATCGGGACCGGGGGCTCGTCCCTTGCCCTGGTCAAGGCGGGCGACAAGACCCCGACGCCCGGCTACGCCCCGCTGGGCGAGGAAACCGTCGAGCAGGCGGCGCTGCCGGCCAGGGCCTGGCTGGTGCACCAGGGCAGCGGCGACAAGCTAGCGCTGCCCCTGGCCTGGGACGCGTCCGGCCAGGCGCTGGGCGAATGGACCATTCCGCCGGCGTCGAAGCTGGGTACCTACCAGGTCGTGATCGGTAACCAGGTGGCCGGCGAGTTCCGGGTCGAACAGTTCCGCGTGCCGACCATGAAGGCGGTCTTGCGTGGACCGGCGCGGCCGGTGGTGGCCGCGGCCAGCCTGGCGATCGATGCCCAGATCAACTACCTGAACGGCGGCCCGGCCGGCAAGCTGCCGGTGACGCTGCGCACGGTGCTCGAGGATGGGCCCTCGGGCTTCGCGCACGTGGATCGCTTCGACGGTTTCAACTTCGGCGGCGGCGATGTCAGGGAAGGTGTCGAGAAACTGGGCGAGGACAGCGGTGACGGCTACCCGGAGGGGGAGGGGGAGGAGGAAGCCCAGCCGGCCGAGGGCCGGCGCCAGGGTGGGACCGCGCGCACCCAGCGCCTGGCGCTGGACCGCAATGGCGCCGCCCGCGTCGAGCTAGCGGAACTGCCCCGGGTCGACCGCCCGCGCAGCCTGCTGGCGGAGCTCAGCTGGCAGGACGCCAGCGGCGAGACGCTCACCGCGGTGACGCGCGCGACCCTGTGGCCGGCCGCGGTGGCGGTCGGAATCCGGACCGGCGACTGGATCAACCGGGACAGGCTGAAGTTCCAGGTGGCGGTGGTCGGCGTCGACGGCAAGCCGGTCGCCGATCATGAAGCCACGGTCGACTTGTTCCGGCGCGAGACCTGGTCGCACCGGCGCCGCCTGCTCGGCGGCTTCTACGCCTACGAGTCGGCCAGCGAGATCAAGCGCATCGCGGGCGGCTGCCGCGGCCGCACCGATGCGGGCGGCCTGCTGTTGTGCGAGCTGCCGGCGCCGGCCGAGGGCAACATCATCCTGCGCGCCCGTGCCGTGGATGCGCAAGGACGGACATCGGTAACGCAGCAGGAAGTCTGGGTGGCAGGCAAGAAGGAGGCGTGGTTCGACCTGGCCGACAACGACCGCATCGACCTGCTGCCGGCCAAGCCGCGCTTCGAGCCGGGCGAACAGGCCAGCTTCCAGGTGCGCTCGCCGTTTCGCGACGCCACCGTGCTGGTGAGCGTGGAGCGCGAAGGCATCCTCGACACCTACGTGCGACGCCTGTCGGCGGCCGACCCCACGATCACGATCCCGATCAAGGCCGGCTACGCCCCCAACGTGTTCGTTTCGGCGCTGGTCGTGCGCGGGCGCGTGGCCGGCGTCAAGCCGACGGCGCTGGTCGACCTCGGCAAGCCGGCCTACAAGCTCGGCATCGCGCCGGTCAAGGTGGGCTGGAACGCGCACCAACTCGCGGTCGAGGTGCTGCCCGATCGCCAGGTGTACCGGGTGCGCGAGCGGGCCCGCGTGCGCGTCAGGGTCCGGCGCGCCGACGGCAAGGCGCTGCCGGCCGGCGCCGAGGTGGCGCTGGCGGCGGTCGATACCGGCCTGCTGGAACTGAAACCGAACGACAGCTGGCAGCTGCTCGAGGCCATGATGCGCCCGCGCGGCCTGCAGGTCGAGACCGCGACCGCGCAGATGCAGGTGATCGGCAAGCGCCACTTCGGCCGCAAGTCGGTGGCGCACGGCGGCGGAGGCGGGCGCGGCGCCAGCCGCGAACTGTTCGATACCCTGCTGCTGTGGAAGGGCAAGCTTGTACTGGATGCGAACGGCGAGGCCGAGCTCACCGTGCCGCTGAACGATTCGCTCACGGGCTTTCGCATCGTGGCGGTGGCCAGCGCCGGCGCCGGCCTGTTCGGCACCGGCAGCAGCGATATCCGCAGCACCCAGGACCTGATGTTGCTGTCCGGCCTGCCGCTGCTGGTACGCGAGGGCGACCGCCTGCACGCCGGGTTCACGGTGCGCAACGCGTCAAACACCGCGCTGGAAGTGCGCCTGGCCGCCGGCATGGCGGCGGACGACGGCCCGGCCGCGCCGCTGCCGGCGCAACGCCTGTCGCTGGCGCCGGGCGCTGCGCGCGAAGTGCGCTGGGAAGTGTCGGTGCCGCAGGCGCGCCGCCTGCGCTGGCAGGTGGATGCCGCTGCCGGCGCCGCGCGCGACAGCCTGCGCGTGACGCAGCAGGTGCAGGAGGCGGTGCCGGTGCGCACCTACCAGGCCACGCTGCTGCAGGTCGATGCAGCGAAGACCATCCCGGTGGCACGCCCGGCGGGCGCGCTGCCCGGCAAGGGCGGCGTGCGCACCAGCTTGAACGCACAGCTGGCCGGCAGCATGGCCGGGGTGCGCGACTACATGGCGGCTTACCCCTACACCTGCTTCGAGCAGCGCGCCTCGAAGGCGGTGGCGCTGGGCGACCCGGCGCTGTGGGCGGCGGTGACGGCCACGCTGCCGGCCCACCTGGACGACGCCGGCATGCTGAAGTATTTCCCCACCATGCGCGACGGCGACGATGCGCTGACCGCCTATGTGCTTGCGGTCGCCGACGAAGCCGGCTACGCCATCGCGCCGGAACAGCGCGAGCGCATGGAAGCGGCGCTGCTGGCCTTCGTCGAAGGCCGCATCGTGCGCGGCAGTGGCTTGCGCAGCGGCGAACTGGCGGTACGCAAGCTCGCCGCCCTGGAAGCGCTGTCGCGGCGCCAGCCGGTGCGCCAGGGATGGCTGCAATCCTTCCGCATCGAACCGACGCTGTGGCCGACCTCCGCCGTGATCGACTGGTACCTGATATTGCAGCGCTCCGCGGCGCTGGACGAGCGCGCCGCGCTGCTGGCCCAGGCCGGGCAGATCCTGCGCGCGCGCCTCAACCTAGAGGGCGGCACCATGGGTTTCTCGACCGAGCGCAGCGACGACTGGTGGTGGATGATGGTCTCGCCCGACGTCAATGCCAACCGGCTGCTGCTGGCCATGCTCGACAACCCGGCCTGGCAGGCCGACATGGGCCGGATCGCACGCGGCGCGCTCGGCCGCCAGCAGCGGGGACACTGGAACACGACCACCGCCAACGCCTGGGGCGTGCTGGCGATGCGCAGGTTTTCGCAGAAGTTCGAGGCCGCGCCGGTCTCCGGCATGAGCAGCGTGCAACTGGGCGCCGAGCAGTGGCGGGGCAGCGTTCCCGCTACCCTGCTGCAGGCCTGGCCGGCGCCGTCCGCGGCGCCCGCTGCGCTGGCAATCCGGCACGAGGGCGGCGGCAAGCCCTGGGCCAGGGTCGAGAGCCTGGCCGCGATACCGCTCGCGGCGCCGCTCGCCAGCGGCTACCGGATCGCCCGCACGGTGACGCCGGTGGAACGGCAGGCTGCCGGTGGATGGACGCGCGGCGACGTCTACCGCGTGCGGCTGGACCTCGACGCCCAGGCCGACATGAACTGGGTGGTGGTGGACGACCCGATCCCGGCCGGCGCCGCCATCCTGGGGTCCGGCCTGGGCGGCGATTCGCAGATCGCCACCGGCGGCGAAACCCGCAAGGACGGGCGCACCGCGCATGTGCTGCCGAGCTTCGAGGAACGCACGGCCGGCGCCTTCCGCGCCTACTATGCCTTCGTCCCGAAGGGGAAATGGCGCGTCGAATACACGGTACGCCTGAACAGCGATGGCCGTTTCAGTTTGCCGCCGACGCGGGTCGAAGCCATGTATGACCCCGAGATGTTCGGCGAGGCGCCGAATGCGCCGGTGGTGGTGGGGCAGTAATGAGGGACGGATCCAAGCCGCACTGGCTCACGCCGCACCGGTTCGGGCGGCCCTGGCTGGCCGCGCTGCTGCTGGCGCCGGCCATGGCCGCGGCCGCGGTGCCGACGCCGGCCGAGGTGCGCGCCGCCTGGCGGCCGTCGGAAGGGCGGCTGCTCGATCGCCACGGTGTGGTGATCGATTCGGTGCGGGTCGACATGCAGGGGCGGCGCGCCGACTGGGTGGCGCTGGCCGACATCTCGCCGGCGCTGGGCGCGGCGGTGCTGCAGGCGGAAGACCAGCGCTTCCTGGAGCACGGCGGGGTCGACCTGCGCGCGGCGGCCCAGGCGGCCTGGGACAACCTGTTCCGCCAGCGCCCGCGCGGCGCCTCGACGATCACGATGCAGTTGGCCGGCCTGCTCGATACCGGGCTGCGCGCCAGCCGGGAAGGGCGCAGCTGGCTGCAGAAGGTCGACCAGGCCGTCGCCGCGCGCCAGATCGAAGCCGGCTGGAGCAAGGGCCAGATCCTGGAAGCCTATCTGAACCTGGTGAGTTTTCGTGGCGAATTGCAGGGCGTCGGGGCGGCCTCCCGGGCCCTGTTCAACAAGGCGCCCTCGGGCCTGGATGGGGTCGAGAGCGCGATCCTGGCGGCCTTGCTGCGTGCGCCCGCGGCTGCGCCCAAAGCGGTGGGCCGCCGCGCCTGCCGGCTGGCCACCGAGCTGAAGTGGCCGGTCGGCTGCGGCGCCATCGCCTGGCGCGCGGCGGTGGCGCTGGCACGGCCCGCGTCCGGCGCCAGGCCGAGCACGCCGCCGGCCTGGCGCCGCCTGCTGGAGGGCGCCGGCGCCGGCGTGCGCACCACCCTCGACGCGCGGGTCCAGGCGGCGGCGCTGGATGCCTTGCGCCTCCACGTACGCGAACTGGCCGAGCGCAACGTCGGCGACGGCGCGGTGGTCGTGATCGACAATGCCAGCGGCGAGCTGCTGGCCTATGTGGCCAATACCGGCAATGGCGAAGTGGACGGCGTGACCGCGCCGCGCCAGGCCGGCTCCACCCTCAAGCCCTTCCTGTACCAACTGGCGCTGGAGCGGCGTCTGCTGACCGCCGCCTCGCTGCTGGACGACAGCCCGGTCGGGATCACGCAGGGCAACGGCGCCTACGTGCCGCAGAACTACGACCACGCATTCCGGGGCTATGCCAGCGTGCGCACCAGCCTGGCGAGCTCGCTGAACGTGCCGGCGGTGCGTACCCTGCTCCTGACCGGTGTCGAGCGTTTCCACGGGCGACTGCGCGCGCTCGGCCTGAGCACCCTGACCGAGGACGCCGACTTCTACGGACCTTCGCTGGCGCTCGGCTCGGCCGAGGTCAGCCTGCTGGAGCTGAGCAATGCCTACCGCACGCTGGCCAACGGCGGACGGCACGGCGCGCCGACCCTGCGTCCGCGACCGCGCGCGCCACTGGTCGCCCTGCTGGATCCGGCGGCGAGCTACGTCATCGGCGACATCCTGGCCGACCGTGGCGCGCGCAGCCCGACCTTCGGCCTGCGCAGCGATCTCGCCACCGCCTACTGGAGCGCGGTCAAGACCGGCACCAGCAAGGACATGCGCGACAACTGGTGCATCGGCTACTCGGACCGCTACACGGTGGGCGTCTGGGTGGGCAATTTCAACGGGCAGCCGATGTGGGACGTGTCCGGCGTGTCGGGAGCGGCGCCGGTGTGGCGCGACGTGATGGACTTCCTGCACCGCGACCGGCCCGGGAAGCTGCCGGCGGCGCCGGCCGGCGTGCTGCGCCGGGCGGTGGCCTTCGTGCCGGCCCACGAGCCGGCCCGCGACGAATGGTTCCTGCGCGGGACCGAAACCACGCTGGTCGAAGCGCTGCCGGCCAGCCGGCGCACGCCAGGCATCGTGTATCCGCCGGACGGCGGCATCGTGGCGGTGGATCCGGACATTCCCGACCGGGTCGAGCGCATCGTGTTCCAGGCGCAGGGCGTGGACGCGCATCGCTGGCGGCTCGACGGCAGCGACCTCGGTCCGGTCGCCGGCCCGCTGGCCTGGCGGCCGGTGGCCGGCGCGCACCTTCTCGAGCTGGTCGACGCCCTGGGGAAGACCGTGTCGACCAGCCGCTTCGAGGTGCGCGGCGACTAGCCAGCCTGTTTCGGCGCCGGTACCGGAATCTCGTGCTCGCCCAGCAGGATCTTGTCCGGCGTGATCGGCGTGCTGCGCAGGCGCCGTCCGGTGGCGTGGAAGATCGCATTGCTGATCGCGGCCGCCACCGACAGGATACCGATCTCGCCCACGCCCTTGGCCCCGAGCTGCTGGCTGACGATGCGGTCTTCCTCGTCGGCGAAGATCACCTCGATCTGGTGGACGTCGGCATTGGCCGCCACGTGGTACTCGGCGAAGTTGTGGTTCATGAAGCGGCCGAAGCGGTGGTCGGTGAAGCTTTCTTCGTGCAAGGCCTGGCTGATGCCCCAGACCACGCCACCGATCACCTGGCTTTCCGCGGTCTTGGCGCTGATGATGCGTCCCGCCGCCACCGCGCTCACCACCCGGGTCACCCGCACGATGCCGAGCTTCTCGTTGACCCGCACCTCGCAGAATACCGCCGAGTGCACCGCGCGGGTGTACTTGCGCTGCTTCAGCATCGAAGGCTTCATGAAGAACTTCTCTTCCACCCGGTCGACGCCGGCCGCGGCCAGCACGGCGCGCAAGGGCACCGCCGTGTCGGCCCGGTTGCGCAGCCGCACGGTGCCGTCGGCAAACTCCAGGTCCTGGGTGCGCGCCTTCGCCAGCGGCGAGCCGGGCATCTCCCTGGCTAGCTTGACCAGGCTTTTCTTGAGCTTGTCGCAGGCGCCGTGCACCCCGCCGCCCACCGTGGTCACGTGCGAGGAACCGCCCTCGACCGGAGCGAAGGGCAGGGTCGAGTCGCCCAGCTGGAACGTCACCTGCTCGAGCGGCAGGCCGAGGCTCTCGGCCGCGATCATCGACATCACCGTGTAGGTGCCGGTGCCGATGTCCGAGGCCGCGCTGCTCACCACCAGGCGCCCGTCCGCGTGCAGGACCGCGCTGACCCGGGCCAGCATCACCATCGCATCCCACATGCCGCTTGCCATGCCCCAGCCCACCAGTTCCTCGCCGTCGCGCATCGAGCGCGGTTCGAGCGGGCGGTCTTTCCACCCGAAGCGGGCCGCACCCTTGTCGTAGCACTGGCTCAGCTCCTTGCTCGAATACGGCTTGTCGTCGAGCGGATTGCGGTCGGCGTAGTTCAGGCGCCGGAAGGCCAGCGGGTCCATCCGCAGCTTGTAGGCCATTTCGTCCATCGCCACTTCGAGCGCATGCAGGCCGTGGGCCGCGCCCGGCGCCCGCATGTCGATCGGCGAGTGGCGGTCGTGCGCCACCAGCTTGTAGCCCAGCTTGATGTTGTCGCAGGCGTACAGCTGCCCCGACCAGTTGACCACCACCTCGACATAGTCTTCCAGGCGCGAGGTTTCGTGGACCGCCTCGTGGACGATGGCCTGGAGCTTGCCGTCGCTGCCGGCCGCCAGCTTCACCTTCTGCCAGGTTTCCGGCCGGTGCCCGAAGCTGAACATCTGCTGGCGCGTCAGCACCACCCGCACCGAGCACTCGAGCTTGAGCGCGGCCATCACGGCCAGGGTCAGCTGGTACTGCGGGCGCAGGCCGGAGCCGAAGGCGCCGCCGACGTAGGGGTTGCGCACCGTGACCTTGTCCTTCGACAGGCCGAAGGCGCGCGAGACGTACCAGCGGTTGTTCTGCGAGCTCTGGGTCTTCTCGTAGATGGTCAGGTGGCCGTCCTCGCCGCGCACCACCGTGGTGGCGTGCATTTCCATCGGATTGTGGTGCTCGACGCCGTGGTAGAACTGGGATTCGATCTTCACCTCGGCCGCTTCATAGGCCTGGTCGGCATCGCCGGTGGAGCTGGGCGGGGTGAAACCGGCCTTCATGGCGTGCGGCTTGTAGGCCTGGTCGAGACTGGCCAGCAGGTCGGTCTCGTGCGCCTGCTGTTCGTACTCGACCCGCACCAGCTGGGCCGCGTGGCGCGCGGCCTCGAAGGTCTCGGCCACCACCAGCGCGACCGGCTGGCCGCTGTAGAAGATCCGGTCGCTGAACAGGGGGCGGAAGGGCGAGCCGCCTGGCGCCGTCATGTCCTTGTAGGCCAGGTCCCAGGAGCGCAGCTTGGGACGGTTCAGGTGGGTGAGCACCTCGACCACGCCGGGTACGGCGAGCGCGGCGCCGGTCTCGATGGCGCTGATCCGCCCGCGGGCGACGGTGCCGCTCACCACCACGCCGTAGCGCAGGTCGGGCGCCTCGTGTTCGGCCGCATATTTCGCCTGGCCGGTGACCTTGGCGCGCCCGTCCACCCGCGAGACCGGCATGCCGCTGCGGACCCGGCCGGTGCCTTCGGGCGCGGTCGGGGTGTGCAGTTCTGGAATCAGGTCGCTCATTGTGCGTCTCCTTGCGGTGTGTCCTTGGCTATTCCCTTGGCGGCCTCGGTGCCGCGCGCGGCGGTGGCCAAGGCCTGCTCGATCGCATTGCGCGCCAGCGTGAGCTTGAAATCGTTCTGGCCATGGCCCTGCGCGCCATGCAGCAAAATATCGGCCGCCGCGCCGAAGGCCTCGAGCCCGGCCGTCTTGCCCTCCAGCGCGCGCTCGGCTTCCTCCACGCGCCAGGGCTTGTGGGCCACGCCGCCGAGGGCGATGCGGGCCGAGCGGATCGTGGCGACCTTGCCATCCTTGCCGCCGTCGAGCTCGAGCGCCGCCGCCACCGACACCAGGGCGAAGGCGTAGGACAGGCGTTCACGCACCTTGATGTAGGCCGAGTGCTTCACGTAGCGCTCCGCTTCCGGCAGCGTGATGTGGGTGATCAGTTCGCCCGGGGCCAAGGTATTGTCCAGCTCCGGTTGCTCGCCGGGCAGGCGGTGGAAGTCGGCGAAGGGGATCTCGCGCACCCCGCCCTGCGAGCGCACGTGCACGACGGCATCGAGCGCGCGCAGCGCCACGCACATGTCGGACGGATGGGTCGCGATGCAGTGCTCGCTGGCGCCGAGGATCGCATGCAGGCGGTTCAGTCCATTCCTGGCGGAACAGCCGCTGCCCGGTTCGCGCTTGTTGCAAGGCGTGCCGAGGTCGTAGAAGTAGTAGCAGCGGGTGCGCTGCATCAGGTTACCGCCGTTGCTCGCCATGTTGCGCAGCTGGGGCGAGGCGCCGGCCAGAATTGCCGCGCTCAGCAGCGGATAGCGTGCCCGCACCAGCGGGTGGTAGGCGGTGTCGGCATTGCGCGCCAGGGCGCCCAGGCGCAGGCCGCCGCCGGGCGCTTCCTCGACGCTATCGAGCCCGAGGCCGTTGATGTCGACCAGTTCGTCGGGTTGCATGACGCCTTCCTTCATCAGATCCAGAAGGTTGGTGCCGCCCGCGATGGGACGTGCGCCCGGGATGGCCAGGCGGGCCAGCGCGGCGTCGATGTCGCCGGCCTGGGTAAAGGTGAACGGGTTCATGCGAGCACCGGACCGGTCGTGAACGGCTTCTCGCCCTCGCCAGGGGTGCCGTCGATGCCCATCACCCCCATGATGGCCTGGGTGATCTGCGGATAGGCGCCGCAGCGGCACAGGTTGCCGCTCATCAGCTCGCGCACGTCGTCGACGCTCTTCGCTTCGCCCTCGGCGATCAGGCCGGCCGCCGAGCACAGCTGGCCGGGCGTGCAGTAGCCGCACTGGAAGGCATCGCAGTCGATGAAGGCCTGCTGCAGCGGATGCAGCTGTTCGCCGTCGGCCAGGCCCTCGACGGTGGTGAGCGCATGCCCGTCGTGCATCACCGCCAGGGTCAGGCAGGCATTGATGCGCTTGCCGTCCAGCAAAACAGTACAGGCGCCGCACTGGCCGTGGTCGCAGCCCTTCTTGGTGCCCGTGAGGCCTGCGCGGTCGCGCAGCAGGTCGAGCAGCGTCACCCAGGGCTCGACCGCAAACTCGCGGTCCTGTCCGTTGATGCGCAGCCGGATCGGGTATTTCCGGTGATGGTTCATGGCCGTCCTTTCTAGAGCGAAGCCGCCACCATACCCCCGCGCCGGATCCTGTTCGGTTAGTTGACGCACCCAGGCACGGTGCGCGGCGCGCGCGGCGTGTCAATCCACGGTCACGGTCCTGGCCTGCGGATCGGCCAGGCGCACCAGACGCAGCACCGCGTCGGTGGTCACGGTGTCGATCTTGCCTGCCATGCGGCGCTCGAAGGGGTGGTCGTCGAAGGCCACGTTGGCGCGGAGCAGGCGCGCGCCCAGGCGCACCGCTTCCGGAACCTCGACCGTCGGCGGCTGGAACCCGGTCACGCGCAGCCATTGCTGCGCTTCGGCGCGGGTCTCGACCTGGCCGGCGGGGGCGAGCGCGGCGGCGAGCGTCTCCAGCACCCACTGGTTCGAGTTCTGGTAGGTGGTCGAGTACACGTAGGACAGCATGTTGTAGTGCGGCTCGTGCAGGCGGACCGGGGTGCGGGTAGCGAGCAGCCTGGCCAGCTTCGCCTGCGCCTCCCGACCCGGAATCACCAGCTGGGTCTCATGGCGGACCAGGTCGGTGAGGAAGAAGTTGCCCATGCCTTCCTGGTACAGGCTCGAGACCGCGCTGCCGCAATCGTTCAGCTCATGCACCACGGTCCAGCGCCCCGCGGGATGGTCGCGCACGGCGATGCCCATGTGCGAATAGCGCAGGCGGTAGCGGCTCAGGTCCTGTCCGGCGCGCGACACCAGCGCCACCTGGGCCCCGCCGGCGTCGAGCGCCTGCACGGTGCGCTGGGCCAGGTCCATCGACAGCAGCACTTCGTGCGGGGCCAGCGGACGCTCGGCGCAGGGCGGGCCGGCATGGGCGCCGCAACTGGCGGCCGCCAGCAGGGCTGCTGCGGCAAGGCGCCGCATCAGCTCACCCTCGCGTGGTGCAGCAGGGCCTTGCCGGCCTCGTTCGGAATGAAGGCCAGCGCCTTGCCCGACATGACCAGCACATGGCCGGTGGACGCGGCCACGACTTCGAGTACGGTGCCGGCCGCCAGCGAGGCGCCGCCCGCGACCCTGCCCGACAGGCGCAGCGTGGCGCGGCTGGCATCGAGCGTGTTCTCCAGCACCAGCTCCAGCCCGTCGCCCACAGTCTTGACGCTGGCCACCACCACGCTGCCGGCGGCGGCAACGCTCAGGATGGAGCCGCCGACGAGCACCGCGGACAGGTTGGCGCTGGCGTTCGACAGGGCGGATTGGTCGGACTGGCCGGCATGTCCCGCGGCCTGGGTGGCGGTGCAGGCGAAGCCGAGCAGGGTGGCGAGAAGGATGCGTTTCATGATGACTCCTGGTAGGAAAGTGCACGCATGATCGCCATCCCGCGCAGCCGCTGCAAGCGCTGCTTGCTGAGTAGCATCTGTTTGCCGCCGCGGTATCGGCCGGCGCTACCCGGGTGCAGTTCGCTTATGCGGCGTCGGCCAGCGGCGCAGGCAGCGCCAGTGCTTCCACCCGGTCGCGCCCGTTGCGCTTGGCTGTGTACATGAGCTTGTCGGCGGCGTCGATCAGCGCTGCCAGCGAGGCGCCGCCGGCTGGACTGGCCGCCACGCCGAAGCTGGCGCTGGCGGACAGCGCCGGGCGTCCGGGCCCGGTGTCGACCGGCAGCGCCCGCAGGCGCGCGCGCAGCCATTCGGCCAGCTGGGCGCCGGCTTCCAGTCCGGTGTCCGGGAGGACCAGCAGGAATTCTTCCCCGCCGTAGCGCACCACGCTGTCGATCTCCTCGCGCGCCACCGCCTGCAGCAGCGCCGCGAAGTGCTGCAGGATGGCGTCGCCCGCCGCGTGGCCATGGGTGTCGTTGATCTGCTTGAAGTGGTCGATGTCGCACAGGATTACGGCCAGCGCCCCACCCCGCGCATCAAGGCTCCCGGCATCCATCAGGCGCTGGTGCAGGTAGCGGCGGTTGTAGCAGCCGGTCAGGTGGTCGCGCTCGGCGGTGTCCTGGAGGACGCGCCGGGCACGGTACTCGTCGCGCGCCATCGCGTTGTAGCGGCGCGCGGCGAGCGCCCCGACCGTGTTCACCAGGGACAGCAGCATGCCCATGGTGAGCAGGTCGGAAAAGCCCATGTCGGAGGTCGTCAAGCACAGCGCCAGGAAGCAGGCGCTGGCCGCCGCGGCGATGCCGAGCGCATAGCCGAGCCGGTTGGGGATGTACAGGTAGACCACCAGCAGCATGATCGCCAGCGACATCGCATGCCAGTGGAATTCGTCCGGCCGGTGCACGGCGATGAGCATGAAGGCGCTCAGCGCCACCACCTCCGAGACGGTGGCCGCGAGCCGGGTTGCCCGCCCGCCCAGCGGCCGGCGCCAGGCCAGCCAGGCGCAGCTGCCAGCCGTGGCCGCCACCAGCAGGCGCGCGCCCAGCAGCAGGGCCGCCTCCGGCACCAAGCCCAGCGCGGCCAGGTCGGTGGCGAAAAAGGCCAGGAAGTACAGGCTGCACAGCAGCAGGGTGAAGGCCAGCTGCGGCCGGGTCCGCTCGAGGTGATGGGTGACGTAGGCGGACTCGGTGCTGCGGTCGGCGAACTCGCCGCTGAGGGGGTCGATGGCCAGGTGGGGGGCAGAGGGGCGGTGAGGCACGGTGTGGTTCCGGTTGCGTGTGCGCGGCGTGGATGGTGCACTGCCGCATTGTGGCACCCGCCGGACCGGCACATGCTCACGGATTGTAACTTTAGCGCAAGTATTTTTACGCTGGGGCAGGAAGTTGAACGCAGCCGGCCGGTCACCGGTCAAATCCTGTTTGGCGGGAGGCACGGTGATGGCGGCAACGGCGGGCGGGAACGGGGAAACGGGACGCATGGGCCGCTTCAGTGCCGAACTGTGGCAAGTGCTCGGCCGCCATCGCTGGCGTATCGTGGCGGCGGTGCTGTTGCTACTGGTCAAGCGCATCATAGATGCCTTCTCCCAGCCCACCTTGCCCCAGGTCTTGCCGCTCTACCTCCTGGTGGGCTACGCGCTGCTGCGCTTCTCGTCGACCCTGTTCAACGAGTGGCGCGACCTGCTGTTCGTACGCGCTGGGGCCGCGCTTCCATGCGCAGGGCAAGCTCGGCAGCTTGCTGCCCGAGATCGATCGCGGCACCAGCGGCATCGCCTTCCTGCTCGAGCGCGGGGTGAACCTGTCGGGCGGCGAGAAGCAGCGCATCGCGATCGCGCGCGCGCTGCTGAAGAACCCGCCGATCCTGATCTTCGACGAAGCCACCTCGGCCTTGGATGCCGACTCGGAACATGCGATCACGGTCGAACTGGACCGGCTGGCGCGCAACCGCAGCACCCTGGTGATCGCGCACCGCCTGTCGACCATCGTCAACGCACACACGATCGTGGTGATGGAGCGCGGCCGGATCGTCGAGCAGGGCACGCACGCGGAGTTGCTGCGGCGCAAGGGTACCTACGCCCGCCTGTGGCTGCTGCAGCAGCGGATGGACAAGGAAGCGCTGCGCTGATGGCGCGCGCCCGCTCGGGCTCAGGGCCCGCGGAACACGATGGTCTTGTTGCCGTGCAAGAAGACCCGGCGCTCGATATGGAACTTGACGGCGCCCGCCAGCGCCATGCATTCGTTGTCGCGCCCCACGCGCACCAGCTGTTCGGGCCGGAAGTTGTGGTCGACGCGGGTGACCATCTGCTCGATGATCGGCCCTTCGTCCAGGTCCGGCGTCACGTAGTGCGCGGTGGCGCCGATCAGCTTGACGCCGCGGTCGAATGCCTGGTGGTAGGGTTTGGCGCCCTTGAAACCGGGCAGGAAGGAGTGGTGGATGTTGATGCAGCGCCCGGCCAGGCGGCGCGCCAGTTCGTCCGACAGGATCTGCATGTAGCGCGCCAGGATCACGAGTTCGGCGCGGGTTTCGTCGACCACTTCCAGCAGCCGGGCTTCCTGCTGGGGCTTGTTGTCCTTGTTTACCGGCAGGAAGATGAAGCGGATGCCTTCGCGCTCGACCATCGGGCGCAGGTCGAGGTGATTCGACACCACCGCCGTGACCGACATGTTCAGCTCGCCGTTGCGGCGCCGGTACAGCAGGTCGTCGAGGCAGTGGTCGTCCCTGGAGACCATGATCACGGTCCGGACCGGCTCCAGCGGATCGTGGATCTTCCAGTTCATGTCGAGGCGGGCGCCGCAGCCGGCGCCGAACTGTTCGCGGATCTGGTCGATGTCGGGCGAGCCGGCCTGCAGCCGGAACACGGCGCGCATGTAGAAACGCAGGGTGGAATCGTCGTCGAACTGTTCCAGTGCGCAGATGTAGCAGTCGCGCTCGGCCAGGAAGGTGGCGACGGCGGCCACGATGCCGATGCCGGCGCGGCAGCTGGCGTTGAGGATGTATTCGGTCGGCGCGTGCGGGGGCCGTGCGGTGTCGTTCGGGGTCATGCGGTCGTCCTGTGGTTGCGCGCGGCGATGCGCGGAATCGATGTCAGCCTGCGCTGTTGCCGATGGCGCCCGCGACCCTGCGATGGATGACCGCATGCCGGTGGCGCTGCCGTGCAAGCCTCGTGGACGGTGCAGACCTTGCTATTCCGACAGCATGGGGGATGCGGCCTGGGCCGTCAAGACGCGCACGATACCGGACAGCCGGCGTGCTGTCAGGCGGCGTGACCGGGGGCCAGGCTGGCGGCCACGGCGTCGACCAGGTCCTGCGGGGCCAGTGGTTTGCCCAGGACCCGGACGTCGGCGGCCAAGGCGCCCACTTCGGCGCCGTAGGCCGTCACGATCAGTGCCGGCAGCGCCGGGTACAGCGCGCGCAGGCGGGCGATCACGGCGGCGCCGGTCATGCCGGGCATGCGGAAGTCGGTCACCAGCAAGTCGACGCCGCCCCGGCTGCCGGCGGCCAGCGCATCGGCGGGACTGGTGCAGGTGGTGACCCGGTAGCCGGCCCGCTCCAGGTAGCGCCTGAATACGTAGGCGATGGCGTCTTCGTCGTCGAGCAGCAGGATGTGCTTCATCGCGTGCATCAGCCTTCGTGGGTGAAGCCCGCGGCCGGCTCCACGCGCCGTTCGACCTTCAGTCCCTGGCGGATGCGTTCGGCCAGCTCGTTCAGCCGGTAAGGCTTGGTCAGGATCGGGAAGGCCGGGGTCTCGCCCTGGGCGGTCGGCAAGGCGTCGATGTAGCCGGTGGCCAGCAGGACCGGGACGTCGGGCTGGCGTTCGCGCACCAGTTCCGCCAGGCGCAGGCCGTTCATCCCGCCCGGCATGATGATGTCGGAGAACAGCAGGTCGATGGCGCCATAGCGGTCCATCATCTCGAGCGCCGCCTCGCCGCTGGCGGCCGACAGCACCCGGTAGCCGCCGGCGCGCAGGTGGGCCTCGGCCAGTTCGCGCACTTCGTCGCTGTCGTCGACCACCAGGATGGTGCGCCGGCCCAGGATTGCCTCGGGCGTCCAGCGTTCGCTCCTGCCGCCGCGTTCGCCGATGATTTCCATGGCCGACTTGGCGGCCTGCGGAAACACCATGCGGATGGTCGTTCCCTGTTGCGGCGCACTGTCGATCTCCATGCGGCCGTGCGACTGCTGGACGAAGCCGTGCACCATCGCCAGCCCCAGGCCGGTGCCGGGCGCCTTGGTGGTGAAGAAGGGCTCGGTGGCGCGCGCGGCGACTTCCGGCGACATGCCTTCGCCCTGGTCGATCACGCAGATGAGCACGTGGCGCCCGGGCGCCAGGCGCAGGCGCTCGAGTGTCTCCGGATCGTCCATGGTCGAGGTGGCGATCGTCACCTTGCCGCCTTGCGGCATGGCGTCGCGCGCGTTGATCAGGACGTTGAGCAGCGCCATCTCCATGTGGGTCGGGTCGAGCGTACACGAGGGCAGCCCGGGCTTCAGGTCGAGGTGCAGGTCGACCTTGTCGCCCAGCGTGCGCACCAGCATCTCGCTGAACTCGACCACCAGCGAATTCAGGTTCAGGCGCTTGGGATCGAGGCGCTGCTTGCGGGCAAAGGTGAGCAGCTGCTGGGTGAGCTTGCCGGCTTTTTCGCTGGCCAGGCGGGCACGGTCGATGGCCTGGCCGACGGCGGCGCGGTCGTCCAGGCTCGACGCCGCCAGTTCCAGGTTGCCGGCCACCACCTGCAACAGGTTGTTGAAATCGTGGGCCAGGCCGGCGGTGAGCTGGCCGATCGCTTCCATCTTCTGCGCCTGCAGGTAGGATTGCTCGGAAACCCGCCGCCGCGTAATGTCCATCTGCGAGGCGAAGTAGTACAGCAGCTTGCCCGCGTCGTCGAATACCGGGCCGATGAACAGGCCGTTCCAGAATGGACGGCCGTCGGCCTTGTAGTTGAGTATGTCGACCGCCACCGCGCGCTGCTCGCGCAGCGCATCGCGGATTTCCTCGACGGTACGGGGATCGGTCTGCTCGCCTTGCAGGAAACGGCAGTTGCGTCCCAGGATGTCCTGCTCCTCGTAGCCGGTGAGGTCGAGGAAGGCCCGGTTCACGAAAGCGATCGGGTTGTCCGGCTGGTTCGGGTCGGTCACGACCATCGGCATGCGGGTCATCTCGATGGCCGCGAAAAAGATGTTGCCGCGCTCTTCGAAGCCGGGGCGCGAGATCTGGCTCGCCTGCCAGTGGCGCCTGCCGGGGTTGCCGAGCGGGTTGAAGGCGCTGCCTTCGAGTTGGCCGACACTCGGCACGCCGAGGCTCTGGCCGCCGCTGGCCGCATCGTCGTGTGGCAGACCTTGCCGTTCTTCCTTGCTGCTACCCGTGCTCATGCGGCTCCTGTGCAAAACGAAGGCCGATGCGCCCCGCTCGAACCTATGTGTGAATTATATATCAAGGGCAATTTTACAAGTCTACAACCGAGGCAATCGCCCGAGAACGGATGTTCAAGCCCGGGACAAGGGAAGGCGACGGCACGGCCGCTCATGGCGGGCATGCTACCATCCCGCCCTTTGCCTCTTCCGCCCCTCCTGCCTGCCATGCCGCACGCCTACGCCTCCCGGATCCGCCCCATGCGCCCGGACGACCTCGAAGCCGTCCTCGACGTCCAGGCGGCCTGCTATCCACCCGCGATGCAGGAAGCGGGCGCGGTGATACAAGCGCGCCTGCGGGCCGCGAGCGCAAGCTGCGCCGTGGTGGAAGACGACGCGGGCGTGTGCGCCTATCTGTTCGCCTATCCGGGCCGCCTGGGAAACGTGACGGCACTCGGTGCGGAATTTGCGCCATCGCCGGGCGCCGACGTACTCTACCTGCACGACCTCGCGGTGGCGCCGCGCGCGCTCGGGCGCGGCATCGGACGGGCGCTGGTCGCGTACCTGCTGGACGCGGCGCGATCGCGCGGGCTGGGCGCGTCGGCGCTGGTCTCGGTGCAGGACAGCGCCGGCTTCTGGGAAGCGCTCGGCTACCGGCGCGTGGAGCCGGACTGCGCGCAGGCGCGCGCGGCCCTTGCGAGCTATCCGGGCGGCGCGCACTACATGGTGCGCGCAGGCTGACTGGCCCTTACTGGACCCGGCGCACCTTGGCCGAGTTGTTGGTGCCGGCCACTTTCAGGAACAGGGTGCCGAACATGTTGCGCTCGATGGTGACCGGCACGTCGCGCATGCGCGGCAGCACGGCTTCGCTGCCGTCGATGATGCGCCAGACCTGGCCGTTGGCCAGGCGGATTCGGGCGCCCGGGCCCCAACCCTCGAATTCGCCGGGAATGGTGCTGCTGATCGACTGCGGTTCGGCTTCGCGCCGCTTCTTCGCTTCGATGCCGAAACTGTCCTCGTTGCCGCGTGCCGCCACGGCCGCCACGGCCGCCGGCGCGGCGGTCGCGGTCGCGCGCGGCGGCTGGGCCCCGAGCGGGATCGCGTCGTAGCAAGCCAGGCGCGCGCCCTTGTCCGCCAGGGCGCGGCACTTCAGCATGCCGGCATCGTCGGCCAGCGCGGCGCCGGACAGTAACAGGGCAGGCAGGGCCAGCAGCGGGGGCAGGGCAAACAGCGGGGGCAGGGCGCTCATCGTCTTCCTTCGGTATGGTTAAGCCAGCGAAGGATTATATCGGCAAGCCGTGCGCGCCCGCCAAATCCCTCAGCCGGCGGCGGCCGGGCGGCCGGAGGTGTTTGCAGATTCGGCCGCGGATTCGGCGCAATAGCGCCGGATGAAGCCGGCGCAGTCCTCGGCGGGCAGCGGCCGCGAATAATAATAACCCTGGATCTGGTCGCACTCGGCCTTGCGCAGCGCGGCGACCTGGTCGGCGGTTTCGACGCCCTCGGCGATCACGGCCAGCTGCAGGCGGTGCGCCATCGCGACGATGGCCTGCACGATGGCGGACGACTCGGCACTGTGCGCCATGTCCTGCACGAAGGACTTGTCGATCTTGAGCTTGTCCAGCGGCAGGCGGCGCAGGTAGGCGAAGCTGGAATAGCCGGTGCCGAAATCGTCGATGCTGAGCATGACGCCAAGCGCACCCAGGCCGCGCATCACGACCACGCTGCGTTCCGGATCGGCCATCGACACGCTCTCGGTCAGCTCGAGCTCCAGCAACGCGGGAGACAGGCCGGACTGTTCCAGCTGTGCGCCGACGGTGGCGACCACGTCGCTCTGGAGGAACTGGCGCGCCGACAGGTTGACCGCCACCGGCACCGGCGGCAGGCCTTGCGCGCGCCAGGCGCCCAGCTGGACGACGGCGCTGCGCAGCACCCACTCGCCGACCGCCACGATCATCCCGCTCTCTTCGGCGATCGGAATGAATTCGTCGGGCCGGATCACGCCGTAGTCCGGATGGCGCCAGCGCACCAGGGCCTCGAAGCCTGCCAGCGTTTCCGAGCGCAGGTCGACCTTGGGCTGGTATTCGACGAACAGTTCTTCCTGCGCGATGGCGCGCCGCAGGTGGCTCTCGAGCGTCAGCCGGCGGCCGTGTTCGGTGCGCAGGTCGGGCGTGAAGCGGACCATGGCGCCGCGTCCCTGCGCCTTGGCATGGCGCAGCGCGGTAACGGCATTGTTCAGCAGGGCATCGGCATCGGTGCCGTCCTGCGGCAGCAGCGCGCTGCCGATGCAGCAGGTGAGCGCGATTTCCCCGCCCGGTATCGGAATCGCCCGATTCACCGCGTTCATGATGCGGTCGAGCGCGCGTTCGGGCTCCGGATGCTCGTCGCGCGCATGCAGCAGCACCAGGAATTCGTCGCTGCCGGCACGCGCCAGCATGTCGCCCTCGCGCAGCAGCGCCTGCAGGCTGGTCGCGATCGCCACCAGGATCTGGTCGCCGGCGCGATGGCCGAGCAGCTCGTTGAAGTGCTTGAAGCGGTCGACGTTGATACAGGCCACCAGCGCCGGCCTGCCGTGTTCGCGCCAGAGCGCGATGCTGTGCTGGATGGCGCGCAGCATCGCCTGGCGGTTCGGCAGGCCGGTGAGCAGGTCGTGCGCCACCAGCCATGCCAGCTCGCCCGAGGGCGCCGCATGGCCAGGGACGGCGCAGCCCCGGGCCGACTGCTCGTCCTGCAGGCGCTCGCTCATCGACTGGGCGGCCATGGCCAGCTGGCGGTGGTAGACCAGCTGTTCGATCATGCGCGCCAGGTCGCGCAGCGCATCCAGGTCGTCCGGGCCGAGCCGGCGCGGTTTGCGGTCGATCACGCACAGGGTGCCGATCTTCTTGCGCTCCACCGAATACAGCTGCACCCCGGCATAGAAGCGCAAGTGCGGCGCGCCGGTCACCAGCGGATTGTCGACGAAGCGCGCGTCCCGGGCGGCGTCGGGCACCACCAGCGGCTCGTCCGAAAGAATGGCATGGCCGCAGAAGGACACATCGCGCGGGGTCTCGCAGGCATCCAGGCCGATACGCGACTTGAACCACTGGCGATCCTTGTCGATCAGCGACACCAGGGCGATGGGCACGTGGAACAGGCGCGCGGCGGTACGCGTGATGCGGTCGAAGGTTTCTTCGGGGGCGCTGCCGAGCAGCCTGGTGGCGTGCAGGGCGGCCAGGCGCTGTGCTTCATCGAGCGGAATGCGGGGTCGTTCCATCCTGGGATCCGTTCACTTTTTACTCGCCTGAAACTGGTCTATCCTCCGCTGTATGACCTCAGATTATTACGCCAGAAATACAGACGGGTTGCAATGTTGCGTCAGGCAACGTGAATTGCCGGGCCGGTTCATCGCCAGGCCGCCAGCAAGGCGGCGGTGTCGTCTGCGCCCATGCGCCGCGCCGCCGCCAGCGCGGTGACGCCGTCGGCGTCCGGCGCGTGCGGGTCGGCGCCGCGCGCCAGCAGCAGGCGGGCGATCTCGCTGCGGTTGAACATGGCGGCGAACATCAGCGCCTGCTTGCCGTTCGGGCCGGCGGTGCCGACCGCGGCGCCGTGCTCTAGCAGCAGGGTGGCCACGGCCAGGTCGCCCTTGAAGGCGGCGCCGGCCAGCGGCGTCTGGCCGGCGTCGTTCATCAATTCGGGGTCGGCCCCATGCGCGAGCAGGATGCGCGCGGTGTCGGCATGGCCATGGTAGCAGGCCAGCATCAGGAGGCTGTCGCCGCGCTCGTTGCGCAGGTTCGGTGGCAAGCCCTGCGCCAGCAGCGTGCCGAGCGCGTCGGTGGCGCCGCTGCGCGCGTGCTGGAACACGGTGCGCACGAAGGCCAGGGTGTCTTCGTCGAGGTCCTTGGGGTCGGGAGGGGCGTGCTGCATCGAAGACTCCGTGGCGGGTGATGGGGTGATTAGACCATAGCGGCGCCGCGCGGGGAGCACGACCGGGCGGGCAAGCGCGCATGCGGAACCAGCATTCGAAAATTTCGACGATTCGGCGGTAAATTACTCGTTTTTCAATTCCCCGACGGGCCCGCATAATCCATCCATCGCATCGAACGACAGCAAACAAGCCCAAGCGAACAGGCAAGAGGGCGGCGATCGAAGCGTTCGATGGTCCAATCACGACAAGGAGAACACGATGTTGAACGTACGTAAAAGCAATGAACGCGGCGCCGCCAGCTTCGGCTGGCTGAATTCCCGGCACAGCTTCTCGTTCGGGCACTACCACGACCCGAAGCGCATGGGGTTTGGTCCGCTGCGCGTCATCAACGAGGACCGGGTCACGCCCGGCCGCGGCTTCGATTCCCATGGGCACCGCAACATGGAAATCCTCTCGTATGTGCTGGAAGGGGCGCTGGAACACCAGGACAGCATGGGCAACGGCTCGGTGCTGCGCTACGGCGACGTCCAGCGCATGAGCGCCGGCAGCGGGGTCGTGCACAGCGAATACAACCACTCGAAAGAAGAGGGCGTGCACTTCCTGCAGATCTGGATCGAGCCGAACACCACGGGCGAGCCTCCGGGCTACGAAGAGAAGCACTTCGACACCGCCTCGAAGGCGGGGCGCCTGCGCCTGGTCGCCTCGCACGACGGCCGTGAGGGATCGGTGTCGATGCGCCAGGACGCGTCGATCTACGCCACCATCATGGACGGCGCGGACGCGCTGCGCCACCCGCTGGCGGCCGGGCGCCAGGCCTACGTCCACGTGATCCGCGGCAGTGCCACGGTCAACGGCGTGCAGTTGCAGGGCGGCGACGCGCTCGAGATCACCGACGAGGACGCGGTGCTGCTCGGACAGGCCGATGCGGCCGAGATCCTGGTGTTCGACCTGCCCCGCTAAGCCAGGCGGCGCCGATGCGCGCAGGAGTTCCCGGCCTACGCTTGATGCGACCATGGGCTCGCGGCGCGGATTGGCCTACCATCGCCCTGTCAGCAGTATCCGTGTGACCCCTCACTGCACGAAGGAGGCCGGCATGCCCGATTCGGACCGTCATCACGCGCCATTGCTGGTGGAGCGGGAGCATTGTCCCGCATGCCGGCGCACGTCCACCCGCACGCTGTACAGCGTGCCGCTGGACAGTCCCGGCATTGCCCGCTACATGCAGGCGCACTACGGTCGACGCGTCGCGCGCGACTTTGCCGGCTATCGCTACGAGTTGGCGCAGTGCGGACACTGCGGCCTGGCCTTCCAGGCCCAGGTGCCCGCGCCCGCGCTGCTCGCGGAGATCTACGACCACTGGCTGCCGGCGGCGGAACGCGGCGCGGTAGCGGCGCGCTGGGGGCTGGACGATTACCGCTACCTGGCCGCACAGGTCGAATTCATGCTCGAGCACTTGCGCCTGCGCCCCGGCGCCGTCAAGGCCCTCGACTTCGGCTTCGGCTGGGCCGAGTGGGCCCGGATGGCCGGCGCCTACGGCGTCGATGTGTGCGGCGCCGAGCTCTCGCAGCTACGGATCGACTACGCGAGGTCGGTCGGCATCCCGGTGGTGGATGGCGGCGCGCTGCCCCAGGCCGAATTTCACTTCATCAATACCGAGCAGGTGTTCGAGCACTTGCTCGAACCCGGCGACATGCTCGGGCGCCTGGCGCAGGCCTTGCGGCCGGGTGGGCTGGTGAAGATCAGCGTGCCGGATTCCGCGAAATCGCTCCGCAAGCTGCTCGGCGCCCAGGACTTTGCGGCGCTCAGCGACAGCGACATCATGCCCATCGCGCCTTTCGAACACATCAATGCCTTCACTTACGATTCGCTCATCGCGCTCGGCCGCGCGGCCGGACTGGTGCCGCTGCGGCCCTCGCTGCGCAAGCTCTACAACTGCAGTTCCGGGTGGATGGCGCCGAAGTCGGCCCTGAAGAGCCTGGTGCGGCCGGTCTACCGGCACCTTTATCCTAAAAGCACTTTCGTCTACTTCGGCCACCCCGGCTGAGTCGCCTGCGCAACATGCGCCTCGTGGCAGTGACGCGCGATCATGCGGTCGAACGGCGCCGACTCGCGCACGCGCGCCAGCCACCAGGACAGCGCCGCGCCTTCTTCGCCGCTGCGCCAGGCCAGGTAGAAGGTCTCGTCGGGCTTGGGCTCGACGACGTCCTTTTCCACCAGCAGCCCGGCATCGATCGCCGGCCGGGCCCAGGCTTCGGGCAGGAAGCCGACGCCGATGCCGCGCAGCTGGAAACTGTACTTGGTTTCCATGTCCGGTACCGCCAGCATGTCCTGGCCGAACAGCAGGCCCACGGTGCGCGGACCGAGCTGGCGCGCCGAATCCGACACCGCGACCGCGCGGTAGTCGAGCAGGTCGGCCTTGTCGAGCGGACGGTCGACCGCGGCCAGCGGATGCCCGGGCGCCACCGCGAACACGAAGCGGCTGCTGCCGAGCGGCTCGGCGGTGTAACCGCCCCCCGACGGCCCCTCGCCGGCAGCACCGACCAGCAGGTCGACCCGGCGGTCGAGCAGTGCGTCCCAGGTCCCGGACAGCACTTCGCGCACCAGGCGCAGCCGGGTCTGGTCGGCGACGGCGTAGAAGGCCGCGATCTCGGGTTCCAGCGCCGCCGGCGACAGCATCGAATCCATGCCGATCGCCAGCTCGGTCTCCCAGCCCGAGGCCACGCGCCGCACGCGCGATTCGAGGTCGCCCGCGGCGCGCAGGAGGTAGCGGCCCTCCTTGAGCAATTCCTTGCCGGCCGGGGTCAAGACCACCTTGGGGCCGAGACGGTCGAACAGGCGCACGCCGAGGTCTTCTTCGAGCTTCGAGACCGTGTACGAGATGGTGGAGGGCACGCGGAACAATGCTTTCGCGGCGCCCGCGAACGAGCCCTTGCGGGCGATGGTATCGACGATCTCGAGTGCATCCAGGCTGAGCTTCAGCAATTGCGGTCCTTTGTCGCTGTTGGGGGAACTGCCGGAAATGGTGGAGTTCCAGGCGCGGATTGTCGCACGTCGGCCGGGACCAGGCTGGCGGGCGCAAGCATTTATGACAACATGGTAGCGTGCAAGCTGCACCTTTAGACGGCAATCCACCATGTTCGAATTCATTACGCAATTTCTGGAGAAGAGCGGCTATATCGGCGTATTCCTGCTGATGGCGCTCGAAAACATCTTCCCGCCGATCCCGTCGGAGCTGATCATGCCCTTCGCCGGCTTTGTCGTCGCTCGCGGCGACCTGAGCCTGGTGGGCGTGCTGCTGGCCGGTACCGCGGGGTCGATCGCCGGGGCCTTGCCCTGGTATTACGGCGCCCGCAAGTACGGCAAGGAGCGCCTCAAGCAATTTGCCGACCGTCACGCGCGCTGGATGACCGTGACCGGCCAGGACATCGACAAGGCAATCGCCGCCTTCGATCGCCACGGACGCTCGGTGGTGCTGTTCGGGCGCCTGGTTCCGGCGATCCGCACCCTGATTTCGGTGCCGGCGGGACTGGCATGCATGTCCTGGGGGCAGTTCCTGCTGTACTCGACGGTCGGCTCGCTGGCCTGGACCGGGGTGCTGACGGGCGCTGGCTTCATACTTGAAAGCAACTTCGAACAGGTCGGCCGCTACGTCGATCCCGTGTCCAAGGGCATTTTCGGCATCCTGCTGGCCTGGTATGTGTATCGGGTGGTGACGCACCGTCCTGCCCGGGCCTGAGCCGCTGTAGCGCGCTTGCCGCACTACAGCACGCAGGATCCCGTCGATTGGGCTACACTCGGCCTGTTCCAAAGCAGGCCTCGCCCCATGAAGAACCAGTTGTTGGAAGATATCGACGATAGCACCTCCCGCATGCCGCTGGCTCCGGTGCGCCGGGCGGTGCCCGCCCGGACCCGCTCGCAGGAAGATCACGCCGCAGCGCCGGTTCCACCGGCGGAGCCGGCGCCGGCTGGCGCGCCCGCGCGTCAGCGCGCCGGCGTATGGCGCGACCGCGCGCCGGCGCCACCGCCACCGCCATCGTCACCGCCACCATCACTATCACCCCCACCGCCAGGGCCGCGTCATGCCGCCTGGACGGCGCGGCCGGCCGCGGCCCGCGAGGCGCCGCCGGCCTCCGCGCCCGGAGCGGCGCCGCCGCGCATGGCTCCGTCCTTCGGCGCCGACATCGCTCCGGAGACTTCCTCTTTCTCGAGCCACGAGCGGGACTGGACCTTGCCCTTGCCGCCCGATGCAGCGCCCTGGACCGAGCGCTGGGGCCGCAAGGCGCTGGGCTGGACCTTGGGCCTGGCCGGCATGGTCGCGCTAGCCGCCACGGCCGCATGGATGTACCGCGACACCCAGGTGGAATCCACGCTGGCGGTGGTCGCCGACCACACGCCTGCGCAGGCGAACCAATCCCCTGCGGGGGTTGCGCCGGCAACGCCGGCCGAGGCCGGGTTACGGTCCGAGCCGGCCGCGGACCCGCTGCCGCCGCTGCGGCTGCTGCCGCCCGAACCGGTGGCCGGCGCGGCGCGCGAGGAGGCAAGGGCAGGCGCGGTGGCGACCGAGGCCCCGGCCCCGGCCGCTGCGCCGGCCGCCGCCGTGGCCAGGGAAGCGGCCCCGCCCCGGCCTCCCGCCGCCGATCCGGAAGCGGAGCGCCGCGTGGCCGCGGCCACCCCGATCAAGCGCACGCCTCCCGCGGCCAGGAAGCCTGCATCGGCGACCAGGGCGAAGCCGGCATCGGCAACCAGGGCGAAGCCGGCCTCGCCAACCAGGCCGAAGGCGGCATCGGCGACCAGGTCGCCAGCGACGCGCGCCGCGAGGGCGGCGCCCGCGTCGCAGGCCTCGCCGCAGCCGCCGGCCGACAGCCCCTTGTCCGAAACCCTGCGCCTGTGCCGCGCGGCCGGCTACCACGCCACCGCCTGCCTCAAGCGGGGGTGCGAGGCGACCCGCTTCGGGCTGGTCTGCCGCGGCTGAAGCCCGGCTACGCGGCGGCGCCGTCCCGGTCGCCGGCGTCGGCGCGCCGGGCACGCCAGGACACCCGGTTGCGGCCTGCCTGCTTGGCGCGATACAGCTCCGCATCGGCGGCCTCGAACAGCGCGGGCGCCGCTTCCGCGCCGTCCGGTTCGAGCGTGGCCCCGCCGACGCTGGCAGTCAGCACCGGGGCGACGCTGGAGGCCTCGTGCGCGATCATGAGGCCGGCGACCGCCTGGCGCAGCTGCGACACCACCTGCAGCGCCTCCGGCGCGCCGGTCTCGGGCAGCAGCAGCACCAGTTCTTCGCCGCCGTAGCGCGCCGCCAGGTCGCCCGGGCGGCGCATGGCGCCGGCGGCCAGGCGCGCCACCGCGCGCAGGGCGCGATCGCCGGCCGGGTGGCCGTAGCGGTCGTTGTACTGCTTGAAGGCGTCGATGTCGAGCAGGGCCAGCGACAGCGGACGCACGCCGCGGCGGGCGCGCTGCCATTCGCGCGCATAGACCTCGTCGAAGCGGCGGCGGTTGGCCAGTTCGGTGAGGCCGTCGATGTTCGCGAGACGTTCCAGCATCCGGCGCTGGCGCACCACCTGCAGGTGCAGGGCCACGCGCGCCATCACCACGGTCTGGTTGAAGGGCTTGGTGATGTAGTCGGAAGCACCCATCTTGAGGCCGCTGGCTTCGTCCTCGGGGCGGTCCAGGCCGGAGATGAAGATGACCGAGATGTGCTCGGTCTGCGGATCGGCGCGCAGGCGCCGCAGCACTTCGTAGCCGTCCATGTCGGGCATCATCACGTCGAGCAGGATCAGATCCGGCAGGTGGCGCGCCGCGCGCTCCAGGGTCTGTGCGCCGTTCTTCGCCAACAGCACCGTGTACTCGGGCTTGAGCAGTTCGCCGAGTACCTCGCGATTGATCGCGTCGTCGTCGGCGACCAGGACTTTTTGCATCTCCACGCCGTTCATGCCGCATCCTCCAGGGTCAATCCAAGTGCCGCGGCCAGGGCCGCGAGCGGGGCCAGTGCCGCCCCGTATTCGAGATCCCCGACGGCGCGCCGCAGTTCGGCCAGCGCGCCGCGGTGGACGCCGTCCGCCAGCAGGGTCTCGAGGTCGGCCAGCGCATCCTCGGCGCGCGCGTCGTCGGCCTCCAGGTGCCGGCGCAGGCGTGCCAGCACCTGCGCCGGCCCGGCCGGATCGGCCTGGCGAGGTTGCGCCGCCTCGGCCAGCTGGGCCAGTGCCGCCAGCACGGTTTCGGCCGCGCCGACCAGGCCGGGCACCTGCACCGCGAGGCGCTCCGCCTGGCCGTCGCGCAGGTCCCGCTCGAGCCGGTGCGCAGCCGCCGACAGCTCGAATGCGCCCACATAGGCGGCGCTCGACTTCAGGTTGTGTGCCAGCGACTGCAGGCGCGTATGGTCGCCGCCGCCCAAGGCTTCGCGCAGGATGCGCGGGGCGTCGGCATACTCGCGCACGAAGCTGGTGGCGCGCTTTTCCAGCCGGCTGCGCTGGCCGTCGACCTTGTCCAGCGCCTGGCGCCAGTCGAGGCCGGGGACGGCCGGCAAGGCCGGCAGGGCGGGCAGGCCGGCGGCGTCGGCGGCCGCCGGACGCGGGGCCGGCGCCGGCAGCGCGCGCCCGGCCAGGCGCGCCGGATCGATCCACTTGAGCAGGCTGCAGAACAACAGGTCGGGGTCGATCGGCTTGGTCACATGGTCGTTCATGCCGGCTTCCAGGCTCTTGGCGCGGTCGCTCGGCAAGGCGTGGGCGGTCATGGCCACGATCGGCAGCGTGCGCAGGCGCGGGTCGCTGCGTATCGCGCGCGCGGCGCCGAGGCCGTCGAGCTCGGGCATCTGGATGTCCATCAAGACCAGGTCGTAATCGCCCGCTTGCGCCATGCGCACGGCCTCGAGACCGTTGAAGGCGACGTCGACCTGCATGCGCGCGGCCGCCATGAAGTCGAGGGCGACTTCGCGGTTATTGGCGTTGTCCTCGGCCAGCAGGATGCGGGCGCCGTCCAGGCGCGGCAGATCGGCCATGGCGGGAATCGCGGCCACGGCCTCGCCCGGGCGGGCTTGCGGCTCGAGCACCTGCAGCAGGCTGTGGTAGAGCAGGGCCGGACTGACCGGCTTGTTCAGGAAGGCATCGACCGGCACCTCGCCTTCCTGTTCCAGCACCGTGTCGCGGCAGAACACCGACACCATCAGGATCGCCGGCGGCGCTTCCGCGCGCGCGGCCAGGTGGATGCGTCGGATCGTCTCCACGCCGTCCATGCCCGGCATCTGGTAATCCATCAGGACGATCCCGTAGGGACGGCCGCTGGCCTCGGCCCGCGCCAGCGCCGCCAGGCATTCCTCGCCCGAGTCGGCGGTGTCGGCCTGCAGGTCCAGCGACGCGAGCATCTCGACCAGGGCGGCGCGCGCGGTGGCGCTGTCGTCCACCACCAGGGCGCGCACGCCCTGCAGCGTGGCCCGGTCGCTCGTGGCCCGGCCGCTCGTGGCCCGGCCCACCGTGGCGCGGCCGCTCGTGGCCCGGCCGCTCGTGGCCCGGCCGCTCGTGGCGCGGCCGATCATGGCGGCCGGCTGGGCGCCGGTCTCGTCGGCGTCGACCTCGAGCGGCATCGTGAAGGCGAAGCGGCTGCCGGCCCCCGGCGTGCTGCTGGCGGCGATCCGGCCGCCCATCAGCTCGACCAGCTGGCGCGAGATCGACAGCCCGAGGCCGGTGCCGCCGTACTTGCGGGTGGTCGAGCTGTCGGCCTGGCTGAAGGACTGGAACAGGCGGCCGATCTGCTCCTCGCTCATGCCGATGCCGGTGTCGGTGACCGAGAATTCGAGGCTGATCCGCCCCTTGCCGCCCTGTTCTTCGCGCCCCACGACCTCGACCGCGACCACGATCTCGCCGCGCTCGGTGAACTTGACCGCGTTGCCGGTCAGGTTGACCAGCACCTGGGCGAGACGCAGCGGATCGCCCACCAGCCGCTGCGGCACACCCGCGCCGACCCGGAAGATCAGTTCCACGCCCTTGGCCTCGCTCTTGAGGGTGGTGACGTTCGACAGGTGCTCGAGCATCTCGTCGAGCGAGAACGGCACCGTTTCGAGCGCGAGCTTGCCGGCTTCCATCTTGGCGTGATCGAGAATGTCGTTGACGATTCCCAGCAGGTGCTCGCCGGCGCCCAGGATCTTGGAAAAGTAGTTGCGCAGCCTGGGCGGCGCCTCGCCCATCAGGGCCAGGCGGCTCATGCCGATGATGGCGTTCATCGGGGTGCGGATTTCGTGGCTCATGTTGGCCAGGAATTCGGACTTCAGGCGCGCCTCGGCTTCGGCGCGCAGCATCGCGGTCTGCATGGCCTTGGCGCGCAGACCGAGGATGCGCATGAACAGCAGCATGTCGATGGTGAAGCCCAGTTGCAGCGAATGCATGGTCCAGAAGTTGGTCGGCAGCTTGCCCATGGCGAGCAGCCCCTGCACGACCGCGCCGCCGGCGCTGAAGAACCAGCTGCACAGGAAATACACGCCGATCGCATCGCCCGCACGCACCCGGCGCCAGGCCCCCGGCAGGCCCAGGAACATCGGCGCGCTGCCGACCGTCATGGTGAACGCGATCAGGATGCGGTGCTCGATCAGGTCGAGCGCCCACAGCAGGCCGGCAAGCGCGCACAGCAGCGCGCCGCCCTTCATGACGCGGCTGAAGCGGCGATCGACGCCGGGCCGCGCCAGGATGTGCTCGACGAACAGGTAGGCGCCGGTCGAGGCCAGCATCGACGCCAGGCCCATCACATGCCTGCTGACCCATTCGTGGCCGCGCCACAGGAACTGCTCGCCCAGCCCGAACCAGACCAGCGAATACAGGGTCAGGCCGCCGATGTACATGGCGTACTTGCCGTACAGGGCATCGCGCATGGTGATCCATTGGCCCAGCGTATAGGCGACCAGGCAGGCGGCGATGCCTGACAGCAGGCCTTGCAGCATCTGCTCGGCGAGCGCGGCGCGATGGAAGGTATCCGGCTGCATGAAGCTGACCGGCGCGATACGCGGGCCCTTGGCGAACACCCGTACCAGCAGCGTGTAGTCGGCGCCCGGCTCCAGGTTCAGGGCCACCGCCGGGACCCGGCTCTTGAGGGCGCCGTCTTCCCGCAGCCGGCGGCCGCTGCTGGCGAGCTTGCGCAGCGTGCCGCCGTCCTCGAGGTAGAACTCGACCTGGTCGAGGATGCCGAAGTCGATCTGGACCACCCAGTCGCGCGGGGCGTCCGGGGCGACCCGGAACGGAATCCGCATCCAGTGCGGGTCCTGGATCAGTTTCAGCACGCCATGGGTCGTCGTGGGCGGGGCGTAACGATCGCCCGCGGCCAGCGCGCCGCGGGCGTCCAGCTTCGCACCCTCGTCGACCAGCACGGTGAGCGCCGCCCAAGCGTCCAGCTCGTGGTTCTCGCGTCCGAGTTCGAGCGGCGCCGGGCCGGCCGCATGGGCGGGCTGGAAGGCCGGGGCCAGCAGCGTCACGAGCACTGCCAGCAGCGCGGACGCGAGGGTGCGCACGATGGCGCGAGCGTACGGGAAGGTCGGCATGGCGGTCATGGACGGGTGGCGTCGTGCTGGTCGTGGCCGGCGGAAACCGGATGGCCCGCCAGGCGGGCCTCGAGCCGGCCGAGCCAGCGCGGCGCCCGCGGATCGCGGCGCCAGGCAAGCAGGGTCGCGGCCACGTCGCCGAGCAGGGCGTCGGGCAGGCGCAGGGGGCGCGTCTGGTCCATCAGGAAGCGCGTCACCAGCCGGTAGCCGGCCACGCGGGTGAGCATGCGTGTGATCGAGAAGCCGGGCACCAACAGGCGCACCGCGGCGTCGATGGCGCGTATGGCGCCGAGGCCCACCGTGAACAGCAGGCGCGAGGCCAGCGGCACGCGGGCGTCGAGTCCGAGGTCGGCGCTGGAACGGCGGCCGCACAGGTGGCGCGTGAGCAGGACCGGGAAGGGCTTGAGCAGGCGCAGCGGGATCTGCTTGGCCAGTTCGCCCATCAGGGCCGCCGCCAGGGGAGGGCGCGGATCCGGCACGCGCCGATCGCTCCGGCCGCGCGCCTGGATGGCCGCGAAGCGCGCCGCGGCGTCGTCCATGTTCCAGGCCATCTGGTCGCGCTCGATGCCCAGCATGTGGCCGAGCACGTTCCAGGCGTGCAGGTAGGCCTCCTCGTCGGCGCGCTGCACGCCCAGGCCGAGGCGGCGCAGGCCGCGCAGGTAGACGTAGTGGAAAGTGAACAGGGTATAGGCCAGCTGCTCCTGGTTACAGGGCAGGCCGTCGCGTGCGGCGTCCCAGCCGTGCGCGTACAGGACGTGGTACAGGCCGCCGCCGGCCGGGGCCAGCGCCGGCAATGCCGGCGCCTGATCCGGCGCGGCGCACACCGTGTCGGGCGCGCCGCGCAGGATCAGGTGCCGGACGGTCGCGTGGATCAGGCGCACCTTGAGCGCCTGGGACACGCCCCCGCCGCCGGGCAGGGTGAGCCCGCCGCGCATCATCACGGGGAAGATCATGGCGGCGGTGGAGCGGATCCGGTAGTCGGTATGCTGCTCGAGTTGTCCGGCCGCGTGCAGCACCGCCGAGAGATCCGGCAGCACGTAGCATTCCGGCAGGCTGGCACAGAACAACAGCGTGCAGGACAGCATGCTCATGTCCATGAACAGGGCCTCCGCGCGTGCGATCTGCGCCGCATCGGCCCATTCCGGCAGCCCGGCACAGCGTGCCAGGTACTCTTTCAGGGCGGCGCCGACGCGCGGGTCGGTATCCGGCCCGGCCGCCCAGTTCGCCAAGGCGCCGTTGCTGTCCCAGCGGGCGAGTTCCCGATTGATGGCGGCGACACGCGCCGCCATGTCGTGCGGCCCATGGGCGTCCGCCAGCATGCGCGCGACGGCATCGTCGGCCGGCGGGTCGGCGCGCATCGAGGGCGACAGCGGATTGATGGCATCGCGTTTCATTCAGTCTCCTGCAGCATCGGATCGTGGTAATGGAAAAGCCCGGCACATGCCCGGCCCGCCTCAGAAACGGACATCGAGGCGCAGCTCGGCCGGGCGCGGCGCGGTCGGCGTGGTCATGCCGAAGCTGTCGATGATCGACGGCCGCACCTCGTTCTCGATATTGCGCACGCGCGCCAGCACGCTCCAGTCGGCGCCGGTCGGGCTCCACGACAGGGTGGCGTCGCTGCTGGTGTGCGACGGTACCCGGTAGACCAGCAGCTGGCTCGGGACCGCGAGTACGTACTCGCCGCTGGCGCGCACGAACAGGCCGCCGCTGAGCTGGCCGCCGCCAAGCGCGATCCGCTGCTGGTAGCCGAGCGTGAACACGTGGCTCGGTGCGCGGTCGAGCTTGCGGCCCGCCCAGGACACCGCCGGGGTGGCCATGTAGCGCACGTAGCGGGCGTCGAGCAGGGTGAGCCCGTAGGTGAGGCGGCCGCCGCCGCCCACGCGCAATTCGCCGTCGAGCTCGATGCCGCGGCTGCGGGCCGCCCCGGCATTGCGGGTCAGCAGGCGCGGGGCGCCGCCCACGATCGCGTTACCGGTCAGCTGCAGGTTGGTGTAGTCGTAGTGGAAGACGGCGGCATTCACCGTCAGGCGCCCCCCGAGCAGGCGCGACTTCAGGCCGGCTTCCCAGGCGCGCAGCTGTTCCGGCTGGTAGTACAGGAACTCCGGGCTGACCGCGACCGCCGACGGGCAGGCGATGCCGAGCGCGGTGGTGCCGGCCACGCAGCCGTCGTTGAAGGCGCCGGCCTTGTAGCCGGTTGCCAGGCTCAGGTAAGCCAGGGTGTGCGCGCCCAGGTCGGATTCGGCGCCCAGGCGCCAGGTGGTGCGCGAGGTCGCCAGCGCCGCCGCGTTGAGCAGGCGGCGGTCGGTGGCCGGGTTGAAGCGCGGGCCTTGCTGGAAGTCGGTCGAGCCCACGCGCTCCTTCTCGTCGTGGGTGCGGCGCGCGCCGGCGGTCAGGCGCAGGCCTTCGCCCACGCGCCAGGTCAGCTGGCCGAACGCGGCGCGGCTGGTCGCCTGCGTCGACAGCGGGAAGGCGTAGTAGGGCGGCAGGCCGACCGGGCGCAGCCCCTGGAAGGCGTAGCTGGTGTCCGATTCCTCCGTAAAGTAATACAGGCCGCCCTGGGCGCTGAGCGGTCCCTTGCCGTTGCTGGCGAGGCGCAGTTCGTGCGAATCCTGGACATTGGCGCCGTCGTAGGTATTGATGACCCCGAGTGCGATCGCCGGTGAGATCCGGTAGTAATAATTGTTGACCATCTGCTGGTCGAGTTCGCGATGCGAGCCCAGGTAGTAGACGGTGGCCGGGCCCAGGTTCCAGCTCAGGTCGGCCGACAGGCCGCTTGCGCGGCGGTCCTGCATACCCTGCACCGGCGCGATATTGGCCGGGCGGAAGCGGTTGGTCAGGCGTTCGTCGGTCGTGCCGTCGCGCCAGGCGGGGGCGCCCGCCGAAACGCCGGTGTAGAAATTGGTGTCGGGGACGATGCGATCGTTGTTGTTGCCGGCTTCGCTGTGGTCGTAGCGCAGTAGCAGCGAGGCGTCCGGTCCGATCGCCAGTTTCGCGCTCAGGCGCGCATCGCGGTCGTCGCGGTCCATTCCGGGGCGCAGGGCGTTACCCTGGCCGTTCTTCAGGAACGGGTCCTGCTTGCGCACGCCCAGCGCGGCGCGCATCGCCAGAGCGTCGTTGAGCGGAACGTTGAGCACCGCTTCAAGCTTGCGGTGACGGTAGGTGCCGGCTTCGAGCGCGACGCGGCCTTCCAGCCTGTCGGTCGGTGCGTTCGAGATCACGTTGACCAGGCCGGCGGTGGTGTTGCGCCCGTACAGGGTGCCCTGCGGGCCGCGCAGCACTTCGATGCGGTCGACGTCGAGGAAGTTGGCGGCCTGGCCGGCCGGGCGCGCGATGTACACGCCGTCCTGCATGAAGGCGGCCGACGGGTCGCCCTTGTCGGTGGTGTCATTGTTGCTGATGCCGCGGATGGTCACGCGCAGGCCCGAGAAAGCCTGGTCGATATACACGTTCGGCAGGCGTGCGCCGATCGAGGCCGGATTGTCGGCGCCGCTGCCGCGCAGCGCTTCTCCCTGGAGCACGCTCATCGCGACCGCGGTGCGCGACGCCGTGGACAAGGTGCGCTGGGCCGTGACCACGACTTCCGGCACCGCGTTCGGCTGGACCTGCTGCAGTTGCCGAGCTTGCCGAGCTTGCTGAATTTGCTGTACTTGCTGCCCCTGCGCGGCATGGGCGATCCCCATGCTCCATGCGATACCCGAAACCGCGACGGCCAGCAGCGATTGCGCCGGACGGACCTGCTTTGCTTTCATGAAGGACTTCCCCTGTTTTTTCTTGTCGCTGCTGCATCAGCCTGCACCCTGTTGTTCTATGGTGACAACTTTGCTTGTTGTGGGAGCAATCCTACGAGTCTAGCAGGTAGTGACAATGGGCAATAGTCCTACAAAACGTTTCGGAACAAAAATATCACTTCGATACAACGTCCGGCCCGCACCTGTGGCAATAAGGTCAAGAGTCAAGGGAGGAGAGGGCGGCGCCCATGCGCGCCGGTCCGCGCTACCGCAGCACCGTGGCCGGTACGCCGGGCGAATGGACCTGGCTCAGGCTCGCGCTGCGCCGCTGCGCCGCGGCGACCCGGAACGACACCGCCCGGTCGAGCCAGGACGGCAAGGACCGGGTCCGCGGCGGCACCTGGACCCACCGGCTGGGGGGCGGGCGCGCAGCTAGGGCTGGCGGCGATGGGCGGGGCCCGCCACGCCGTCACCTTCGGCGAAATGGGGTTCGCCCGACTGGCGCCGCGAGGGCGGCGCGACCGGGGCGTGGGCGCGCACCGACCAGATCACGCCCGCCGCCAGCAGCGCGATGGCGGCCAGCTCCAGCGGGCGCGGGCCATGGCCGCGGTACCCGAAGCCGTACAGCAGCGCGAACAGGGTCTCGAACAGGATCAGTTGCCCGCCCAGGGTCACCGGCACGCGCCGGCTGGCCACGTTCCATAGTCCGTTGCCGATCACGGACGCGCCCAGCGCCAGCACGGCATTGCAGGCCCAGAACAGCGTCCAGTCGCGCGGCGCGGCCCCGGCCGCGGCGCCTCCGGCGGCGCCGACCGCCCAGGCGCCGGCGCCCAGCGCAAGCGCGACCGCACCGGTCGCCAGCCCGTACAGGGCCGACCACTGGGCGCTGGAGAACTGCGGATTGCGCTTCAGGTAGCGCGCATTGTCCAGCGCATACCAGCTCCAGCACAGCAGGGCGCCGAACGCGCAGGCCAGGCCCAGCACGATGTCGGCGGTGGCGCTGCCGGGCCCGGCATGCAGGAAGCTGTCGGCATTGATGCAAGCGATGCCGGCGGCCACCAGCAGCAGGGGCAGGGCCAACCGGCGCAGCGGCGCGGCACCCTGGTCCTTGCGTCCGAGCAGGGTGACGACGACCGGCAGCATGCCGATGATCAGCGAGGTCGGCGCCACGCCGGCGTACTTGACGCCGCTCGCGAGCAGCATGTAATAGACGATGTTGCCGGCCAGCGCATGGCGCAGCAGGGCCAGGTAGTCGGCGCGCGCCAGGGTGGCGAGCAGGTGTTTCAGGCGCGGCAGCAGCAGCGCCAGCGCCATCGCGCCGTAGGCCAGGTAGCGGCCCACCGCGAGTTCGAGCGGCGAGAAGGCGGCCAGCAGCGCCGGTGCGATGAATACCAGGCCCCACATCGCCCCGGCCAGCAGGCCGCACAACACACCGATCCACATCCCCTGGCCCGTCACGCAAAAGGCCGATTCTACCCTGCACGCACGCACGCTTGCCTGCAGGACAGGCTTTGTTAATCATTATTTGCTAGTATTAATGACAAAAAAACGCGGGCAAGCGACCCGAGACGACCCAGGAGACAGGCTTGACCCCATTCACGGCGCGCCTTGCCGGCGCCTCAGTGGCCCCCTCATTGGCTCCCTCATTGGCGCCCTCATTGGCGCCCTCAGTGGCCGCCTTGGCGGCTGCCTTGCTGTGCCTGCCCACCGCCGCCCTGGCGCAGGTCGAGGTGCGCATGTGGACGCTGCTGAGCGGGGGCGACGGCGCACGCATGACGGCACTGGTCGAGCGCTTCAACGCCAGCCAGCGCGAGGTGCGGGTGGTCGGCACCACCCTCAAGTGGGGCGAGCCCTTCTACACCAAGCTGATCACTTCGTCGGTGGTCGGCGCCGGTCCGGACCTCGCCACCGTGCATCTGTCGCGCATGACCAACCTGGCCGGCGGCGGCGTGCTGCGCCCGATCGCCCCGGCCGAGCTGCGCGCGGCGGGACTCGATCCGGCCGACTTCTATCCGCGCCAATGGCGTAAATCCCGGCATGCCGGCAAGACCTATGCGATTCCGCTCGACCTGCACCCCCTGGTCCTGTACTACAACAAGACCCTGGTCGGGAAGACCGGCCTGCTCGACGACAGCGGCCAGCTGCAACCCATCCAGGGGATCGACGCCTTGAGCGCTGCCTTCCGCGCGGTGCGCCAGGCCACCGGCCACCCGGGCATGACGATGGAGAGCAGCCAGAGTTCGTATGCGGTCTGGCGCCTGTGGATCTCGATGCTGGCGCAGCGCAATGTACCCCTGATCCAGGACGGCCGCTTCGCCTACGGCGCGGCGGGCGTGGATTCGCTGGCGCGCATCAGCGCCTGGTTCAGGCAGGGCTACGCCCAGCCGGGCCTGGACTACCCGGCCTCCACGGGCCAGTTCATGGGCGGCAAGGCCGGCTTCATGATCAACGGTGTCTGGGAAGTGCCCGAGATGGTGCGCGCCGCCCAGAAGGGCACCCTCGGCTTCGAGTACGGCATCGCGCCGCTGCCGCGCATGTTCGGCAACGACAGCGTCTGGGCCGACTCGCACGCCTTTGCGCTTCCCGCCAACGACGGGCGCCCGATCTCGCCGCGCAAGGTGCAGGCGGCGATGCGCTTCATCGCCTTCGTCAGCAAAAACGCGTTCGGCTGGGCCCAGGGCGGCCACGTGCTGGCCTATCGCCCGGTGGCCGAATCGCCCGAGGTGCTGGCCCTGATGCCGAACCGCCTGTATGCGCAGGTGCCGCGCAGCGTGATCTACGATCCGGACGCCTGGTACATGGGGGCGGCCGGGCCGCTCGAGGCGATGGCCTCGAAATACCTGCCGGCCGCGCTGTCGTCGCAGCTGACGCCCGCGCAGGCCCTGCGCATGTTCGAAACCGAAGCCGCGCGCATGATCAAGAAGCGCGCGCCGCGCTACTAGGAGTCTGCATGGGATCATCCCGGACGAGTCGAGCCAGGCCCGGCGACGCCTTGCCGGCGGCAATGCTGCTGGCGCCGTACGCGCTGGCCTTCCTGCTGTTCTTCTTCCTGCCGACGCTCGACACCCTCTACATGAGCCTGACCGAGAGCAGCCTGACCCGTACCAACGCCTTCGTCGGCATCGACAACTACCTGAGCCTGGCGCGCGATCCCTCGTTCTGGTCCGCGGTCGGCAATACCTTCTACTTCGCGGCGCTGACCGTGCTGCCCCTGTGCGCGCTGGGCCTGCTCATGGCCCTGCTGGTGAACCGCTTCGCGCGCGCCGGCGGCTGGCTGCAGGGCGCGTTCTTCCTGCCCTATGTGCTGCCGATCTCGGTGATGACCCTGATCGCCGACTGGATGCTGCAACCCTCGTCGGGCGTGGTCAACCATGTGCTGGGGATGGAGCGCGCCTGGTTCGCCGATCTCACCTGGGCCATGCCGATGGTGGCGATCGGCACCATCTGGTGGACCGTCGGCTTCAACATGCTGATGTTCCTGGCCGGCCTGCGCAACATCCCCGCCGACCTGTACGAAGCGGCGGCGCTGGACGGCGCGCGCGGCTTCACGCTGTTTGGCAGCATTACCTGGCCGGCCCTGCGCCCGGTGGCCGGCATGGCCCTGGTGCTGCAGCTGATCGCATCGATGAAGGTGTTCGGCCAGACCTACATCATGACCGCCGGCGGCCCCTTCAACACCACCCGCGTGACCCTGCACTACATGTACGAGACCGCCTTTACCCAGAGCGACGCCGGCTACGCCGCCGCCATCGCCATGGCCTTCGTGGCGATCGTGGTCGCGCTGTCGCTGGTCCAGGCCGGCTTCGTGCGCTGGCTGGCGCGAAAGGAAGCATGAGGACGCGCGCGCACACCCGCGGCAAGCTGCTCTGGACCACGATCGGCGCCGCGGCGGCGCTGGCGCTGGCCGCGATGTGGGTGGCGCCGCTGCTGTGGGCCATGAGCACGGCGCTGCGGCCCGAGCACGAGACCGTCTCGAGCGTATTCCACTGGCTGCCGCAGGACTGGACCCTGGCGGCCTTCGCCAAGGTGCTCGCCGCCGGCAACGTCGCACGCTGGCTGTTCAACAGCGCCCTGGTGGCCCTGCTGGTGACGCTGGTGACGATGGCGCTGTCCTTGACGTCGGCGTATGCGTTCTCGCAGCTGCGCTTTCGCGGACGCGGCCTGGTGTTCGCGATGACCATGCTGGCCTTCCTGGTGCCCTTCGAGGCGCTGCTGGTGCCGCTGTTTCGCATGATGAACCAGCTCGGCCTGATCGACAGCTATGCCGGCATCGTGCTGCCGCAGGTGGTGGCGCCGGTGGTGATCTACGTGTTCAAGCAGTTCTTCGACGCCGTGCCCGCCGACTTTCGCGAGGCCGCCGTGATGGACGGCGCCGGTCCGCTGCGCATCCTGTGGAGCGTCTACCTGCCGCTGTCGGGCAACATCGTGTGGGCGATGGCGATCGTCACTTTCATCGGCGCCTGGAACAACTTCCTGTGGCCCTTCATCATCGTCACCTCGAACGACATGATGACGATTCCGCTCGGGCTGACCCAGACCTACGACGCCTTCGGGGTACGCTACGCGCAGCTGATGGCGGCCGCGCTGCTCGGCGCCTTGCCGGTGGCGCTGGCCTATGTGCTGTTCCAGCGCCGTGTGACGCGCGGCTTCCTGGCGGCGACCGGCCTCAAGGGATAGTTGTTTCAACCAGGCTGAAAAACAAGCTCAAAGACAAGCGGAGACTCCATGGCATCTGTGCACCTGGCGGGCATCACCAAGCAGTACGACGACAACCCGGTCATCAAGGGCATCGACCTCGACATCGCCGACGGCGAGTTCGTGGTGCTGGTCGGTCCCTCGGGCTGCGGCAAGTCGACCCTGCTGCGCATCGTCGCGGGCCTGGAAGAGGTCGATGCGGGCACCGTCGAAATCGGCGGGCGCATCTGCAACGACGTCGATCCGGCCAGGCGCGGCATCGCCATGGTGTTCCAGAGCTACGCGCTGTACCCGCACATGACGGTGGCCGAGAACATGGGTTTCGCGCTCAAGCTGGCCAGGCTGCCGCGCGCGGAGATCGCCGGACGGGTGGCGCGCGCCGCCGAGATTCTGCAGATCGGCCACCTGCTCGAACGCCGTCCCAAGGCGCTGTCGGGCGGCCAGCGCCAGCGCGTGGCGATCGGCCGCGCCATCGTGCGTGAACCCGAAGTCTTCCTGTTCGACGAGCCGCTGTCGAACCTGGATGCGGCGCTGCGCGGCCAGACCCGGGTCGAGCTGGCGCGCCTGCACCGCGAGCTCGGCGCGACCATGATCTACGTCACCCACGACCAGGTCGAGGCCATGACCCTGGGCCAGAAGATCGTGGTGTTCAATGGCGGGCGCATCGAGCAGGCCGGCACGCCGCTCGACCTGTACGAGCGCCCGGCCAACCGCTTCGTGGCCGGCTTCCTCGGCTCGCCGCGCATGAACTTCCTGCCCGGGACGCTGGCGGGCGAGGAGGGGGCGGCGGTGCACGTGCGCCTGGCCTGCGGCGAGGTGGTCCAGGTGGCGGCCGACGCCGCACGCGCCGCACCCGGCGCAGGCGTGACCCTGGGCGTGCGCCCGGAGCACCTGCGCATCGAGGCGGCGGGCGGCGCCGGCATGCCCGCCGTGGTGGCCCTGGTCGAGTACCTGGGCGACGCCACCATCGTGCATGTCCAGGTCGATGGCGTGGCCGGGATGGCGGCGCTCAAGTGCCGGCCCGAGGAGAGCTGCCCGGACCGCGGCGCGCGCGTCACGCTGGCCTTCGATCCGGGCCACGGGCACCTGTTCGATGCCGACGGCGTCGCGCTGCCGCGCATGCGGCGCGGCTGACCAGGCCGTTTCTTGGGTGCGCCATGGCGGGATGAATTCGGATAGCGTTGACGGCGCAGGCGCGAGGAGAACCGATGCTGAAGACCTACTGTAATCCGGTGTATCCGGAAATCATGGCCGACCCTTTCGTGCTCAGGCACGAAGGCCGCTACTACGCCTACGGCACCGCGCCCGCAGGGCCCGGAGGCGGGCGCTTCCCGATGCTGGTCTCGAACGACCTGGTCGACTGGCACCGCGCCGGCTACGCGATCTCGGCGCCGGGCGAGGACCACTTCTGGGCGCCGGAAGTCGCCCACAGCGAGGGCAGGTTCTGGATGTACTACTCGCGCGGCGACGAGGAGGGCAAGCACCAGAAGCTGCGGGTGGCGGTGGCCGACCATCCGCTCGGCCCCTTCGTCGACCGGGGCCTGCTGCTGGTGCCGGCGCTGCAGTTCTCGATCGACGCCCATCCGTTTCGCGACCAGGACGGCCAGTGGTACCTGTACTACTGCGTCGACTTCCTCGAACCGGAAGACGACCACCGGATCGGCACCGGCATCGTGGTCGATCGCCTGCTGGCGATGGACCGCCTGGCGGGCGAGCCGCGCACGGTGGCGCGCCCGCACGCCGACTGGCACCTGTTCAAGAAGCAGCGCGCGATGTACGACGCGGTGCTCGACTGGCATACGGTGGAGGGCGCCTCGGTGCTGGCACACGGCGGGAAGTACTACTGCTTCTACAGCGGCGGCGCCTGGGAAAAGGAAAACTACGGGGTCAGCTATGTGGTGGGCGACCATCCGCTCGGTCCGTTCACCCGCCCCGAGGGCAGCGAAGCGGCGCTCCTGATGCGCTCGCGCCCCGGCAAGCTGATCGGCCCGGGCCACAATTGCTTCACCACCTCGCCCGACGGCAGCCAGGAATGGATCGTGTACCACGCCTGGGACCCGGCCATGACCGGGCGCCGCATGTGCATCGACCTGCTCCGCTGGGATGACGGCCGCCCCACCACCGCCGGCCCGAGCTTCACCCGCCAGCCGGCGCCGGCCGGGCTGGCGCGCTAGGGGCTGTCCGACGCGTGTCGGGCACGGGATGGCGAATCCCCGTAGGGTGCTCCGGGACGCGTGGTCGGCGCGGCCGACCGTTCAGTCGTGGGCCAGCGCCTCCGGGCCGGTCAGGAGCGACTTGAGGCGCTCGACGTCGACCGGCTTGGCAAGGTGCTCGTCGAAACCGGCCGTGCGCGCCCGTTGGCGGTCGCTGTCCTGGCTGTAGCCGGTCACGGCAAGCAGCAGCGCGTCCTGCATCCCGGGCAGCGTACGCAGCCGCGCGGCGAGCTCGTAGCCATCCATGACGGGCATGCCGATGTCGAGCAGGCACACCGCGGGCCGCCGTGCGCGCGCCTGCTCCAGCCCTGCCACGGGGCCGTACTCGACCAGCACCTCGTAGCCGAAGGAGCCGACCAGCAGGCCCAGGGTATCGGCGGCATCGGCATTGTCGTCCACGATCAGCACCGGCCCGCCCGCGCGCGACGCCTGCTGGTCGGCCGCGGGTCCGGCGGCGGGCAGGTCTGCGCCGGCGTGCAGCAAGGGCAGCGACACGGTGAACGCGCTGCCCATGCCTTGTCCGCCGCTGCTGACCGACAGGCTGCCGTCGTGCAGCGTGACCAGCTGCTTCGACAGGGCCAGGCCGACTCCCAGGCCGCCCAGGCTCAGGTCGGTCTTGCGTGTCTCTTGGGTAAACAGCTCGAATGCATGCTCCATGAGGTCGGCCGACATGCCGATGCCGTTGTCGCGCACCGTCAGCCGTGCGCGCCCCGGGTCGACCGCCAGGGCCAGGTCGATGCGGCCGCCCTCGGGGGTGTATTTGGCCGCATTGTTCAGCAGGTTGGCGACGACCTGCACCAGGCGGGTGCGGTCGCCCAGCACCACGACCGGTTCCGCCACGATCGCCTGCGCCAGGCGGTGCTTCCTGGTCGCCACCAGCGGCGCGACCTGCTCGACGGCCTCGGCGAGCACCTCCTGCAGCACGCATGGGCGTCGCTCGAGATTGACTTCGCCGCGCGTGACGCGCGAGACGTCGAGCAGGTCGTCGATCATGTCGGTCATGTGCCGGGTCTGGCGGCCGATCATCTCGCCGTAGTTCTTTTGACGGGCGGCGTCCGCCGGGGCCATCGTCAGCAGCTCGGCCGCGACCGAGATCGGCGCGAGCGGATTGCGCAGTTCGTGCGCGAGGGTGGCCAGGAATTCGTCCTTGCGGCGCGCGGCCTGGCGCATCGCGGTCTCGTTGGCTTGCAGCTTGCCGATCAGGGATTGCAGGGCGATCCGCAGCATGCCGATCTCGCGGTAGCCGCCGGGCACCTCGTCGATGTCGCGCGATTCGCCCGCTTCGATGCGCCGCGCCGCCTCCGCCAGCACGCCCAGCGGCCGCGAGATGCGCCGCGCGAGCAGCGCCGCCAGGGCGGCGGACAGCAGCGCGATGACAAGGCCGATGACGATGACCTGGCGCCGGAACTGGGCGATCGGCGCGTAGGCTTCGCCTGCTTCCTGGCGCACCAGCACGGTCCAGTTCAGGCCCGGTGAAAAGCTGTGCCCCTGGCTCTTGCTGTAGCCGACGAGATAGGTCTTGCCGTCGCCGAACGCCGCAACGGCATGGCCGCTCGGGGCCGCCTGCCAAAAATCCTTGCCGGCGCCGACGCCGGTGGGGGCCAGGCGGGTGCCGATCAGTTCGCGGGGGCCGATGATGACGGTCATGTCCTGCCCGACCACCAGCGCCTCGAGGCGGCGCCGGGTCAGCAGCGGCAGCATCACGGACTGTTCGATGTCGCGCGCCCAGTCGATGCTCAGGTGGGCGCCCAGCGCGCCGGCCAGGCGGCCCGCTGCGTCGTGGTAGGGGAAGGCAATGTCGATGAAGCGCATCGGGTCCGCACCCGCGGGCTGGAGCAGCTTGCTCAGCAGGGCGGCCTCGTGTACGTCGGTCAGGTGCTTGCCCTCGAATGCATTCTTGAACCAGGGGCGGGCGGCGACGTTCGCACCCTCCAGCAGGCCGTTGGCCGAGACCAGCACCTTGCCCTCGGTATCGGTCAGGCCCAGCCACGCGTAGTAGGGGTAGGTCTTCTGCATCTCCTCGAGGAAGCGGCGCTTGGCGTCGACGTCGTGGCCGGAACCTGCCAGGCCGGCCTGGATCGACAGCAGCCTGACTTCGCGGTAGCGCTCGAACAGGGTCCGGTCGAGCTTGTCGGTGGTCTGGAGCGCGATTTCGGCGAACTGGTGACCGAGTTCGTCTTCCGAACGCTCGGTGGCGAGCTTGTTCAGCACGAATGCCAGGACCAGCACGATGGCCAGGGCCAGGCCCGCGAAGAGCAGCATCAGCTGGGTCGAAATCCTGGTCTTGCGGTCCGGTTTGTTCATGTGTTCGATATCGATGCCGCTGCCGCGGCCGCCTCTGCGCTGCGCAAGGCAAAAGGCCAGCATACTACTATGCCGGGGCCGGGGAGCCGGAAAAGCCCGGCGCCATGCCGGGTGCATGGGACTCAGCCGGTCAGTTCCGGTTCATGACCCGCCTGCGGTTCGAGCAGCAGCCGCAAGCCCTCGAGCGGCATCGGCCGGGCCAGGTGGAAGCCCTGGGCCTGGTCGCATTGCGCGGCGCGCAGCAGGTCGAGCACCTCGCCGGTCTCGACGCCTTCGGCCACCACCGCCATGTTGAGCGCGTGCGCCATGTCGACGAAGGCCTTGACGAAGGCGATGGTGCTGACGTTCTCGTCCTGCTGCAGCACGAAGGAGCGGTCGAGCTTGAGCACGTCGATCGGGAAGCGGCGCAGGTAGGCCAGGCTGGAATAGCCGGTGCCGAAATCGTCGACCGCCAGCTGGATGCCGAGGCGCTTGAGCTCGCGCAGCATGGTGGCGGTGTGGTCGATGTCTTCGATCAGCGCACTTTCGGTCAGCTCCAGCTCCAGGCAATCGGCCGGCAAGCCCGCACTGGCCAGGGCATCGCACACCTCGGCCGCGAAACCGGGCTGCGCCAGCTGGCGCGCCGACACGTTGACCGAGACCACCAGCTTGCGGCCGAACTCGTCCATCAGGCGGCGGGTATGGCTGCAGGCTTCGCGCAACACCCAGCGCCCGATCGCGCCGATCAGCCCGGTCTCCTCGGCGATGCCGATGAATTGCTGCGGCGGCACCCGGCCGCGCTCCGGGTGGTTCCAGCGGATCAGGGCTTCCATGCCGTACAGGGACAGGCCGTCGCGTGCGTTCCGGTCCAGGCGGTAGCGCGGCTGGTAGTGCAGCGTGAATTCGCCGCGCGCCAGCGCCGGCCGCAGCGACAGCTCGAGCGCCATGCGGGCCCGGGTCGCGACGCTCATCTCGGGTTCGAAAAAGCGGTAGCGGTTGCGGCCCGCGGCCTTGGCGCGGTACATCGCGGTGTCGGCCGCCTGGAACAGCAGTTCGCGGGTTTGCGCGTCCTGGGGAAACAGGCTGATGCCGATCGAGGCGCCGACGATCACATCGATGCCGCCCACCGTCACCGGCGCGGTCAACACGTCGAGCAGCTTGTCGGCGATGCGCGCCGCCGCGGCCTGGCCGGTGGCGCAGTGGGCGGCGATCACGAACTCGTCGCCGCCCAGGCGTGCGATGATATCGGTCGGCCGGATCACCCTGCGCAGGCGCGCGGCGACTTCGCACAGCAGCGCGTCGCCCATTTCGTGGCCGAAGGAGTCGTTGACTTCCTTGAAGCGGTCGAGGTCGAGGAACATCACCGCCACCGGGGAACCGTAGGGGCTGGCCTCGAGCATCTGCTGCACGCGCTCGGCCAGCAGGGCACGGTTGGGCAGGCCGGTCAGGGTGTCGTGGGTGGCCAGCTCGCGCAGCCGGCTTTCGGCGGCCTTGCGCCCGGTGATGTCGGCCATCAGGCCGGTCAGCGCGACGGCCTCGCCCAGCGGGTCGCGCTTGATGCTGCCGTTGAACAGCAGGTGAATGTGGTGGCCGTCCCGGTGGCGCAGCACGGCCTCCACGCCCTGCACCGCGGTCGGGCCGCCGGCGCCGGCCTCCAGCGATGCCAGCGGGAAGGAGACGAACAGCTCGCCCAGGCTCAGCGCGAGCAGCATCTCGCGCGGATAGCCCGCCAGCGCGCACATGGCCGGGTTCACGTCGCGCAGCAGACCGTCGCGCCCGGCCACCAGGTAGCCGGAAGGGGTCATCTCGATGATTTCGCGAAACCGCTGTTCGCTCTCGCGCAGTTGGCGCTCGGCCGCCGCGCGGTCGCTCACGTCGCGGATCACCGCCAGGAAGAACTCCTCGCCTTCGTCGTCGAAGCGCGAGATCTGCACCTCGGCCGGGAAGCTGCTGCCGTCCTTGCAGCGCTTTTCGGTGCGCAGCAACTGGGCGTGGCCGGCACGCAGGCCGTCGAGCAGCGCGGCCGCCTCGGCGAGGCCGAGATTGACGTCGGAGGCGCGCATGGCGAGGAACTCGTCGCGGCCGTAACCGAAGCGCGCGCAGGCCTGGTCGTTGACCGCGACAATCCGCAGTCCGGCGTCGACGATCATGATCCCGTCGCCGGCCTGGTTGAACAGCTTGCGGAAGCGTTGTTCGCTCTTGCGCAGTGCCTGCTCGGCTTCGCGCTTGGCGGTGATTTCGTGAAAGTACACCGAGATGCCGTCGCTGTGCGGGTAGACCCGCGCTTCGACCCAGACCTTGCGCGGCTCCCAGAACTCTTCGAAGGCATCGGGCTGGCGGCTTTCCATCGCACGCCGGTAGCGCTGCAGGAAGGGCGACTGCAGCAGGTCGGGCGCGACCTCCAGCAGCGGCAGGCCGATCGCTTCGGCGGCCCTGACCCCGACGAAATCGCCCGCCTTCTGGTTGGCGTAGGTCAGGCGCCAGCCGCTGTCGATGGCGAAGAAGGCGTCGCCGATACTTTCCAGCATGCTGTTGAGCGCCGCTTCCGATTTCAGCAGCGCCTGGCGCGCCCCGTGCTGGCCGGTGACGTCGCGCGCGGTCAGGAAGCTGCGCCGGTGCGGCGTCGACCAGCGCGCCGCGATCGACATCAGGACCACCGTGCCGTCGCGGCGCAGCAGGCGCAGCGAAATGTCGGTACGGTCCGGATCGCCCTGCTGCAGGCTGGTGTGGATGCCGAGTGCTTCGGCCCGTTGGTCCGGATGGACCAGGGCGTTGAAATGGCGGCCGGCGAGTTCCCCCGGCGCGTAGCCGAGCAGGGCCTGCGTTGCCGTATTGGCGCGCAGGATGCGGCCGTCGGCATCGATCACGGCCATGAGGTCGAGTGCGTTGTCGATGAGTGCCGCGTTCTCTTCGGCGAGCATGGCGAGCCGGTCGGCGGGGGCGGTGGAGATGTCGAAGGTAGTCACGAGTGTCACGGGGGCGCCGCTGCTGCCAGAGGGGGGAAACGGGGCCGGCGGCCCGCGCAGCCGAGTATAGCCATTTCCATGTGGAAACAGCACCGGGGCGGGCGAATTTACTACACTCGTCTATACAACTTTCTGCCTAAGTGCTCACGCATTCCCGGGTTCGTCGCCCTCCGCCTCGCGGTCCCTGCTGTTGGCCACGAAGTCGCGTTCGAACATCGCGTGCAGCTCTTCACGGGCGCGGCGCGCCATCGACACGTACTGGGCCCGGTCCTTGTAGTAGGGATAGACCTCGAGCACGCTCCTGAGATTGTGCTCGCGAAAACGCATCGCCGCCTGGCGCGCGAAATAGGCGCCGAAGCCGAGTTGCTCCATCGTGCGCCGGCCCAGCATCAGCGCCGACTCGAAGGTCTCGCGCTCGACGATGGTCACGCCCAGGTCCATCAGCTGGTAACAGTGGGTGACGTTGCGGGCGCGCGCCAGGATCGGCAGGTCGGGGAATTCGGCGCGCACCGCCGCCGCCAGCTTCAGGCTGTCGTCGATGCCGTCCACCGACAGCACCAGCGCGCGCGCGTGGGCGGCGCCGGCGGCGTGCAGCAGGTCGGTGCGGGTGGCGTCGCCGTAGAACACCTTGAAGCCGAATTCGCGCAGGGTGTCGATCTGGTCCGGGTCGTGGTCCAGCATGGTCAGCGGCACCTGGTTGGCGTGCAGCAGGCGGCCGACGATCTGGCCGAAGCGGCCGAAGCCGGCGATGATCACGTGCTCGCGATTGGCGTCGACGGCGTCGGCCGGGCGCTGGCGCAGGCTTTGCCAGTAAGGCTCCAGCACGCGGTCGTACAGGATCAGCAGCAGGGGCGTGGCGATCATCGACAGGGCGACCACCACCACCAGGATCGATGCCGTGTCGGCGTCGAACACGCGCGCGGTCGCCGCCGCGCCGAACACCACGAAGGCGAACTCGCCGCCCTGGGACAGCAGGAAGGCGAACAGCACGCGCTGGCGCCCGGTCATGCCGAAGGGGCGCGCCAGCAGCCACAGCACGGCCAGCTTGATCGCCAGGAACGCCGCAGCCATGCCGACGATGCGCCAGGGCTGGGCCAGGAACACGCCGAAGTCCACCGACATCCCGACCGCGATGAAGAACAGCCCGAGCAGCAGGCCCTTGAAGGGCTCCAGGTCGGTCTCGAGGGCGTGGCGGTATTCGGAATCGGCCAGCAGCACGCCGGCCATGAAGGCGCCCAGGGCCATCGACATGCCGACCTGGTCCATCAGCAGCGAGATCGAGATCACCAGCAGCAGGGCGAAGGCGGTGAAGATTTCGCGCATGCCGGTGCCCGCGATGAAGCGCAGCATCGGGCGGATCAGGAAGCGCCCGGCCAGGACCAGGGCGGCGATCATGGCGATCGCCTTGAACGCGCCGCTCCAGCCGCCGTCGGCGTCGGCGGCCGTCACGCCCAGCAGCGGCACCAGGGCGATCATCGGGATCGCGGCGATGTCCTGGAACAGCAGGATCGAAAAGCCGGCCTGGCCGGCCGGGGTCGGGATCAGGTTACGTTCCTGCATGGTGCTCAGTGCCACGGCGGTGGAGGACAGCGACAGCCCGAGCGCCGCGATCAGCGCCATTTTCCAGCCGACGCCGGCCAGCAGGGCGGCGCCCAGCAGCAGCAGCGTTACGCCGCCCACCTGGGCCGCGCCCCAGCCGAAGATCGAACGGCGCAGCGACCACAGGCGGCGCGGCTCGAGCTCGAGGCCGATCACGAACAGCAGCAGTACCACGCCGAATTCGGAAAAGTGCAGGATGGTCTCGACCTCGCGGATCAGGCCCAGGCCCCACGGACCGATCGCGATCCCGGCCAGCAGGTAGCCGAGCACCGCGCCCAGGCCGAGCCGCCTGGCGACCGGCACCACGATCACCGCGGCGGCCAGGTAGACCAGCGCGTTCAGCAGCAGGCTATGCTCCATGCGCGCCTCCCTGCGGCTGCTTGGAGGCGATGCCGGCGTGGCGGGCCAGCAGCGCGCGCAGGTCGCCGGCATGGCGTGCGGCAGCCTCGGCGTCGGTCGAATCGGCGCCATAGAACGGGTGCGGCGCCAGCCAGGCCATGCCGCAGGCCTTGACGCTTTGCTCGAGCGGCGCCAGGTAGTCTTCCAGCGGCCGGCCGTGGGCGCCGCCCGCCCGGTAGTCGCGGGCGGACCCGGCACAGGCGACCGCGGCAAAGGCCGTCTTGCCCTGCAGCCGGCGCGGCCGATTCCCGTCACATGGCGCGGCCCATTCCGGCTTGAACACGCTGTCGAACCATTCCTTGAGCAGCGCCGGCATGGCGTACCAGCCGAGCTGGAACACGAACACCAGCAGCGGCGCCTCCTCCAGCAGCGCGCGTTCGGCGCGCACGTCGATGTAGAAGTCGGGGTAGAGCTGGTACAGGTCGCGGACCCGGACCCCGGGCAGGCTGGCACAGGCCTCGGCAACGCGGCGGCTGATGCGCGAGCGGTGCAGCGAGGGGTCGGCGAAGACGACCAGGGCACGGAGGTCGGAAGACATGGCAGGCTCCTGCGGATGGCGGACGGCGAATGATCGAAGTCGGGATTGTACCTTGCATGAATGGAACTGTTGCCGATGGCGCGCCGCGTTGGGGACGTGCCGACGGCCTGGTCCTACACCGGCCTCGGGCCTGGGACTATTCGTGCGCGGCCCGTGCCGGACTATCATGGGACACGATTTCATTTACAGGAGGCCAGCATGTCGATGCAAAGCGAAGGCAAGGACGCCAAAGGGCGCAATCATCACCAGACCACCCACGACGGCAGCGGCAGCGCCGCCAGCGTCGGCCCCGGCGGCACCGGGGACATCGGCAAGATGGGCAGCCAGGGCGCGGACCAGGGCAGCCGGCAGTCGGACAGCCGCTCGGACGACCTGCTGGCGACCGACACCGGCGCCGAGTCCGAGCAGGCCTTCGGCGGCGGCAGCCAGGGCGGCAAGATCCAGACCGGAATGGAAGGGATCGGCAAGGGAGCCGGCAGCCGGCAGTCGGGTCAGCAGTCCGGCCAGCAGGCGAGCCAGCAGGCCGGTCGGCAGGGCAGCATGCCCAGCGGCGACACCGACGCCGACCAGTACGACCAGGGCACCGCACCGCGCGAGCGCTGAACGCTGCCCAGCTGGCCAATCAGCTGGCTAGCTTCAGGCGTGCGGCCGCGACTTCCTCGATGAAGCGCGCCGTGCGCTCCGGCTGGGTCACGGGCAGCATGTGTCCGCCCTCGACCAGTTCCAGGCGCGCGCCGGGGATTTTCCCGGCCAGCGCCTGGCCGTTGGCGCGCCAGTCGAGGATCCGGTCCTCGCGGCCGAACAGCACGTGCACCGGCAGCTTGCGGGTGTCCAGCTCGGCATAGCGCCGCTCCAGGCACGGCATATGGCCGGCCAGGGCCTGCAGGTCGGCGCAGCTGGCCAGGAACTGGCCGGGGCGCAGGCTGAGCAGGCCGCCGCCGCGGGTCGGAAAATCGCGCGGCGCCGCTTCCGGTCCGAACACCTCTTGCAGCACGCGCTTGCCGGCGAGGATGCTGAGCGGGACGGCCAGCGTGGCCGCGAACAGGCGGCGCAGCCAGGGCGTCTCGATGGTCAGGGCGCGGAAGGCCGGCGGCACCGCTTCCGGCGCATGGGTCAGCGGCGCCACCAGGGCCAGCGCGCCCACCTGGGCCGGATGCTCGAGCGCGAGCGTGAGTGCGGTGGCGCCCCCCAGCGAGTGGCCGACCACGGTGGGCCGCTCCAGTCCGAGCCGCCCGATCAGGGCGGCGATGGCGCGCGCCTGGGTCGACAGGTCGGCCGGCGCGCCGGCGGGACGGGTCGAATAGCCCGAGCCCGGCCGGTCCACCGTCACCACCCGGTAGCGCCTGGACAGCGCGCGCACCGCGCCATAGTTGAAGTGCGCCATCTGGCCGCCCAGGCCGTGGATCATCAGGAGCGCCGGGCCGCGTCCTTCGTCGCGCACGTGCAGGCGCACGCCCTCGACCTCCACCAGACTGCCGGCCGGCGGCAGCAAGGCCTCGATGCGGCGCGCCGTGCGGCGGCTGAACAGGGCCAGCAGGAAGGGCAGCAGCACCAGTGCGCCCAGGACGTACAGCAGCGAGTTCAGACTCATCATGCAGTCGCTTTCTTCAAGAGTTTCCAGTAATGGACGGGGCTCAGGCGTTCGAGCAGGGCCACGAAGCGGGCGTCCCTGCCCACCAGGATGCGCGCCTGGCGTCGCTCGATGCCGCGCACGATGATCTCGCCGGCCTGCTCGGGCGCCATGCGCAGCAGGCGCTGCGCCAGGGCGCGGCCGCGCTCGATCTCCTGCGCCGGTGCGCCGGCCGGCGCGCGCGCATTCTGCGCGATCGCGGTGGCCACGCCGCCCGGGTGCACCACGCTGACGGCCACGGTGCTGCCTTCGAGTTCGTGGCGCAGGGCGTTGCTGAAGCCGCGCACCGCGAACTTGCTGGCCGAATAGGCGCTCTGGCCGGGCGGCGCGACGATGCCGTAGATGCTCGAGAGGTTGACGATGCGGGCGTCGTCGCTGCCGCGCAGCGCCGGCAGGAAAGCGCGCGTCATGCGCACCACGGCATGGAAGTTGATGTCCATGAGCCAGTCGAAATCGTCCTCGCCGACCTGTTCGAAGCTGCCGCCCAGGGCCACGCCGGCATTGTTGATCAAGAGGTCGACCCGGCCGTGGGTCGCCAGCACGGCGGCCGGCAGGGCGCGCACGGCGGCGCGGTCGGCCACGTCCAGGCCATGGCCGAACGCGCGCACGCCCAGCTGGCGGGCGGCCTGGGCGCAACTGTCCGCGGCGGCGGCGTCGATGTCGGCCAGGGCCAGGTGGCAGCCGCGCCGCGCCAGCGCCAGGGCCGTGGCGCGGCCGATGCCGCCGCCCGCGCCGGTGATCACGGCAACGCGATTGGCCAGCTTCATGGCAGCGCCCCGCGCGCGCCGAAGCGCAGGACGCCGTCCTCGATGCGGCCGAAGCGGATCGTCAGCAGGTCGCGCAGGTAGTTCTGGTGGACCTGCCAGGGCTTGCGCGCGCCCTGCTTGGGCAGCAGGTGGCGGGCCCGCTCCACGTAGCCGGAATTGAAGTCCAGGAAGGGCGCCTCGGCCACCGCGGGATCGCGCGGCGCGACCGCGATGGCCTGGCCACGCGCGTCCATGTGGCGCAGCAGGCGGCACACCCAGCCTGCCGTCAGGTCGGCCTTCAGGGTCCAGGAGGCATTGGTGTAGCCGAAGGCCAGCGCGCAGTTCGGCACGCCGCTGAGCATCATGCCCTTGTACGACATGGCCCGGCTGGGATCGATCGGCTTGCCGTCCACCGCCAGGGTGGCCCCGCCGAACAGTTCCAGGGTGAGCCCGGTCGCCATCACCACCAGGTCGGCGCGCAGCTCGCGCCCCGACTGCAGCAGGATGCCGTGCGGGGTGAAACGCGCGATGCGGTCGGTCACCACGGACGCTTTCCCGCTGCGGATCGCGCCGAACAGGTCGCCGTCGGGCACCACGCAGATGCGCTGGTCCCAGGGCTGGTAGCGGGGCGTGAAGTGGGCGGCGGCGGCCTCGCGCGAACCCAGCTGCTGTCCTGCCATCTCGACGATCCTGCGCTTGACCAGGGCCGGCTTGCTGCGCGCCAGCCAGTACAGGAACATGCTTTCGCCGATGATGCGCCAGCGGGTCAGCGTGTACGCCAGTTGTTCCGGGAACAGGCTGCGCATGCGGTGCGCGAACCCGTAGCGCGAAGGGCGCGCCACCACGTAGGTGGGCGAGCGCTGCAGCATGGTGACGTGGGCGGCGCGCGCGCTCATCGCCGGCACCACGGTCACCGCGGTGGCGCCGCTGCCGACCACCACCACGTTCTGGCCGGCGTAGTCGAGGTCCCCGGGCCAGAACTGCGGCTGCACGATGCGGCCCCGGTAGTCGTCTTCGCCCTCGAAGCGCGGGCGGTAGGCCTGGTCGTAGCTGTAGTAGCCACTGCACAGGTAGAGGAAGCGCGCCTGCAGGCTGCGCAGCTCGCCGTCCGGCAGACGGGCCTGCACGGTCCAGAGCGCCTCTTGCGAGCACCAGCTCGCCCCCACCAGCTTGTGGCCGAAGCGGATGTGGGCGTCGATGCCGTGCTCGCGCGCGGTGCTGCGCACGTAGTCGAGGATGGCCGGACCGTCGGCGATCGCCTTGGGGTCCAGCCAGGGCCGGAAAGCGTAGCCGAGCGTGTACATGTCGGAGTCGGAGCGGATGCCGGGATAGCGGAACAGGTCCCAGGTGCCGCCGATGGCCTCGCGCGCTTCGAGGATGGCGTAGCGCTTGCCGGGGCAGCCCCGCTGCAGCGCGCTGGCGGCGCCGATGCCGGACAGGCCGGCGCCCACGATCAGGACGTCCAGGGGCGCGTCCGATGATGCTGCGGTTGTTTGCATGGTGTCTCACGATGTTCTTCGAACTTGTTCCGGGTCCTTTGATGACACTGTACATTGTCAGAATTTGCATGACAAGTTTCTGTGTAGAATGTCGCCATGACAGCAGAGCTCACCACCGCCCGTTCCTACCGCGGCATGTCCCAGGAGGCGCGCCGTGCCGACCGCCGGGCGCGCCTGATCGCGGCCGCGATTGCCGTGTATGGCGAGCGAGGCTACCACCAGGCCACCGTCAAGGCGGTCTGCGAAGCCGCCGGCCTGACCGAGCGGTATTTCTACGAATCCTTCGCCAACAGCGAAGCGCTGCTGATCGACTCCTTCAATGCGGTCACCTATTCGGTACTGGGGGCGATCACGCAGGCTGCCCGCGACGCCGGACGCGGCCGCATCGCGCGCTCGCGCGCCATGCTGCGCGCCTACTTCGCCGCGCTGCAGCGCGAGCCGCAGTCGGCCCGGGTATTCCTGGTGGAGATCCGCGGCGTCAGCCGCGCGGTGGACCAGGCCTTCGATGCCGCGTTGCGCGCCATCGGGCGCGAGGTGGCGCGCATCGTGGCGCCGGCCGGCGCGCCGCAGGACGCGCTGCTGGAAGCCGGCGTGGTCGGCGGCGTGATCCACATCGCGCTGCGCTGGATCGACGATGGCTATGCGCCGGGCATCGATAGCGTGGTCGACACCGCGCTGCGGCTCGGCACCGTGCTGTCGGCGGCGCCGGGGAAGCGCGTGCGGGCCGCCCAGGGACCGTCCGACTGAATGCATTGTCGTGACCATCGCCGTGACAACGACCTGCTTGTCATGGCACGTCGGGTGGTCCGGGACGCGTTGTCGCATCGCATGGCGGGGCTGAACGCGCGGTCGGTCGAGCCGACCACCCTACGGAAATTCGCAAGACCCGGACGGGGCCGGGCCCGGAAGCGGCAGGCGCCGCCGCGCATGCTCAGAACCGGTAGGACAGGCCCGCGCTGAGGTTGCTGGCGTCGCTCGACGGCTTCTGCACTTCGAGGCGGGCCGACACGGCCGGGCTGTAGGCGTAGCTCAGGCCGACGCCGTACAGGGCCCTGGTGGTGGAATCCTTGCCCTGGTAGCCGGGCGTGCTGATCCGGGCTTCGAGGCGATTGGCGCCGAGGCGGCCGTAGACGCTGAAGCTTTCGCCCACCGGCAGGCTGCCGACCAGCGACAGGTGGGCCTGATTCACCCGGACGTCGCCAGCGCGCATCAGGCCACCCGTCAGCACGCCGATGTCGTACTCGGCCAGGCGGCGCAAGCCGCCTTCGACGGCGACGTTCTGGTGGAATTGGTAGCCGACGAAGGCGCCGACGCTGGTGTCGTGCCCGGAGAAGTCGTCGACCTCGGTCCTGCCAATGTCGGCGCCGGCGTAGAAGGTGTTCGGCTGGGCTGCCGAGGCTGCCGAGGCGGCCAGGAGCAGGGCGCCGGCGGCTGCGATTTTCTTGAACATGGAATGCCTTTATTCTGGTGATGCGCCGGGGGACATTCCCGAGCGCGCTGCGATTATTGCATCTGGGATACATTTATCGCAAACTTTCACCATACACAATTTTGCAAATATTGTTTGCAAATGTAACTAAATATGCATATATTGTTTGCCCGTACAGCGCCAGGGGCAAACTTTTCATGGTCGAGGTGGGGGGGGGAAGCTGCCGCCCGGACGGGCGGCAGCGCAGCGGGGCTAGATGTGCAGCGCGTGGCCCAGCGCGCGCAGGGCGGCTTCCTGCACCGCCTCGCCCAGGGTCGGATGGGCGTGGATGGTGCCGGCGATGTCCTCGAGCTGGGCGCCGAGTTCGATCGATTGGGTGAAGCCGGCCGCCAGTTCCGAGACCGCCCCGCCCACCGCCTGCCAGCCGATGATGCGGTGGTCGCTCTTGCGCGCCACCACGCGCACGAAACCTTCCGTGCTTGCGATGGTCATGGCGCGGCCGTTGGCGCTGAACGGGAAGTTGGCGGTGACGATCTCGATGCCGGCCTTGTCGGCTTCCAGCGGCGACATCCCGGCCACCACGATTTCCGGGTCGGTGTAGCACACCGCCGGAATCGCGCTTGGTGCGAAGTGGCGGCGCTTGCCGGAGATGATCTCGGCCACCATCTCGCCCTGCGCCATGGCGCGGTGGGCCAGCATCGGTTCGCCGGTGAGGTCGCCGATCGCCCACACGTTGCGCATCGAGGTGCGGCACCCGTCGTCGACCTTTACTGCGCGCCCGTTCATGTCGAGCATCAGGTTTTCCAGGCCCCAGCCCGTGGTGCGCGGCTTGCGGCCGACCGCCACCAGCACCCGGTCCGCTTCCAGCAGGGCTTCGACGCCGGAGGCGTCGCGCACCCGCACCCGCTGCTGGCCGGCTTCGCCGTCCATGCCCAGCACCGAGGTGCCCAGGCGCAGCTCGACGCCCAGGCGCGCCAGGCTGGCCGCCACGGGCTTGACCAGGTCGGCGTCGTAGGCGGGCAGGATGCGGTCGGCGGCTTCGACCACCGTCACCTGGCTGCCCAGCTTGCGGTAGGCGGTGCCGAGCTCCAGGCCGATGTAGCCGGCGCCCACCACCACCAGGCGCTGCGGGATCTCGCCCGGCGACAGCGCCTCGGTCGAGGAAATGACCGGGCCGCCGAAGGGCATGAAGGGGAGCTCCACGGCTTCCGAGCCGCTGGCCAGCAGCATGTGCTCGCAGCGGATGCGCACCGTGGCCTCGCCGGCGCCGTCCGGGCGCACCTCGACGGTCTTGCCATCCAGGATGGTGGCCCAGCCGTCCACGAGCTTGACGCCGTTCTTCTTGAGCAGGGCGCCGACGCCGCCGGTGAGCTTCTTGACGATGCCGTCCTTCCAGGCCACCGTGCGATCGAGGTCGATGCCCGGCGTGGCCGCCGTTGCCCCGAAGGTGATGCCCAGCGGCGAGGTCTCGGCCGCATAGCTGCGCACCTTGCAGAACTCGTCGGCCGCGTGGATCAGGGCCTTCGAGGGGATGCAACCGATGTTCAGGCAGGTGCCGCCGGGCGTGGCGCCTTCGACCAGGATGGTCGGCACGCCGAGCTGGCCGGCGCGGATGCCGGCCACGTAGCCGCCGGGTCCGCCACCGATGATGAGCAGGGTGGTATGTAATGTCTCCATGCTTTACTCCACGAAGATGGTGGCCGGGGTTTCCAGGTAGCCCCGGATCGCCTGGATGAACCTGGCCGCCACCTGGCCGTCGATGACGCGGTGGTCGAACGAGGACGACAGGTTCATCATCTTGCGCGCCACCATTGCGCCGTCCTTGATCACCGGACGGTCGACGATGCGGTTGGTGCCGATGATCGCCACTTCCGGCCGGTTGATCACCGGCGTGGTGACGATGCCGCCCAGCGGGCCGAGGCTGGTGATGGTAATGGTTGAGCCGCTCAGCTCGTCGCGCGTGGCCTTGCCGGTGCGCGCCGCATCGGCCAGGCGCGCCACTTCCTGCGCGCTGTCCCACGGATCGCGCGCTTCGGCATGGCGCACCACCGGCACCATCAGTCCGGCGTCGGTCTGGGCCGCGATGCCCAGGTGGACCGGCTGGTACTGGGTGAGGAGGTTGTTGGCGTCGTCGTAGCGCGCGTTCATCATCGGGTACTGGCGCAGCGCCAGCACCACCGCGCGCATCAGCAGCGGCAGCAGGGTCAGCTTGCCGCGCTCGGCGCCGTACCTGGCGTTGAGCTGGGCGCGCAGCAGTTCGAGTTCGGTGACGTCGATCTCTTCCACATAGGTGAAGTGCGGGATCTGCCGCTTGGCTTCCTGCATCTTCTCGGCGATCTTGCGGCGCAGGCCGATCACCGGCGTGGCGTGCTCGCCTTCCAGTTTGGCATAGCGCGCGTCGCCGCCCGGGCCTTGCGCGCCGCCGCGCCGGCCCGCCACGTGGGCATCGAGGTCGGCGTGCGTGATGCGGCCGGCCGGGCCGCTGCCGTGCACGAACTGCAGTTCGATGCCGAGGTCCCAGGCGCGCTGGCGCACCGCCGGCGCGGCCAGCGGCTTGTCGCCGTCGGCGCGCATCGGCGCCGGGCCATGCTGGTAGGCGCGCCCCTGCGGCGCCTGCGGTGTCGACGGCGCAGGCGCCGCCGGGGCGGCCGCCTTGGCCGACGCGCCAGTGGATGCTTCCCCTTGCGCTTCCGCATGGGCTACCGCTTCCAGCTGCGGCTCGGCGACTTCTTCGGCCGGGGCCGTTGCGGCGGCCGACTTCACCGGCTCCTGCTTCGCCTTCTCGCCGGAGAAGTTACCCGCGCCTTCGACTTCCAGGCGGATCAGCTCCGCGCCCACGGCCAGCGACTGCCCGACCGCGCCGCCCAGGCTGGTAATGGTGCCGGCGACCGGCGAGGGGATCTCGACGGTGGCCTTGTCGGTCATGACGTCGGCCAGCACCTGGTCTTCCTTGACCGTGTCGCCCGGCTGCACATGCCAGGCGACCACTTCGACCTCGGCGATGCCTTCGCCCAGGTCCGGCATTTTAATGACGTGGATGCCCATGTTTAACGTCCCTCCATCGCACGTTTCAGGGCCGCCGCAACGCGGTCCGGCCCCGGGAAGTAAGCCCATTCCTGCGCATGCGGGTAGGGGGTATCCCAGCCGGTGACGCGCTCGATCGGCGCCTCCAGCTGGTAGAAGCAGTGCTCCTGCACCAGCGCCGCCAGCTCGGCGCCGAAACCGCTGGTGCGGGTCGCCTCGTGCACGATCACGCAGCGGCCGGTCTTCTTGACCGATTCGACGATGGTGTCGAGGTCCAGCGGCCAGATGCTGCGCAGGTCGATCACCTCGGCGTCGATGCCGCTTTCACGCGCGGCCGCTTCCGACACCCACACCATGGTGCCGTAGGCCAGCACCGTCACGTCGTTGCCCGGCCGGACGATGTTCGCCTTGTCGAGGTCCACCTTGTAATAGCCGGTCGGCACGTTGCCGAGGGCATGGCCCGACCATGGCACCACCGGACGGTCGTGGTGGCCATCGAAGGGGCCGTTGTACAGGCGCTTCGGTTCCAGGAAGATCACCGGGTCGTCGTTCTCGATCGAGGCGATGAGCAGGCCCTTCGCATCGTAGGGATTGGACGGCATCACCGTGCGCAGGCCGCACACGTGGGTGAAGAAGGCCTCCGGGCTCTGGCTGTGGGTCTGGCCGCCGTAGATGCCGCCGCCGCAGGGCATGCGGATCACCATCGACGAGGTGAACTCGCCGGCCGAGCGGTAGCGCAGGCGCGCCGCTTCCGACACGATCTGGTCGGTCGCCGGATAGAAATAGTCGGCGAACTGGATCTCGACCACCGGGCGCAGGCCGTAGGCCGCCATGCCCACCGCGGTGCCGACGATGCCGCCTTCCGAGATCGGCGCGTCGAACACGCGCGACTTGCCGTACTTGGCCTGCAGGCCGTCGGTCACGCGGAACACGCCGCCGAAGAAGCCGACGTCCTGGCCGAACACGACCACGTTGCCGTCGCGTTCCATCATCACGTCCATGGCCGAGCGCAGCGCCTGGATCATGGTCATCGGCATGGTCGCGGTGTTGCTGTCATTCTCATTCGTTTGATCGTCACGTGCCATCATCAGACTCCCAGCTCCTGGCGCTGCCGGCGCAGGTGCTCCGGCATATCCTTGTATACGTCCTCGAACATGGTGGCCGCGCTCGGGGCGCGCTCGTCGCCCAGGATGCCGTAGGACTCGGCTTCTTTCTGGGCCGCCAGCACTTCCGCTTCGAGTTCGAGCTGCACCTTGTCGTGCTCCTCGTCCGACCACCAGCCCTGCTTGGTGAGGTACTGGCGCAGGCGGGCGATCGGGTCGCCCAGCGGGAAGTGCGAGAAGTCGTCCGCCGGGCGGTAGCGCGACGGGTCGTCCGAGGTCGAGTGCGGGCCGGCGCGGTAGGTGACCCATTCGATCAGGGTCGGGCCGAGGTTCGAGCGGGCGCGTTCGGCGGCCCAGCGCGAGGCGCTCAGCACCGCCAGGAAGTCGTTGCCGTCCACGCGCAGCGAGGCGATGCCGCTGCCGATGCCGCGGGTGGCGAAGGTGACGCTCTCGCCGCCGGCAATCGCCTGGAAGGTCGAGATCGCCCACTGGTTGTTGACCACGTTGAGGATCACCGGCGCGCGGTACACGTGGGCGAAGGTCAGGGCCGTGGAGAAGTCGGATTCGGCGGTGGCGCCGTCGCCGATCCAGGCCGAGGCGATCTTGGTATCGCCCTTGATGCTTGATGCCATCGCCCAGCCCACCGCTTGCGGGTACTGGGTGGCGAGATTGCCCGAAATGGTGAAGAAGCCGGCGCGGCGCACCGAGTACATCACCGGCAGCTGGCGGCCCTTGAGCGGATCGCGCTCGTTCGACAGCAGCTGGCAGATCATCTCGACCAGCGGCACCTGCTTGGCGATCAGGAGGCTCTGCTGGCGGTAGGTCGGGAAGTGCATGTCGCCGTCTTCCAGGGCCAGTGCCTGGGCGGTGCCGATGGCTTCCTCGCCGAGCGAGAGCATATAGAAGGACATTTTCTTCTGGCGCTGGGCGATGACCATGCGCGCGTCGAAAATGCGGGTCTTCATCATGGTGCGCAACCCGAAGCGCAGCAGCTCGGGATCGACTTGCGGCGCCCACGGACCGACGGCGTCGCCGTGCTCGTCCAGGACGCGGATCAGGCCGGTCGCGATGTCGCTCGTGTCGAGCGGCGCCACGTCGACGGGCGGACGCCGGACGGAACCGGCGGGACTCAATTGAAGGTACGAAAAATCGGTCTTGCACCCCGGACGGCCGGTAGGCTCCGGTACATGCAGCGACAGAGGCTTACTCTGACTCATAAACGCTTCCCCTTTGTAAGGTGACTTGCGGCAAGCATGATAAGGCTTGGCGCCCCGCACACGAAGGCCTTGGCGAACTATTTTCATATTGCTATGCAGCATAAACGACCCGGCAGGGCGCTTGGCGGCCGGCGCGCGCATGCGGTACAAGGACGGTTCGCCGGTTCGCCGTCGTGCCCGCGATTGCGGGCCGCGCGCGGCGTCTGTAGTATGGGACTCGCGCCGCACCCCGTTCATGCCCGTTCGCAGGGAATCATAAAAAAAACCGCCATCGTTCTGCTGACCCTGCTGGTTGCGATCGCCGGTATCGGGCTGCCGATCTGGCTCGCGGTCGAAGAGGCCGGGCGCCAGGCGCTCAGGGCGGAAAGCGCCCATGCGCTGGGCTATGCGCGCGACGTGGTGCTTCGCGCCGACGAGACCGGCAGGCAGGTGCAGGCCGCCGCGCGCCGGCTGGCGCCCTATCGCAAGGCGCCGTGCGCCGCCAAGGCCACCGCGCTGATGCGCGAGATCGACCTCGCATCGAGCTATGTGCAGGCGGTCGGCCATGTCAGCGGCAATCGCATGCCGTGCTCATCGATCGGCGGTGCGATGCACGGCATCGCGCTGGGCCCGCCCACCTACCGGAACCGGGCCGGCGCCGTGGTCCGCACCGACGTGCGCTTCCCCTTCGCACCGCAACAAAGTTTCCTTGTCGTGCAATACGACAGTTTCGCCGTGATCCTGCATGCGCAGCTGCCGATCGATACCGCCAAGAGCGAGCCGGACGTGTCGCTGGCGGTGCTGGCGCTGGATTCGAGGGCAACGGTGAGCGTGCGCGGACTGGTCGACCCCGCCTGGCTGGAGCGCCTGGGCGAGCAGCCCGAAGTGGTGTTCGTCGACCGCGATCACGTGGTCGCCGTGGTGCGCTCGTCGGCTTTCAGGGCGGCCGGGGTGGCCGCGGTGCCGCTGCACTACCTGCGCGGGCGTTCGCAGGAAGTGGCCACGCGCCTGGTGCCGGTCGGACTGGTGACCGGCGTCGTGCTGGTCCTGGCCATCGTGTATCTGGCGCGCATGCAAATGGCCTTGCCGTATGCCGTCAAGGTGGCGCTGCGGCGCAAGGAATTCTTCATGGAATACCAGCCGATCGTCGACCTGCGCAGCGGCCGCTGGATCGGGGTCGAGGCGCTGGTGCGCTGGCGCCGTCCCACCGGCGAGCTCTTGATGCCGGACATGTTCATCCCGATTGCCGAGGAGAACACGCTGATCGTCAAACTGACCCAGCAGGTGCTGGACAGGGTCTGCGAGGATGCCGGCGCCTTCCTCAAGTCGCACCCGGACTTCCACATCGGCATCAACGTGGCGCCGGCGGACTTCCATTCGCCCGACTTCCACGACAGCCTGCGGCGCGCGCTGGTCCACACGGGCGCCCAGCCCGGCAACCTGCTGCTGGAAGTGACCGAGCGCGGCCTGCTCGACCCGGTGGTCGCCCGCGAAACCTCGGGTTTGCTGCGGCGCCATGGCTTCGCGATCGCGATCGACGATTTCGGTACCGGCTACTCGAGCCTGTCCTACCTGGAATCGCTCGAACTCGACTACCTGAAGATCGACCGCAGCTTCATCGAGGCGATCGGCACCGGCGCGCCGACCAGCCAGGTGGTCGGCCACATCATCGGCATGGCGCGCGACCTCGGCCTGCGCATGATCGCCGAAGGGGTGGAAACCCCGGCCCAGGCGGAGTTCCTGAGCAAGCACGGGGTGCAGTACGGGCAGGGCTGGCTGTTCGGGCGGCCCAAGCCCTTCGCCGAGATCGTGCGCCGGATGGACGAGATGGCGGAGGACGAAGCCGCCGCCCAGGCCACCGGCTAGGCGGGCGGCGCACGGTTCAGGCCGCGACCGTCGAGGTGCCGTAGCGCTTGGCCTTGCTTTCCTGCACCAAAGACCACCAGCACGATCCAGCCGATCAGCGGCACCAGGGTCGCCAGGTTGAACAGCACCGCGAGGTTCTCGCTGAACCAGCCGAGTACCAGGGCGACGACCACCAGGAACAGCCAGAACCACCGGTACTCGGAGCGCGGCGCGGTGCCGTCGAAGCTGGCGTACTTGCGCAAGCAGGTCGAGACCGATTCGGTAAAGCGCATGGGATCCCCGTCGGCTGGCGCCGCCCCGCCAGCCTGTCGCTTCAGCGCACCACCGGCAGTTCGATGTAGCTCTGGTTGCCGGCATCGTGGTGCAGCGCGTTGTCCGCCACCACGCCCGTCTTCTCGCTCTCGTTCGGCCCGCCCGTGTTGAGGTTGCGCACGAACTTCGGGAAGTTCGAGGAGGTCACCTCGACCCGGATGCGGTGGCCGGCGCCGAACTGGAGCGCGGTGGCGATCGGGGTCGGCCGGATCGTCACCACTTCACCGGGACTGAGCATGGCCGGCTGGTCGAAACCGTTGCGGTAACGGGCGCGGAAGATCGTGTCGCCGATGATCCAGGCGGTGCCGTCGGGCGCGACATCGACCAGCTTCACGGCGAAGTCGGTGTCTTTCGCGTTCGACGAGACCTTCAGCACGGCATCCACGAAACCGGCCACGCTGAGCGGCTTGGGCAGCGGATCGCTGGTGTAGACCAGCACGTCTTGCCTGGCCTCGACCGGGCGCTGGTCGAAGGCGCCGGGCACCACGATGCCGCCGTTGCAGCAGTCGCCGCCGCCGAGGGTCGGCACCGGATTCATCGGATCGTAGCGGTAGCGGTCGGCCTGCTCGCCGGCAGCCGGGGCCTGGGGCAGCAGGCGGCCGTCGCCGAACAGCGAATTGGCGCGGCCACCCGAGCGCAGGTAGAGGCGCATCGGCTGGGCCTTGGCCGGCGGCCACTGCTCGGCGCTGCGCCAGCGGTTGGCGCCCATCTCGAAATAGCGCACGTGCGGCGTATCGGCCGGGAAGGCCTTGGGCTGGTCTTTCAGCCAGCGGTCGAACCAGCCGTAGATGGCGCCGTCGACGTCGAAACTGGTGTCGCCCATGGCGCGCTCGCCGACCGTGGTGTCCGGGCCGAGCCGGGCGTACTGGCAGTGCGGCACCGGCGCGACCACGGCGTACTGGTTGGCGCTGGCTTCCTTGTCGGTGCCCGCCGCGCGGGCATGATTGAACAACTCCAGGTTCGGGCCGATCGACACGTCATACCAGCTGTTGAACCACAGCGCCGGCACGCCCCAGCCCATGCCCTCGTGGTACAGGCCGCCCTGGCGCCAGGCCGGATCGGCCGGGCTGCGCTGGATGAGCTGCTCGAAGGTGCCCGCCGGTTCGCCCAGCGAGGACAGCAGCCCGTCCACCGGCAGGTGCTTGATCTGCTTGTTCCAGTCGACCTTCGGCTTGGCCGGATCGAGGTCGTTGTAGGCCTCGATGCGCGCGCGCAGCTTGTCGTCGGTGATCGAGGCCGGCAGCTGGGCGCGCAGCGGGTTGTCGACGCCGTACAGCCACACGAAGAACAGGTTGCGCGGCACGCCGCCGGTGTACCAGTTGCCCTGCTCCTGGAAGCGGCCGACCTTGCCGATGCCGGCGCCGGAGGCCATCGGCACCATCGCCGCGTGCGCCGGGTGGTTCAGGCCGGCCAGGGCCAGCTGCCATTCGGCCGACGAGGAGCAGCCGAGGGTGCCGACCTTGCCGTTCGACCAGGGCTGTTCGGCGATCCAGCTGAGGGTGTCGTAGCCGTCGGCCTGCGGCTTGCCCAGGATTTCCCATTTGCCTTCCGAGAAATAACGTCCGCGTTCGTTCTGGACGATGAACACGTAGCCGCGCTTGACCGATTCGAGCACGTAGCGCAGGGTGCCGCCCTTGAGCTTGCCCTCGTTGTAAGGGGTCTTCCACAGGATGACCGGCAGCTTGCCGCTGGCGTTCTTCGGCAGGTAGATGTCGGTGGAGAGCTTGACGCCGTCGCGCATGGGCACCATGACGCTCGGGCGCGCGGTGGCGATGCGCGCCAGTTCCTTGTCCAGGGCTTCCTGGCTGTACTTGGCGTAATCCTGGGCAGTGGCGAAGCGCGTGGCGTCGGCGGCGATCAGGGACACTGCGAGGGCGACGGTGGTGAGACTGGCGACGATCTTCTTCAAGCTGGCTCCTTCGGCTCATGGTGGTCAAGGGCCGGGCGGCGGATCGCCGGCCGGGCAAGCGTATGGGCACGGCGGGCGCCGGATCGACGCCTGCCTTCCCATGCCGCTGGAATAGTACTTTATCAACAGCTTGCCTGTTGAGCTAGCGCAACACGAGAATTCGGACCGCCAGGCATGAAACCCCGGCCGGATGTCGCTTTATGGCGTCTTTACGGCGCCGGGCGCGGCAGGGCCGGTTGCGGCCACATTGCGCTGCCGCAGCCAATAGCCGAAGGCCAGCAGCGCCAGCCAGGCCGGAATCAGCCACACCGACATCCGCAGGCCCGGCGTCAGGTACATCACCACCACGATGCCGAGCAGGAAGGCCATGCACAGGTAATTGGTGAGCGGGAAGATCGGGCTCGGGAAGGCGGTCGCCTGGCCGGCTGCCCGCTTGGCGCGGCGAAAGCGCAGGTGGCTCCAGCACACCATGCCCCAGTTGATCACCAGGGCGGCCACGGCCAGGCCCATCAGCATGCCGAAGGCCGACTTCGGCAAGAAGTAATTGATGCAGATGCAGATGCCGGTGGCCACCGCCGACACGCCCAGCGCGGCCAGCGGCACGCCGCGGCGCGAGACGGCGAGCAGGGCGCGCGGCGCGTTGCCCTGTTCGGCCAGGCCGAACAGCATGCGGCTGTTGGCGTAGACGCAGCCGTTGTAGACCGACAGCGCGGCGGTCAGCACCACCAGGTTGAGCACATTGGCAACCAGCTTGCTGTCCAGGGCCGCGAAGATCAGCACGAAGGGGCTGCCGCCCAGGACGACCTTCTGCCACGGGTAGAGCATCAGGAGCACGGCCAGCGCGCCGACGTAGAAGATGGCGATGCGCCAGATGGCCTGGTTGACGGCGCGCGGGATGGTGTAGCCCGGGTTGTCGGCTTCGGCCGCGGTGATGCCAATCATTTCCAGGCCGCCGAAGGAGAACATGATCACCGCCATCGACAGCGCCAGCCCGGCGAACCCGTTCGGGAAGAAGCCGCCGTGCTGCCACAGATTGGCCACGCCGGCCTGCGGCCCGGCGGTGTCGCTGATCAGGAGGTAGCAGCCGAACACGATCATGCCGACCACGGCCGCCACCTTGATGATCGCGAACCAGAATTCGAGCTCGCCGAAGGTTTTCACGTTGAGCAGGCTGAGCAGGTTGACGACGACGAAGAAACCCAGCGCCGAGACCCAGGTCGGGATCTCCGGGAACCAGTACTGGACGTAGATGCCGAGCGCGGACAGCTCGGCCATGCTGACGAGGATGTACATCACCCAGTAGTTCCAGCCCGAGACGAAGCCGGTCATCGGGCCGCAATACTTGCTGGCGAAATAGCCGAACGAGCCGGCCACGGGTTCGTCGACGATCATCTCGCCGAGCTGGCGCATGATCAGGAAGGCGACCAGGCCGGCAATCGCATAGCCGAGCAGGGCGGAGGGGCCGGCCTGCTGGATGGTCTGGGCCACGCCCAGGAACAGTCCGGTGCCGATCGCGCCGCCGAGGGCGATCAGCTGGATGTGGCGGTTTTTCAGTCCGCGTTTGAGTTGGTGCTTGGCGTCGTCCATCGTCGGCCCTAAGGTGATTGCTAAAGTTGCCTTAAAGCCAGCGATTCTACTGCAAGGAAGGCGCGCCGGGCGAAACTTCGCCGGCGCCCGTCCCGGGGGTTCAGAAGCGGCGGTAGCCGCGGCGCCCCATCGGATAGCGTTGCGCCATCTTGCCGCCGAATTTCTTCCAGAGCAGGCCTGCAAGGGCCATCATGATCATCTTGCGCATACTGTCCTCCGTTCGTGATGGTGAAAGGCTGGCCGCGCGGCGCGCGGCATCGCGTTCACCATAGCAAAAACCGGCCGTGTATGGCGCAGCAATGTCAGCCGGGCATCATGAGGAAGGAGAATGCGCCCGCGCCGGTAGCGCCCAGCAGCATCACCACGAAGACCGACATGCGCGCGAGCGAACCCAGCCGGTTGCCGCGGGGCCGGCTGCGCAGCAGGTAGAGCGTAATGCCGAGCGGCGACAGGCCCACCACGGCCGAATTCATCCAGCGCGAGCGCCGGAACAGGCGCGCCTCGCTGTCGAGGCGATACCAGTAGTAGGGCAGGAAGTGCAGCAGGAAGCCGGACAGCAGCGCCCACCAGGCGGGCATGCGCATATGGGCGGCGCCGTACAGGGCAAGGGCCAGGCCGCAGGCAAACATGAGCGCCAGCAGCGCGCACAAGGTATTCTTGGGTGTCATCAGCTTGTAACCAGAAGCAAGGATGCGAGAATACCATCGCGGCGGGGCCGGAAAATTCAACAAATCTCACCAGCGGCCCATATTCTGCTGCCGGTCCCCGGTGCGGTTCGCTGACTTGTTGGCTGCGCCGGCATGCGACGGGCGGAAATGGGGGGGCCGTTTCCGCTGCGCCACGCAGGTGCAGCGTCACGGCCTGCATGCAGTGTAGGGAAATGCGCGCCGGCGGTCCGCCCCCACGGCGGGGGGAATCAGAGCACGGTCACCACCACCCGCCGCCGGTACGGGGCGCTGCGGTGTTCGTAGAGGTAGATGCCCTGCCAGGTGCCGAGCAGCAGGCGGCCGTCGGCCACCGGCACGCTCAGCCCGGCGCCGGTGAGCATGGTGCGCACGTGGGCGGCCATGTCGTCCGGCCCTTCGGCATCGTGGCGGTTGGCCGGGTCGCCGTCCGGCGCCAGCCGGCGCAGCACGGTCTCGAGGTCGCGCCGCACGTCCGGGTCGGCGTTCTCGGTAATCAGGAGCGAACAGCTGGTGTGCTGGGCGAACACGTGCGCCAGGCCGCAGCGCGGCGCGCATCCGCGCACCACGGCGGCGACCGCATCGGTGATGTCGTGCGTGCCGCGTCCCGCGGTGGCAATCTCGAGGATGGCCTGGTGCGCCATGGCGTGCTCCCGTGCTGGTATGGTCTGGCGCAGCTTAGCAGAATCAGGCCGGGGCGCGTCCGTCCGCCGCGCGCGCCAGCGTGGCCAGGACCTCGTCGAGCGGCGCCGGCCGCGAGAACAGGAAGCCCTGCATGCAGGGTCCGCCCTGCGCGGCCAGGTACTGGGCCTGTTGCGCGGTCTCGATGCCCTCGGCCACCACGCGGATGCCAAGGTGCTCGGCCATCGACAGGATCGACTGCACGATCGCGGTGCCGTTGACGTCGTTGGGCGTGTCGCGGATGAAGCTCTTGTCGATCTTGAGCTCGTACAGCGGCATCTTGCGCAGGTAGGCCAGGTTCGAGTAACCGGTGCCGAAGTCGTCCACCGAGAAGCGGATGCCGAGCGTGGTGAGCGCGTGCATGCGGGCGATGGTCTGCTCCTGGTCTTCCATCAGCAGGCCTTCGGTGACCTCGAACACCAGCTGCCCGCCCGGCACGCCGGTGTCGTTCAGCGCCGCGCGCACCTCGTCGACGAAGTCCGGCTGGCGGAACTGCACCGGGCTGACGTTGATCGACAGCGGCAAGGCATGGCCGGCCGCTTGCAGGCGCAGCCAGGCCTCGCAGGCCTGGCGCAGCACCCAGTTGCCGAGCGGGACGATCAGGCCGCTGGCTTCGGCGATCGGAATGAACACCTCCGGCGGCACCAGGATGCCGTCGGCGCGGTGCCAGCGCATCAGGAGCTCGGCGCCGCTCGGGCGCTGGTTCTGGTCGACCTGCAGCTGCAGGTGCATCGCCAGCTCGCCCTTCTCGAGCGCCATGGCGAGGTCGCGCTCGAGCGTGAGCTTCTGCTCGGCCTCGGCCAGCATCGTGGTCTCGAACAGCGCCACGCCATTGCGGCCGGCGGCCTTGGCCTCGTACATCGCGACGTCGGCCTCGCGCAGCAGGTCGTTCCCGGTCAGGCCGGCGCGCAATGGCAGCGCGACGCCGACGCTGCCGGTCGAGCGGTACAACTGCTCGTCGATCGCGACGTCCTCGCCGAGGGCGGCGAGCACCTTGTGGGCGACCTTGACCGCCGCTTCGGTCGCGGCGTCGGGTTCGTGGCCGAGGTCCTGCAGCAGGATCACGAACTCGTCGCCGCCCAGGCGCGCCACGGTGTCGCGCGCGCGCACCGCCGACACCAGGCGCTCGGCGACGCTGCGCAGCAGTGCGTCGCCGGTGGCGTGCCCGCGCGCGTCGTTGACATGCTTGAAGTTGTCCAGGTCGATGAACAGCACGGCGCCCAGCGCGCCGCCGGCCTGGCAGCCCGCGACCAGCGCGTCCAGGCGCTCGCTCAGCAGGCGGCGGTTGGGCAGGCCGGTGAGCACGTCGTAGAAGGCGAGATGGTGGATCGCCCGGGCCGAATTGCGGCGCTCGGTGATGTCGCGCCCCACCACGACCCAGTGCGTGTTGCGGCCGTCCTCGCTGGCGAAGGGCACCATCTCCATCTCCACCCAGTAGGGATCGCCGCCCTTGGTGTAGTTCAGCAGCTCGGACTTGACCGCCTCGTTGCGCGCAACCGCCCACAGGATGCGCGAGACCTCGTCAGGATCGGTCTCCGGCCCGTGCAGCAGGCGCATGCTTTGCCCGATGATCTCGGCGCGCTGGTAGCCGGTGCGGCGCTCGAACGCCTCGTTGGCGAAGATGATCGGCTGGTGCGCTCCGGGCGCATCCACCGCGCGCGCGATCAGGACCATGTCGTTCAGGCGCGCGACCGCGGCCGAGGTCAGGCGCAGCTCGGCGTTCAGTTCGTGCAGGCGGGCCTGCTTGTTCTCGAGGGAGTCGGCAAAGCCCTGCATCTCACCCATGGTGGTGGTCAAGCCCTTGACCAGGGCGCCGCAGGTGATGGTGATGACGGCGCCGACGCACAGGTAGTTGAGGGTCACCACCAGCGACGCGAGCAGCGGGTGGTCGAGGCCCGCGACGAACAGCTTGGCGTGGCCGGCCAGCCCGAGGCCCAGGATCGTGGCGCCGCTCAGGGCGAGCGCGCCCAAGGCTTGGCGGGTGCCCAGGAACACCACCGCCAGCACGGGTGGCGCCATCAGGAAGATCTGGCTGACCGGCCCGACAGCCAGCATCAGGCCCACCCCCACCAGGAACAGGACCGCGAGGAAGTTCAGCACCCGCAGCGTGTACGGCAGCCGGTCGAACCACCAGATGGCGCAGATCCAGCCCAGCGCCACCGTGTCCATCAGCGCGATCGGCCACATGCCGTCGGCCACGGCCAGCAGGATGCTGGGAATTGCCGCGACCGTGCCGACGATCAGGACGATCGACATCAGCTTCGAAAAGATGCGGGCGCGCCAGTGCGCTAGTTGGTGGAACTGTGTCATGCGGCTGCCGAGAGACTCCTCTTGCGATGTTGCTTTCGAGTACTATAAATTGCCCAAAGGAAAAATTGTACCGGAATGCGCCGGGAGCGTCATGCGGGCGTTTCGAGGCTTCCCACTAAAAGAACAGCGCGCGCGCCTGCGCGCCGCTCACACGCTGTGCGCCAGGCCGAGCATGCGATTGGCCGGCACCGCCACGTCCATCAGCTTCGGGCGCGGCAGGTCGAGCGCGGCCATCAGCGCGACGAACTCGGCGCGCGAACGCTGCGCCAGGCGCGCATTGTGGCGCTTTTCCCAGCCGATGGTGGAGACCGACTGGCCCCGGTAGTCGTGACCGGGCCAGACCCGGGTCGCGTCGTCCAGCGCGAACAGCTTGCGGGTGACGCTGTCGTAGAGCGCGGCGGCGCAGCCGCCCTGGAAATCGGTGCGCCCGCAGCCGTCCACCAGCAGGGTGTCGCCGCTGAACAGGTTGCCGCGCCACAGGTAGCACATGCTGCCGGCGGTGTGGCCGGGGGTGTGGATCACGGCGATGTGCTCGCGCCATCCGAATGGAATCAGGTCGCCGTCCTGCAGCTGCACTTCGGCCGGCGGGATGCCGCAGCCGCTCGGCACGCAGGCCTTGGCGCCGGTCAGGGCGCGCAGCCGGCCGGCCGAGGTGACGTGATCGGCGTGGGCATGGGTCTCCAGCACGTGGGTGAGGGTCAGTCCGAGGCGTTCGATGTGGGCCAGGTCGCGCTGCCAGTGGCGGTCGACCGGGTCGATGATCACCGCGTCGGCGCTGTCCGGAGCGGACAGGATGTAGGTAAAGGTCGAGGACTCGGCGTCGAACAGCTGGATCGGATTGACTTGCATTGGCTCTCCTGTGTGCGGCGCATGTTGTACCACAGCTTGCCCGCGGGGGGAAGCGCAAGGGGGAGGCGGGCGAAAACTAACGGGGCAATTGCGCCAGCTTCTCGGCGAGGCTCGCTTCCGACAGCTCGCCCACGTGCCGCAAGCGCAGCGTCCCGCGCGCGTCGTAGAACAGGGTGGTCGGGAAGCCCGGCGACCCGGTGCGCTTGGACAGTTGTCCGGCGGCGTCGAGCACCACATTGTCCATCCGCAGTCCCTGCGACTGCATGTAGGCGCGCACCGCCGCCGCCGATTCGCCCTGGTTGACGAACACGAAGCCGACATCCGGCCTGGCGGCCTGCATCCTGCCCAGCGCCGGCATCTCGCGCCGGCATGGCGGGCACCAGGTGGCCCACAGGTTGACCACCAGCGGCCTGCCGACGAAGCCGCGCAGGGGCAGTTCGGCGCCGTCGAGAGCGCGCACCTGCAGCGCCGGCAGCGGCGCATGCGCCGGCGCGAAGGCCTGCAGCATCAGGGTGCCGCCCAGCCAGAGCGCGATGCCGGCCAGGCTGGCGGCCAGCAGCGGCCGCCGCAGGGCCGCATGGCGGCGGGTCAGCTCGGCGCCCACCACGCAGGCGACCAGCAGCCCGGCGCCGGCGTCGAAGCCGCCGTCCCGGAAGTCGAAGGCGGTCCAGGGGCGCTCGGCGAACAGCGCGTGGTGGCGCAGCACGAACACGGCGCGCGCGGCCACGAAGCCGGCCAGGATCATCTTCCACAGCACGGCGCCGGGATCGATGCCGCGCCGCCGGCGGAACCATTCGGCCAGCAGGGTGGCCGCCAGGATCGCGGCCAGGACCAGCAGCACCCGGGTGGGAAAGACCAGCGGGCCGAGTGTGACGACATCCATCGTGCGTTTCTCCTTGTTGAGTTGGCACGACGATAACGCACGCGGCTTAACAGAAGATTAATCGCGCTCCGGCTCGGCCTGCGCCACTTCGTAGCGCGACACCAGGATGCGGTCGATGCGGTTGCCGTCCATGTCCATGACCTCGAAGCGGAAGCCTTGCCACTCGACCGCGTCGGACGGCTTGGGGATGTAGCCCAGCTGGTACAGCAGGAAGCCGGCCAGCGTATGGTAGGCGCCTTCGACCTCGCCGGGGAAGCCGAGTCCGGTCTCGAGCAGGTCGCGGAAGCGGTCGAGCGACACGCCGCCGTCCAGCAGCCAGCTGCCGTCGGGACGCTGCACGGCATCGACGTCGTGGTCTTCGCCGGCCACGGTGACGTCGCCCACCAGCGCGCTCATCACGTCGCTCAGGGTGACCATGCCCTGGATGTCGCCGTATTCGTCGACGATCAGGGCCAATTCGGCGCGGTGTTTCTTGAACATCTCGAGCAGGGCCATGGCGCTCACGGTCTCCGGCACGTACAGCAGTTCCTGCACCGCGCCTTCGAGGTCGACCGTGTCCACCGAGCCGGTGCGCACCGCCTGGGCCAGCAGGTCGCGCGCCATCACGTAGCCGACGATGTGCGAGCGGTCGCCGCGGCACACCGGATAGCGGCTGTAGCGGCTGGCGGCGATGGTCTCGAGGTTGCCGGCGCGGTTTTCCTCGAGGTCGATGATGACCAGGTCGACCCGCGGCGTCATCAGCGATTTCAGGTGCTGGTCGTCCAGGCGCAGGGCGCGCTGGACGATGTCGTACTCGGTCTTCTCGAACACGCCGGTGTCGGCGCCTTCCTTGATGATGCCGGCGATGTCTTCCTCGGTCGGGGCTTCTTCCTTGACCTGATGGATGCCGAGCAGGCGCACGATGGCGTTCGTGACCAGCGACAGGAAGGCGACGAAGGGCGACATCAGCTTCGAGAGCAGGCGCAGCGGCGGCGCGATCAGGATCGCCATCGCTTCCGGATAGCGCATCGCGATCCGCTTCGGGACCAGTTCGCCGAAGATGATCGAGGCGACGGTGATCGAGGCGACCACCAGGCCGGTGGCGGTTTCTTGCGCGTAGGGCGCGACCCAGGGGATGGTCTGGAGTTCGGCGGTCAGGCTGCTGGCGAGCGAGGCCTCGCCGAAGGCGCCGTTGAAGATGCCGATGATGGTGATGCCGATCTGGACCGTGGAGAGGAAGTTGCTGGGGTCGTCGGCCAGCTTGAGCGCCGCGCGCGCGCCGCGGCTGCCTTCTTCGGCGCGCCGTTCGAGGCGCAGGTGCTTGGCCGAGACCAGTGCCAACTCGCTCATGGCGAACACTCCGTTCATCAGTATGAGGAAGGAGATGATCAATATGTCGGTCAGCACTGGCGCGGGGCCTTTCGTCGGACGATCCGGGCCGCGACCGGGCGCACCGGGAGCGGCGCACGCCACATCATCGCATGCCGCCCCCGGTTTTCGCCACACGAATTATCAGCATGGCACGTTTCCGGGGAAGCGCCCTTGGCTCAGGGCGTCGGCCGGAAATGCTTGCCGATACCCGCCCAGCATTGCTGGTAGTCGGCCTGCAGCTGGGGCGAGGACAGGGCCTGGGCCGTCGGTACGATCACGTTGCGGGTCTCGAACATGAAGGCCATGGTGTCCGCCACCTTGTGCGGCCGGCCGGTGTCGGCGCTGCTGGCCTTGTCGAAGGTGGCGGCGTCGGGTCCGTGCCCGCTCATGCAGTTGTGCAGGCTGGCGCCGCCCGGCACGAAGCCGTCGGCCTTGGCGTCGTAGGCGCCGTGGATCAGCCCCATGAATTCGCTGGCCACGTTGCGGTGGAACCAGGGCGGGCGGAAGGTGTCTTCGCCCACCAGCCAGCGCGGCGGGAAGATCACGAAGTCGAGCGTGTCCACGCCCGGGGTGTCGCTGGGCGACTGCAGCACCAGGAAGATCGAGGGATCCGGGTGGTCGTAGCTGATCGAGCCGATGGTGTTGAAGTGGCGCAGGTCGTACTTGTAGGGCGCGTAGTTGCCGTGCCAGGCGACCACGTCGAGCGGCGAATGGCCGATCGGTGCGCGCCACAGGCCGCCGCAGAACTTGGTGACCAGTTCGAAGTCGCCCTCGAGGTCCTCGTAGCGCGCGCTCGGGCTCAGGAAGTCGCGCGGGTTGGCCAGGCCGTTCGAGCCGATCGGACCCATGTCGGGCAGTTGCAGGAGGGCGCCGAAATTCTCGCAGATGTAGCCGCGCGCCGCGCCGTCCGGCAAGCTGACCTGGAAACGCAGGCCGCGCGGAATCACCGCGATCTCCTGCGGTTCGATCTCGATCAGCCCGAGTTCGGTGGCGATCGCCAGCCGGCCCTGCTGCGGCACCACCAGCAGCTCGCCGTCGGCATTGTAGAAGTAGCGGCCGTCCATGTCGCGGTTGGCGGCGTACAGGTGGATCGCGCAGCCGTTCATGGCTTCCGGCGAACCGTTGCCGGCCATGGTGACCCAGCCGTCGATGAAATCGGTCGGCGCGTCCGGCATCGGTAGCGGGCTCCAACGCAGCTGGTTGGGCGGGGCCGGGGTGTCGAAGCGCGACACGATGCGGCCCGCGTCGATCGGCGTGAAGCTGCCGTGCACCGCCGCGGGGCGAATCCGGTACAGCCAGGAGCGGCGGTTGTGGCTGCGCGGCGCGGTGAAGGCGGTGCCGGACAGCTGCTCGGCATACAGGCCGTAGGCCACGCGCTGGGGCGAATTGCGGTGCTGCGGCAGGGCGCCGGGCAGGGCTTCGGTGGCGAATTCGTTGCCGAAGCCGCTCATGTAGGCGCCGGGGGGAGCGGATGCGCGGTCGACGGAAAAGGACATGGGGTTCTCCTGGCGAGGGGACACGAATGGGAATCGCCGCCACTGTAGAAGAATTCAGCATGTTTTACGAGATGAATAGAAAAATGTAGACTATTCACCACCTAAATATTGCTATTCTCGCGCCCGCGCCGGGCCGACAATGCAGCCCACGCCATGATCGAACCGCACACCATCGACCTGAACCTGCTGTCGGTATTCCAGGAAGTCTACCGGGAGCGCCAGATTTCCTCGGCCGCGCGCAGGCTGGGATTGAGCCAGTCGGCAGTGAGCAACGCGCTGGCGCGCCTGCGCCGCGCGTTCGGCGACGAACTGTTCGTGCGCACCGCCAGCGGCATGCAGCCGACGCCGCTGGCCACGCAGATGGCCGAACCGATCGGCGTGGCGATGGCCCAGGTGGCCCTCGCGCTGAACCAGCGCAGCCGCTTCGACCCGGCCACCAGCACCCGCCGCTTCGTGCTGGCGATGACGGACGTGGGCGAGATCTACTTCATGCCGGCGCTGATCGAGCGCTGCCGTGTGCTGGCGCCGCAGGTCGAGATCAGCTCGGTGCGCGCCGGCGCGCTGGCGCTGAAAGAGGAAATGGAAGGCGGGCGGGTCGACCTGGCGGTGGGGCCGTTCGAGGACATCTCGGAAGCGCTGTACCAGCGCCAGTTGTTCCGCCAGCCCTATGTGACGATGATGCGCAAGGGGCACCCCCTGGCCAGGGGCGAGATGAGCCTGGCGCGCTTCGTGAAGGCCGAGCACATGCTGGTCGATGCGAGCGAAAGCCCGTACGACCGCATCAACGCGCTGCTGGCGCGGGCCGGGGTCGGACCGTCGGTGCGCTTCCGGGTGCCGCACTTCACGGCGGTGCCCTACATGGTGGCGACCTCCGACCTGGTGGTCACGGTGCCGCAGAAGCTGGCGGAGCGGGCCGCGACGCCGTTCGGCCTGGAATGGATCGTGCCGCCGCTCGAGTTGCCGTCGCTGCAGACCAACGTGTTCTGGCACCGGCGCTATGGCCAGGACCCGGGCAACCAGTGGCTGCGCGGCCTGCTGGCCGAGGTATTCGCGGAATGAATGCGCGGAATGAATGTGCTGAACGAATGTGCCGCATGAGCGGCTTTGAACATCCGCGGCCGTGCAGACGGCTGCTCACCAACGACATCTGGAAGGAAGAGAAAAATGGCAGACCTGTTTGAGAACCCCATGGGCCTGATGGGCTTCGAGTTCGTCGAGTTCGCGTCGCCCACCCCGGGCGTGCTGGAGCCGGTCTTCGAAGCGCTCGGCTTCACCAAGGTGGCGGTGCACCGCTCGAAGGCGGTGAGCCTGTACCGCCAGGGCGGCATCAACTTCATCATCAACAACGAGCCGAAGAGCTACGCCGCCTACTTCGCCGCCGAACACGGCCCCTCGGCCTGCGGCATGGCCTTCCGCGTCAAGGACGCGCACAAGGCCTACGCGCGCGCGCTGGAACTGGGCGCGCAGGCGGTCGAGATCCCGACCGGCCCGATGGAATTGCGCCTGCCCGCCATCAAGGGCATCGGCGGCGCGCCGCTGTACCTGATCGACCGCTTCGAAGAGGGCAAGTCGATCTATGACATCGACTTCGAATTCCTGGAGGGCGTGGACCGCCATCCGGCCGGCCAGGGCCTGAAGATCATCGACCACCTGACCCACAACGTCTACCGGGGCCGCATGAGCTTCTGGGCCAATTTCTACGAAAAGCTGTTCAACTTCCGCGAGATCCGCTACTTCGACATCAAGGGCGAGTACACCGGCCTGACCTCGAAGGCGCTGACCGCGCCGGACGGCATGATCCGCATTCCGCTCAACGAGGAAGGCAAGCAGGGCGGCGGCCAGATCGAGGAATTCCTGATGAAGTTCAACGGCGAAGGCATCCAGCACATCGCGCTCCTGAGCGAAGACCTGATCAAGACGGTGGACGGCCTGCGCGCGGCCGGCGTGCCCCTGATGAGCGCGCCGCCCGCGACCTATTACGAAATGCTCGAAGAGCGCGTGCCGGGCCACGGCGAAAACCCCGAGGAACTCAAGGCGCGCGGCCTGCTGCTGGACGGCAGCGTGGTCGACGGCAGGCCGCGCCTGCTGCTGCAGATCTTCTCGGAGACCCAGCTCGGACCGGTGTTCTTCGAGTTCATCCAGCGCAAGGGCGACGACGGTTTCGGCGAAGGCAACTTCAAGGCGTTGTTCGAGTCGATCGAGCGCGACCAGGTGCGCCGCGGCGCGATTGCCGGGGCCACCGCGGAGGCCTGAAACCGGGACCGGCGGGCCCGACCGCTGGCAAGGCGGCGCACGCCGCCGCCCGATTTGCTATCCTGAGCGCTTTATTCTCGAAGCGCTCCATGCTCGCCGCCTTTACCATCCTGCTGCTGTTCCAGTGCCTCGGCGAAGGCCTGGTGTTCCTGCTGGCGCTTCCGATTCCCGGTCCGGTGGCGGGCATGCTGCTCCTGATGGCCGCCCTGCTGGCCTGGCCGCGCCTGCAGCAATCTGTCGAGGAGGCGGCCAACACCCTGCTGGCCCACCTGTCGCTGCTCTTCGTTCCGGCCGGCGTCGGCATCGTGGCCACCGCCGCCAGCGGCAGCGGCCACTGGCTGGCGATCCTGGTGTCGCTGGTCGCCAGCACCCTACTGACGCTCGCGCTCACCGGCCTGCTGCTGCGGCGGCTGGGAGAAGGGGGCGCTGACGCAGGAGGGGCCGGCGATGCCTGAGCCGGCCCAATTCGGGGATTTCGGCCGCTTCTGGGTCTACCTGTCGGCTTCGCCGCTGCTGGGGCTGACCATGACCCTGTGCGCCTACCTGGCCGCCCACCGCATCGCGCGCCTGTGCAAGGGCGCGCCGCTGGCCAATCCGGTGGCGATCTCGATCGCCCTGGTCGCGGCGGCCTTGCTGCTCTCCGGCATGTCCTACCAGCGCTATTTTGCCGGCGCCCAGTTCGTCCACTTCCTGCTCGGCCCGGCCACGGTGGCCCTGGCCCTGCCGCTGGTGCGCCAGCTGCCGCGCCTGCGCCGTGCTTTCCTGCCGCTGGCCTGCGCACTGCTGCTCGGCTGTGTCACGGCCATCGTGTCGAGTGTCGCGATCGCGCTCCTGATGGGCGCCGGCCCGGTGCTGGCCGCCACCCTGGGCCCGAAGTCGGCGACCTCGCCGATCGCCATGGCGGTGTCGGAACGCCTGGGCGGCATTCCGGCCCTGACCGCGGCGATGGTGATCGGCACCGGCATCTTCGGCGCGATTGCCGGCCCCTGGCTGTTCGACCGGTTGCGCATCGCCTCGCCGGCGGCGCGCGGCTTCGCGCTGGGCCTGGCCGCGCACGGCATCGGCACCGCGCGCGCCTTCCAGTCGGGCGCCGAGATGGGTGCGTTTGCGGGCCTGGCGATGGGATTGAACGGGGCGCTGACCGCGCTGCTCGCGCCCTGGCTGGTGCCGGTGCTGGTGCGCTGGCTTGCTTGAGGAGATTGCCGGCGGAGGGCGCATTGCGCGATCCGCCGCTTTTTCGCGCCGCCGATGGCGTGCCTGCGGCGAAGCCGGCCGCAGCATGCCGCGGCCGGGGAGGGGGGGCAAGGCGGCCTCAGGCCGGGTTGGACTTCCAGGTCTTCTTCGGACCGAAGGCCTTGGCCGCGAACACGGCGCTGGCCAGGCCGACCACCAGGGCCGCGCCGCTGCCGCCGAAGCCGACCGCATGTTCCTTGGCCAGCTTGCCGGCCTTCGGCCCCACCAGTTCCAGGCGGCGACGGGTCATCCTGGCGCCCAGCTCCGAGAGCATCTCGCGGCTCAGCTTGGCCTCGGCATGCGGCAGCAGGGTGGTTTCCTCGTCGGCCACGTGGTGCATCACGTCGCGCATCAGTTCCATCACCAGCTTGTCGTGGCGCGGATCGGCGCCGCTGGTGCGGCGCAGTTCGGCGATCAGGCGGCGCATCTCCATGTGCTCCGGCTCGGCCTTGTGCATGAACGGCTCGCCGGCGTCGCGCTCGCGCATCACCGGGTAGAAAATCTCTTCCTCGAGCGTCGCGTGGATTTCCAGCGCGTCGCAGATGGTGTCGGCCAGCGCCTTCTTCACGCGCGCCGGCTTGTCCCTCTCGTACTGGTGGAAGGTCACCATCACGTGCGAATGGTCGAAGCGGATCATGTTGGTGATCGTCGGGCTCAGCTTATTCAGGTTAAACATCGTTACCCCCTTTGTGGTCATGTATTCAACATGGTAGTTCGTCAACATAGTAGTTAGTCAACATGGTAGTGCGGCGCCGCTCGTCTTTACTGTAGGAGTACGCGCCGCGCGAATGTCGGTGTGAATCGCTGGGCGGGGCGTGTCCAGGCCGTCGCACGGCGGCGGCAGCCGAAAAACGGCCTGCGAAACCCTGAATTTATCAATTCCAATATTTCCATCAAGTTTGTGTATGTCGCCGCAGTCCTACACAAGCGCGCGCGAACACCTGATCCACACTGCCGTGCCACCCTGCCAACATGAGATACACGCGTTGCCGGTCGTGGCCGGCATCACCCGAAGGCGCTGCTACGGCGCCGATACTCATCATCGGAGGACGTCCATGTTTGCACATAACAAACGCCTGCAATACACAGTCCGCGTCAGCGAGCCGAATCCGGCCCTGGCCAACCTCATGCTGGAGCAATTCGGCGGCCCGCAGGGTGAACTGGCCGCAGCGATGCGCTACTTCACGCAGGCGGTATCGGAAGACGACCCGGGCCGCAAGGACATGCTGTTCGACATCGCCACCGAGGAACTGAGCCACCTCGAAGTGATCGGGCACATCGTCGCCATGCTCAACAAGGGCGCCAAGGGCCGCCTGGCCGAGGCCGTCGACAGCGAAGCCGACCTGTTCAAGTCCATCACCGGGGCGGGCAACGACAGTCACCTGACCCAGGTGCTGTACGGCGGCGGCACCCCGCTGGTGAACTCGGCCGGCGTGCCCTGGACCGCGGCCTACATCGACTCGATCACCGAGCCGACCGCCGACCTGCGCTCGAACATCGCGGCCGAGGCGCGCGCGAAGATCGTGTACGAGCGCCTGATTGCGCTGACCGACGACCCGGGCGTGAAGGAAGCGTTGGGCTTCCTGATGACGCGTGAGGTGGCGCACCAGAAGTCCTTCGAGAAGGCGCTGTATGCCATCGAGCCGAACTTCCCGCCGGGCAAAATGCCGGCCGACCCGCGCTTCGCCAGCGTGTACTACAACATGTCGCAGGGCGAGGGCGAGATGCGCGGCCCCTGGAACCAGGGCGCCGACTGGGACTTCGTCACCGACCGCGAGAAGCAGATGGCGGTGGACGGCGGCTCGGGCGAGGCCGAGGTGGCGCTGCCCAGCGGCGACATCGACGTGCTCAAGCAGATGGCGATGCGCACCATGTCCGACCCGATGTCCTCGCCGCGCACCGGCGCCGAACTCGGTATGAGCATGCAGTCGGCCGGCGGTGGTACGATGGCGGGACAGTCCGGCACCGCGTCCGGCAGCGCGATGGGTAGCGCCGAGCTGGGCTCGAAGGGCGGGCAGCTCGACGACACCGGCATGAGCAAGCCGCAGGACAAAGGCACGGCCAAGGGCATGAAGGCGATGAAGAAGTAGCCCCCCGCGGCATGCCGGCGACTGCCCCCCAGGGGCGGCCGACGGCATGCCGCATACGTTCGGGTATTGCATGGACTCTCACACATCCAAGACGCACGATAAGCGGCTGCTCGCGGCCCGCGGCCTGCTGCGCGCACTGACGCTGCGGCATGTCGTCGGCTTCCTCATCTGCGGCGTCGGCTGCATCCTGTTGCTGGGCAGCCTGGCCGAGCAGGTCATGAACGCGGACCCCAAGATGCACCGTGCCCTGCTGGGCGGCGCCACCGCCGCGGCCGCCACCGCGCTGGGCACCTTGCCGGTCCTGTTCGCACAGAATTTCTCCAAGCGCACTTACGATTGCTTCCTGGGGTTCGGCGCCGGCGTGATGCTCGGCGCCACCGCGTTCTCGCTCGTCATCCCAGCCATTGCCGCCGCCAAGGGCGCCGGTTCGGGCAACTGGGAGGCCAGCCTGATGGCCGGCGCCGGGATCATGGCCGGCGCCGGCGCCATCCTGCTCCTGACCCGCGCCGTGCACTCGGAAGCGATCCTCGAGCAGGGCGACGCCGGCATCTCGCTGCGGCGCGCCTGGCTGTTCGTGTGGGCCGTGGCGCTGCACAACCTCCCGGAAGGCATGGCGATCGGCGTCGGCTACGCCGGTATCGACATCGAGAAGGCGAATGCGCTCACCACCGGTATTTCGATCCAGGACGTGCCGGAAGGCCTGGTGGTGGCCCTGGCGCTGCGCACGGTCGGCTATGGCCGCCTGACTTCGGTCGGGCTGGGGATCGTCTCCGGCCTGATCGAGCCGGTGGCGGCCGCCTTCGGCGTGGCCCTGATCGGTATCGCGGCCGGCTTCCTGCCGTTTGCGCTGGCGGCGGCGGGTGGGGCGATGCTGTTCGTGATCGTCAACGACGTGATCCCCGAATACCGCCAGAACGGCAACGGCACCTTTGCCGGCATCGCGCTCGTGTTCGGCTTCATCCTGATGACGGTGCTCGATACGGCCCTGGCCTAGGCCTGGCCGGGCGCGATGCGCCAGGGTCCGCCGGCGGTGTCGATTCGCGTGCCCAGTTGGTCGCACAGGGCGCCCATCCGGCCGGCGGTCCAGCGCGCCTGATCCGGCGCGGCCGGCCGGGTGCGGCAGCGCGCGATGAAGATCGGGTGCAGCAAGATGGCGCCGAGCCGGCCCGCCGCCAGTTCCAGCTCGAACAGCAATTGATGGTCGTTGCGAAAGGCCGGATCGACGGCGTAGTCGTCGACCAGGTCGCCTACGGCGTACAGGATCGGGAAGCCCCGGTAGAGCTCGATGCCCTGGAACACATGGGCGCTGTGGCCGAATACGATCTTCCAGCCCATGTCGACGGCGCCACGCGCCAGGCGGCGAAACCTCGGCCGCGGCTGCCATACCATGTTCGGCCCCCAGTGCAGCGACAGGATCGGCCAGTCGGCCCCGGCCTCGCGCAGCGCCGCGAGCGCCTGCGCGAACGCGGCCAGCGCTGCCGGCTCATCGTGCAGGTCGAGCCAGGCGATGCCGGGATGGCCTGGCGCGGCGGCAAAATCCGCCTGGTGATCGCAGAAGGCGGCCATGCCGATGCGCACGCCCCTGCAGTCGACCAGCGCCGGCCGCCGCGCGGCAGCGATACCGTCGCCGGCACCGGCACCGGCGTGCGCGATGCCATGCCGCTCGAGCGCGGCCAGCGTATCGTGCAGGCCCTCCACGCCGAAATCGAGCACATGGTTGTTGGCCAGGCTGGCCAGCCGGATCCCGGCGCCGGCCAGCGTCTGGGCCGCCTCGGGCGGGGCGCCGAAATAAAAGGCTTTCGGGGCCCCGCTCCAGTGTCGCGAGCGCCGCGTGAGCGCGCATTCGAGATTGGCGATGACGAGATCCGGCGCTTCGAGCAGGCCGCCCAGCGCACCGAGCGGATAAGCTGGCCCGCAGCGCCGAATCCAGGTCGCCACGCCGCGCCCCAGCATGGCGTCGCCGGCCAGCAGCAGGCGCAGCGGCGCTGCGCGCGCGGTCGCGGTCACGGTCACGGTGCGACCAGGTGGCGCACGAACCAGTCGCAGGCGGCCTGCGCCACTTCCTCGAGCTTGCCGGCTTCCTCGAACAGGTGGGTGGCGCCGGGAACGACCAGCAGGCGCTTGTCGCAGCGCAGTGCAGCCAGCGCCTGGCGGTTCAGGTCGACGACCGCGCCATCGGCGCCGCCCACGGTCAAGAGGGTCGGCGCGATCACGGCCTTCAGGGCGTCGGCTCCGGCCAGGTCGGGCCGCCCGCCGCGCGACACCACCGCGGCGATGCCCGAGCCGTCGCGCGCCGCCAGTTGCAGCGCCGCGGCGGCGCCGGTGCTGGCGCCGAACAGGCCGAGCGGGAGCGGCTCGGTGCCCAGCCAGGCGGCCGCGAGCGCCAGGCGCGCCGTCAGCAGGGGAATGTCGAAGCGCTTGCCGGCATCGCGGTCCTCGTCGGGACCTAGCAGGTCGATCAGCAGGGTGGCGATGCCGGCTTCGCGCAGCCGGGCAGCCACCAGCTTGTTGCGCGGACTGTGGCGGCTGCTGCCGCTGCCATGGGCGAACAGTACCACGCCGATCGGTGTGGCCGGCAGTTCGAGCATGCCTTCGAGAAGCGCCGCCCCGGCGGCGATCCTGGCGGGTTCCCTGCGCGTCATGAATGCTCCTCCTCGACCTCGGTCTCCGCTTTTGACCGGCGTGCGCCCGGAAGATTCACGCGGCGATAAGGCTTGACGAGAAAAATATGATCATCGTAATATGACCTGCATCATATTCAGGGGTCCATCATGTCCGCATCGGCCAAGTCCAGCAAGCGCGAGCAGTCCCACCATCGCATCGTCGAGGCGGCCAGCCGGGCGGTGCGGCGCCATGGCTATGCCGGGGTCGGCGTGGCCGAGGTGATGAAGGAGGCCGGCCTGACCCACGGCGGCTTCTACGCCCATTTCGATTCGCGCGACGCCCTGCTGGTGGCGGCGATCGAGCACGCCGGCGCCATCAGCAGCGCGGAACTCGACGAGGGCATCGCCGCGCGCACGCGCGACACCGGCAGCGCCCTGCGGGCGCTGATCGAACTGTATCTGTCCGATGAGCAGCTCGCCGATCCGGAGCGCGGCTGCGTGGTCGGCGCGCTCGCCAGCGAGATGCCGCGCCAGGAAGAAGCGGTGCGCAATGCCTCGGCGCAGCGCGCCGACCGCCTGGTGCGCAGGGTGGCATCGGCCTTGCCCGAAGGCGCCGACCCGGCGCAGGCCGGGGTGATCGCCGGGGCGCTGGTGGGTAACCTGCAACTGGCCCGGATTCATGGCGATCGTGCCGAGGGCAGGGCGGCGCTGGCTGCCGCGCGCCAGGTCCTGGTGTCGCTGTTCGTGCCTTCCCGGCCGGAGTGAGGCCGGCGGATGGCGGCAGCGGCTGTCCATTCGATGAAAATAGGATACGAAGAATATGATTCAGATCATATGACGAGCATCATATGACGATCTTCATATGATGATTGTCATATCACGTGACCGAAGCGGTGGCGTCAGTGTGTCCAGCCCATCGCGCCATTTTTCGCGCAGGCGCAGCCGCGCCGAAGGCGTGCCGCTCAGGCAGCACGGGGAGTCGTGCGAACCATTTTTGAAGCTGGGTGTTTTCATGGCCGCTTCCTGTCGATGGAGACAGGTGTTCGACCAGGGGGGGGCTCAGCAGTTCCGGCCTCATCCATAGTGAGCGCTGACAGCACCACAAAGAAAACGCCCCGGGCGCGCAGCGCTGCGGGGCGTTTCGCGTGCGCGGCCGGGCCGCGCACCTGGTATTGAAACGACTTAGTCGCGGATCTCGAGCGCCCGGTTCAGGCTCAGTGCCGCCAGCGAGCCGACCGCACCCGACAGCAGGTAGAGGCTGACGTAGCCCAGTCCGAAGTGCGCCGACAGGCCCAGGGCGACCAGCGGCGCGAAGGCGGCGCCGACCAGCCAGGCGAGGTCCGAGGTCAGGGCGGCGCCGGTGTAGCGGTACTGCTGCTTGAAGTTCGCGGTCACCGCGCCGGCGGCCTGGCCGTACGACAGGCCCAGCAAGGCGAAGCCGACCAGGATGAAGGTGTTCTGGCCGGCCTCGCCGCCATCCATCAGGGTCGGTACGGCCAGCGAGAACAGGCCGATCAGGACCGCCAGGGTGCCCAGCGTGGTGCGGCGGCCGACCTTGTCGGCGATCAGGCCCGAGACCAGGATCGCCACTGCCGCCAGCACCGCGCCCCACATCTGGATGTGCAGGAACTCGTCCATCGGACGGGTATCGTAGAGCTGGATCCAGGACAGCGGGAACACCGTCACCAGGTGGAACAGGGCGTAGCTGGCCAGGGCGGCCAGCGCGCCGATGGCGATGTTGCTGCCTTGCGACTTGACCAGTTCACCGACCGGTGCCGGGTCGAGTTCATGCGCGTCCAGCAGGCGCGAGTACTCGCTGGTCGAGACCAGGCGCAGCCGGGCGAACAGCGCCACGACGTTGATCGTGAAGGCGCAGAAGAATGGATAGCGCCAGCCCCAGACCAGGAAATCGTCCTGCGACAGGTTGGCCAGCAGGTAGGCGAACAGGCCGGCCGCGATCAGGAAGCCGAGCGGTGCGGCAAGCTGGCCCAGCATCGCGTACCAGCCGCGCTTGTGCTCCGGTGCGCTCAGGGCCAGCAGCGAGGGCAGGCCGTCCCAGGAGCCGCCCTGGGCGATGCCCTGGCCGATGCGCATCAGCGAAAGGATCACGATCGAGGCGGCGCCGATGCGGCTGTAGGTGGGCAGGAAGGAAATCACCACGGTGCAGGTGCCCATCAGGAGCAGCGCGATGGTCAGCTTCATTTCGCGGCTGAAGCGGGTCTGCAGCCACATGAAGATCATCGTGCCGAAGGGGCGCGCGATAAATGCGAACGAAAAAATGATAAACGAGTAGAGTGTCGCTTCAAGCCGGTCAGCCCACGGGAAAAAGACTGCGGGGAATACCAGTACCGAAGCGATTGCGTAGACGAAGAATTCGAAATATTCCGAGGCGCGGCCGATGACCACGCCGACGGCGATTTCGCCCGGGTGGATTTCGCCGTCCCGGGCATTGATGTTGCGAGCCCCGCTGGTGGGGTGGGTAATGGGCGCGGCACTTGCGCCGCCGTACGTCGTCGTGCTTTGCATATCTTCGTCTCCTAGGGGGTCAGCCCGGCCTGCGACAGCCTCAACGTATCACCCTGTTTTCATTGTTTTTGCGGCAATGCCGCAGTTGCAATATAGCAAGGGTGGGACAAAGTGTCCAATGGTTGCCGTAGGCCGTTGGCGTTACAGTAGCATGTTCTTATTCCCATGTAACGTTAGATACCTAGCATGATTCCTAAAATTGTCCGCCGCGGACTGCCATTACTCCTGCTTGCGCTGCTTTCCGGCTGCAATACGGTGGTAATGAATCCCACCGGCGATATTGCAAAACAACAGGCAGACCTGATCACGATCTCGGTGCTGCTCATGTTGATCATCATCGTCCCGGTGATGATCCTGACGGTCCTGTTCGCGTGGCGCTATCGCAAGAACGCCAATGCGAAATACGAACCGGACTGGGATCACTCGACCAAGCTCGAACTCGTGATCTGGGGCGCGCCGCTCCTGATCATCATCGTGCTGGGCCTGATCACCTGGGTCTCGACCCACAAGCTGGATCCGTACCGCCCGCTCGACCGGCTGGATGCGAACCGCCCGATCCCGGCCTCGACCAAGCCGCTCGAGGTGCAGGTCGTCGCCCTCGACTGGAAATGGCTGTTCATCTATCCGGAGCAGGGCATCGCTTCGGTGAACGAACTGGTCACCCCGGTGGACGTGCCGATCCGCTTCAAGATCACCTCGTCGACCGTGATGAACACCTTCTACATCCCGACGCTGGCCGGCATGATCTACGCGATGCCGGGCATGGAGACCACCCTGAACGCCGTGCTGAACAAGGCCGGCGACTACAAGGGCCTGTCCGCCAACTTCAGCGGCGAAGGCTTTTCGCACATGCACTTCGCCTACAAGGGCGTGAGCAATGGCGAATTCGACGCCTGGGTCCAGAAGATGAAGAGCAATCCGGGCGTGCTGAACCGCGCCGGTTACCTGAGCCTGGAAAAGCCGTCCGTGCGCGAGCCGGTGGCTTACTACGGCCAGGTCGAACCGGCCCTGTTCAACCGTGTCCTGAACCGTTGCGTGGCCGAAGGCAGCGTCTGCATGAACCAGCAGATGAGCGCCGACCACAAGCGCAACCAGGTCGCCGCCGCGATCCGCCAGCTGCCGAAGGCGCCCGTCGCCCAGGTGGCCGACGCGGAAGTGTGCGAAACGCCTGAAGCCGGCACCAACAACAAACCTGTGAAGAAGTAATCATGCAAGACTCTCTCGACTTGACGAAGCTTATCTTCGGTCGGCTCAGCTGGGACGCGATTCCGTTCCACGAGCCGATCCTGCTAGCGACCTTCGCCGGCGTCATCGTAGGCGGCCTGGCCCTGATGGCCCTGATCACCTACTTCCGCCAATGGGGTAACTTGTGGAACAACTGGTTCACCAGTATCGACCACAAGAAGATCGGTATCATGTACATGATCCTCGGCATCATCATGTTCCTGCGCGGCTTTGCCGACGCGCTCATGATGCGCGCCCAGCAGGCCTTCGCCTTCGGCTCCAACCATGGCTTCCTGCCGCCGGACCACTACGACCAGATCTTCACCGCCCATGGCGTGATCATGATCTTCTTCGTGGCGATGCCGTTCGTGACGGGCCTGATGAACTATGTCGTGCCGCTGCAGATCGGCGCGCGCGACGTGGCCTTCCCGTTCCTGAACAACTTCTCGTTCTGGATGACCACCATGGGCGCCGTGCTGGTCATGGCCTCGCTGTTCGTGGGTGAATTCGCACGCACCGGCTGGCTGGCCTATCCGCCGCTGTCGGGCATCCTGGCCAGTCCGGGCGTCGGCGTCGACTACTACATCTGGTCGCTGCAGATCGCGGGCGTCGGCACCTTGCTGTCCGGCGTGAACCTGATCGTCACCATCGTCAAGATGCGCGCGCCGGGCATGGGCCTGATGAAGATGCCGGTCTTCGTCTGGACCTCGCTGTGCACCAACATCCTGATCGTGATCACCTTCCCGATCCTGACCGCCGTGCTGGCCATGCTGGGCATGGACCGCCTGTTCGACACCGCGTTCTTCACCAACGACCGTGGCGGCAACGCGATGATGTACGTGAACCTGATCTGGATCTGGGGCCACCCGGAGGTGTACATCCTGATCCTGCCGGCCTTCGGCATCTTCTCGGAAGTCGTCTCGACCTTCTGCGGCAAGCGCCTGTTCGGCTATACCTCGATGGTCTACGCGACCTGCGTCATCATGGTGCTGTCCTACCTGGTGTGGCTGCACCACTTCTTCACCATGGGCAGCGGCGCGAGCGTCAACTCCTTCTTCGGCATCACCACGATGATCATCTCGATCCCGACCGGGGCCAAGATCTTCAACTGGCTGTTCACCATGTACCGCGGCCGCATCCGTTTCGAGCTGCCGATGATGTGGACCGTCTCGTTCATGCTGACCTTCGTTATCGGCGGCATGACCGGCGTGATGCTGGCCATCCCGGCGGCCGACTTCGTGCTGCACAACTCGCTGTTCCTGATCGCCCACTTCCACAACGTGATCATCGGCGGCGTGGTGTTCGGCCTGTTCGCCGGCTTCAACTACTGGGCGCCGAAGATGTTCGGCGTGAAGCTGAACCAGTTCTGGGGCAAGGTCTCGTTCTGGCTGTGGTCGATCGGCTTCTGGGTCGCCTTCACCCCGCCGTACATCCTGGGCTTCATGGGTTACACCCGCCGCATGAGCCACTTCGAAGACCAGTCGGTGCAATGGCTGTTCCAGATCTCGCTGGTCGGTACCCTGATGATCGCCGGCGGTATCGGTGCGCTGCTGCTGCAATGCTTCTTCACCTGGAAAGACCGCGCCAAGCTGCGTGACGTCACCGGTGACCCGTGGGATGGCCGTACCCTGGAGTGGTCGACCACGTCGCCGCCGCCGGACTACAACTTCGCGTTCACCCCGGTCGTGCACGACAACGATACCTTCGCCGACATGAAGAAGAACGGCTACCAGCGTCCTCTGGCGAACTTCGTCGCCATCCACATGCCCAAGAACACCTGGGCCGGCTTCGTCATCTCGGCACTGTCGATGGTGGTCGGCTTCGGCATCATCTGGCACATGTGGCTGCTGGTCGGCATCGCCTTCATCGCCATGATGGCCGCGATCATCGCCCACACGTTCAACTACAAGCGCGATTTCTACATCCCGGCGGAAGAAGTTGCCCGCACCGAGGAAGCGCATACCCGTCTGCTGAAGAGCTATGTCTAATACGAATATGTCAACTACGGCAACCATTCCCGGCGGCCTGTCCGCCGACGAGGTGACCGCGCGCTACCTGGTGCGCGAGCACCATCCGGAGCACGGCACCCTGCTGGGCTTCTGGATCTACCTGATGAGCGACTGCCTCATCTTCGCGTCCCTGTTCGCCACCTATGCGGTGCTGGGCCGTAACTACGCGGGCGGCCCGACCGGCGCCGAACTGTTCGACCTGACGCTGATCGCCATTAACACCGGCTTCCTGCTGCTGTCGTCGATCACCTTCGGCTTCGCGATGATCGCGGCGCAGGCCAAGAAGCTGGGCCCGACCCTGCTCTGGATGGGCGTCACCGGCCTTCTCGGCGCGGCCTTCCTGTCGCTCGAACTGTACGAGTTCTACCACCTGATCCATGAAGGCGCCGGCCCGCAGCGCAGTGGCTTCCTGACCGCGTTCTTCGCGCTGGTCGGCACCCACGGCCTGCACGTGTTCTTCGGCGCGATCTGGCTGGTGACCCTGATGATCCAGCTGTCCAAGCATGGCCTCACGGTCGAGAACTTCCGCCGCCTGCAGTGCCTGTCGCTGTTCTGGCACTTCCTGGACGTCGTCTGGATCGGCGTGTTCACCTTTGTCTACCTGATGGGAGTGCTGCCATGAGCGACCAGATGCACCACCACGAGATCGACCACGACGGTCATACCAGCTTCGTCACGCACTACGCCATGAAGGATTACGCGATCGGCTTCATGCTGTCGCTGATCCTGACCGCGATTCCGTTCTGGCTGGTCATGGGCAACGTGCTGCCGGCGGAAACGACGAAGTACGTGATCATGGGCTTCGCCGGCGTCCAGTTCGTCGTGCAGATGATGTACTTCCTGCACATGAACTCGAAGTCGGAAGGCGGCTGGAACATGATGGCGCTGATCCTCACCGTCGTGCTGCTGGTCATCGTGCTGGCCGGTTCGATCTGGGTCATGACCCACATGAACGCCAACATGATGCCGGCCATGGGGGGCGCAAGCGACACCACCCACGGCATGCACGACATGCAGTAAGCAGCAATGCAGGACGGCCGCGACCAGCATGCAGGACCCGTCTCCCATCCGCCGCGCAGCGCATTCGCGCGGCGGATGGTGGGGCTGGCGGCCCTGCTGCTGGTCGCGCTGTTCCTGGGTCTGGGCACCTGGCAGGTAGTGCGCCTGCAATGGAAGCTGGACCTGATCGCCCGCGTCGACGCACGCGTGCACGCGGCCCCGGTTGCGCCGCCCCCGCCGGCGCGCTGGGCGCACATCTCCAGGGAAGCCGACGAATACCGGCGTGTACACCTTGTCGGGCACTACCTCTACGAATTCACCACCCCGGTCCAGGCCGTATCCGAACTGGGCGCCGGCTTCTGGCTGCTCACGCCGCTCTGCACGGCCGACGGTCATGTCGTCTTCGTCAACCGCGGCTTCATTCCGGCATCGGGCAACAAGCCCGGCACCTATGCGGCCCGACGCGCCGGGCCGCATCCCTGCGCCGGCGCGGGCGGGCAGGTCGAGGTCACGGGCCTGCTGCGCATCAGCGAGCCGGGCGGCGGCTTCCTGCGCGATAACGACCCGGTGGGCAACCGCTGGTTCTCGCGCGACGTGCAGGCATTGGCCGCCGCACGCGGGCTGACGGCGGTTGCACCGTTCTTTGTCGATGCCGGCAAGGGCCAGGACCCGGCGGGCGCCCCCGAGCGCGCCGTGGGCGGCCTGACCGTGGTCTCCTTCGTCAACAACCATCTGGTCTATGCCCTGACCTGGTATGCGCTGGCCCTGATGGTGGCCGGCGCGTGGTGGTGGGTCAGGCGTCAAGGCGCCGCGCTTGCCGACGACTAGTGCCGGCCGACTGGCACTACAATAGCGGCATGATCCAGAACCCCCTCGATTTCTTCGCCAAGGCCGGCCGCAGCTCGCCCCAGGCGGCCGCCGCGAGCGTCGAATTCGCCGCCGGCCACAAGAACATGCTGCAGCTGATCGAGCTGCGCTGGATCGCCGTGATCGGCCAGGTGACCACCATCGCTTCCGCCATCCTGATCTTCGGCATCGCGCTGCCGCTGCTGCCGATGCTGCAGGTGCTGGCCTGCCTGATCGCCTTCAATGTCGCCAGCCACCTGCGCTGGCACGAGCGGCGGCCGGTCTCCAACACCGAGATGTTCATGGCCCTGCTGGTGGACGTCGCCAGCCTGACCGTGCTGCTCTACCTGTCCGGCGGGATCACCAATCCGTTCGCCTTCCTCTACCTGCTGCAGGTGATCCTGTCGGCGGTGCTGCTGGAGGCGATGTGGACCTGGACCATCGTCCTGATCACCATCGCCTGCATGGCCGGCCTGGCGATGTACGCGCAGCCGCTCGCGCTGCCCTTCGATCATGCGCGCGGCATCGCGAGCCTCTACATCCAGGGCCTGCTGGTGTGCTTCGCCCTGAACGCGGCGCTGCTGGTGATGTTCATCTCGCGCATTTCCGGCACCCTGCGCGACAAGGCGGCCCAACTGGCGTCGCTGCGCCAGCATGCGGCCGAAGAGGAGCACATCGTGCGCATGGGCCTGCTGGCCTCGGGCGCGGCCCACGAACTGGGCACACCGCTGGCCACGGTCTCGGTGATCCTGGGCGACTGGAAGCGCATGCCCCAGTTCCGCGACGATCCGGACCTGCTGGAAGAAATCACCGAAATGCAGACCCAGCTGAAACGCTGCAAGTCGATCGTCAGCGGCATCCTGCTGTCGGCCGGCGAGGCGCGCGGCGAGTCGGCGGTGCGCACCACGGTGCGCAGCTTCCTCGACGGCGTGGTCAATGGCTGGCGTGCGAGCCGCCAGGTTGCCGGCTTCCAGTACAATAACCGGATCCTGGAAGACCGGCCGGTGGCATCGGACTCGGCGCTCAAGCAGACCATCGACAACCTGCTCGACAACGCCCTGGAAGCCTCGCCGGACTGGGTCGGACTGGACGCCTGGATCGAGGGCGGCACGCTGTACGTGGCCGTCATCGATCGCGGGCCGGGCTTCGCGCCGAGCATGCTCGGCCAGATCGGCAAGCCCTACCAGTCGACCAAGGCCAAGCCGGGGGGCGGGCTGGGACTGTTCCTGGCCGTGAACGTGGTACGCAAGCTGGGCGGTTCGGTGAACGCCGTCAACCGGCAGGAGGGCGGCGCGCAGGTCGTGTTGACGCTGCCGCTGTCGAGCATCGAACTGGAAGAGGAAGGCATTGACGGAAAACACTGAGCGCCTGCTGCTCATCATCGAAGACGACGAGGCCTTCGCCCGCACCCTGAGCCGCTCCTTCGAGCGGCGCGGCTACCGGGTGCTGGTGGCGCCCGGCCAGGACGAAGCGGCCGCGCTGCTGGCCGCGCATTCGCCAACGGATGCGCCGGCCGATTCCCCGAAGTACGCGGTGGTCGACCTCAAGCTCAAGGGCAACGGCTCGGGCCTGGCCTGCGTGCAGCTGCTGCACGAACACGACCCGGACATGCTGATCGTGGTGCTGACCGGCTTCGCCAGCATCGCCACCGCGGTGGAAGCGATCAAGCTCGGCGCGGTGCAGTACCTGGCCAAGCCGTCGAACACCGACGACATCGAGGCCGCGTTCGGCCATATCGCGGGCAATACCGAGGTCGAGCTCACCAACCGTTCCACCTCGATCAAGACGCTCGAGTGGGAACGCATCCATGCGGTGCTGGCCGAAACCGACTTCAACATCTCCGAAGCGGCGCGCCGGCTCGGGCTGCACCGGCGCACGCTGGCGCGCAAGCTCGAGAAGCAGCGGGTGAAGTAGGGCGGCCCATGCGCAAGCTCGCCATCGCCATCGTCATCGTCCTTTCCTTCGGGGCCGGCGCCGCGCAGGCCGCCGACGCCCTCGCGGCCGGGCGCAGTGTCTTCAAGCGCTGCGCCAACTGCCACCAGGTCGGTCCGGGCGCGCGCAGCAGCTTCGGTCCTCAGCTCAATGGCATCATCGGCCGCCGCGCCGGCTCCTTGCCGGATTTCGCCTATTCGCCGGCGATGAAGGGGGCCGGCTTTGTCTGGGACGAGCGGCGCCTGGCCGCGTTCGTGCGCGATCCCGACGCGGTCGTGCCTGGCAACCGGATGCGCTTCTGGGGCTTCATGAGCGAGCGCCAGGCACGCGACCTGGTCGCCTACCTGCGTTCGATGCCGGCCGCGGCCGGGCAGTAGCATGGGGGCCGGCGCAGGCATCAGCGGCAAGCTGCTGGCGCTGGCCGTGCGCGCCGCCGGCACTGCCGCGCCGGCGCCGGTGGCCGCACTCGATGCGCTCGCCGGCGTGGGCCTGGCCGGCGACCGCCACGCCGACCCACGCTCGCCGCGCCAGGTGCTCCTGGCCGGCGCCGCCGTCTACCGCGAACTCGGGCTGGCGCCGCACGCCCTGCGCGAAAACCTGCTGGTCGATCTCGACACCGCGTCGCTGCGCTCCGGCACCCTGCTGCGCATCGGTAGCGAGGCGGTGCTGCGCATCAGCTTCCAGTGCGAGTCCTGCGGCGCGCTCGATCTTCGGCGTCCCGGGCTGGCGCGCGCCATCGGGGCGCGGCGCGGCGTGCTCGCCCGTGTCGTCGCCGGCGGCCTGATCCGCCGCGGCGATCGGGTGCGCGTGCTCGTGGACACGATGCCGGCGCTGCACGAGGACTGGCGCGAGCGGGTGGCCCGGGTACTGGAAGCCATGCCTGCCGGAATGGTGGTCGAGTACGGGATGCTGGCGCGCCTGGCCGGCATCCAGTCGAGCTACTGCCGCGCCTTTCCGCGCCTGCTGGCGGCCCGCGGACTGGGGCACAAGGCGGTCGCGGCGCGCTCCTGCTCCGGCGCACCGCGCTGGACCGGCGCCGGCCTGTTCGATGACGCGCTCAAGCCCCCAGCTTGCTGAGTGCGAACGCCGCCAGGAAGCCCGCCACCGTGATCAGGCCGGCGAAATCGTGGGTCTGCTCGAAGGCTTCGGGAATCATGGTGTCGACGATCATCGCCAGCACCGCGCCCGCCGCGATGGCGGTGGTGGCGGCGACGATCTGCGGCGAGAACTGGCGAAACACCGCGTAGCCGAGCAGGGCGGAAAGACCGGACACGAGCGTGATGCCGCCCCAGATGCCGAAGATATAGCCTGGCTTGCGGCCGGCCCGCTTCATGCCCGCGGCGCTCGACAGGCCTTCCGGGATATTGGACAGAAAGATCGCGGCCACGGCCACGGTGCTCACGCCGCCTCCGGCCAGCATCGACAGGCCGATCACGATCGATTCTGGAATACCGTCGAGCAATGCGCCGACGGCGATCGCCAGGCCGGTGCCGCCGTTCTCCTGCGCCGACGGCTGCTGGCCGCCCGAGCGCTTGCGATGCCGCGCACCGCGCCGTGACAGCCAGCGGTTGGCCAGGGTATAGACGGTGGCCCCGCCGAGAAAGCCGGCCGCCGTCGAAGCGAAGCCGCCGGTTTCGTAGGCGTGGTCCATCATTTCGAACGACAGGGCCGAGATCAGGACCCCGCTGCCGAAGGCCATGATGGCGGCGATCAGGCGCTGCGATACCCGCAAGCGGTATCCCGCCGCCGCGCCCAGCAGCAGGGCGCCTCCCGCCAGCAATCCCCACAAGCCCGCCTGCAGCCACATCGGTATTCCCGTCATCCGCGCTTCCTCTCTCTCATGGGCCCGATGATAAGCACAGCGCTGCTTCCATGAGGCACAATTGAGGTATATTCTATGCAACCGGACCGGGCCCGGCATCATGGCCGGCGTACGGGCATGGGCCGCATTCGGCGCGGCATGTCGATAAATACATTTGAACAAATTGGGTTGCTTTCCGACTATTTTTAGTCCATCATAGGCGGGTGGTGCCTGTCTGCAAGGACAGGGGCCCGATCAGCGATGAGGCGGTTGAGTCCGTTTCTTTTCGTCCCCCGCCACACGTGCCGGGGGACTTTTTTCGGTGCCGCGGCCCTGCCTGCCGTGGCTGGCGCCAAGCCTGCGCCTGCCGGCCCACCGCCTGGCTGTAGCCCCGGCTCGGCCCGCGCGACCCACCGGAGGAAACTTGAAAGCACTGCGCTTCCCGACGAGCCATGTTTCCGGCTCCGTCATCCCCTGCAAGCCCCGGCTTGGATCCGTTTTTGCTCCCGCCCTTGCTCCCACCCTGGCCTGTACGATGGCGCTGCTGGCGCTCCAGGCGTCGCCGGCACGGGCTGGCGCCGCACGGGCGGTACCGCCTCCCGCCGATTTCACCGCACTGAGCGGTTCGCGGGCCGGCACCTGCGCCGCCCTGGCCGATCCGGTCCTGTCCGCCATGGGCAGCCCGAGCTTGCGCCGTTGCGCCTGGAGCCAGCGCCTCGAGATGCTGTACTGGCACGACGTGCCCAGCGCCCCGAATACCTGCCTGCCGGCGCCCGCCATCGCCTGGCACCGCCTCGGCGCGGGCGCGCGCGCGGTGCTGCGGCCCTGGAGCGGCAGCTGGCGCGGCCAGTCGATGCTGGCACAGAACAATGGCGTGGAGCAGGCCGGCCTGGTCTGGCGCCAGGCCGACGGTCACTGGTCGGCGGTGTTGTGGCGCTGGCGCCCATCTGAACGGATTCCGACCCGCAACTGGCAGGCCCGCCACTGGAAAAACGTGGTCCAGGCGGTACGCGCGGTCGACGCCGCCAATCCGGCGCCGCCGCGCACGCCGCTGATGATGGCCTGGCTGGACGCCACCAACGGCAAGCCGCGCACGCTCGACGGCGACGCCTGGCGCTGGGTCAGCGAAGGAAGCTGCCTGGATATGCGCAGCGCCGGCCTGGGCCCGGCCCAGTTGCACCTGCCGTATTCGCGCGACGACGCCCGCCTGGAGCAGCGCAGCGCGATGCAGGTGATGCTGGCGCGGCGCTTTCCGGCGGCCGAGTGGATGCGCCCGTTTACCCTGGTCGAACCGGCGATCTCTGGCGACCGCACCGGCGCCAAGTTCCTGGCGGTCTGGAAGGAAGGGGCCGTCATGCAGGGCCAGTTGTGGATCCCGCTGCGCGACAAGGGCGGCATCGTGCGCGCGCGGATTGCCAGCGAACTGCCGGCTGCCGAAGGCGCGCAGGAGGAAGCCGCCAAGGCGCGCGCGGCCCTGATCGAACGCGAGCTCGGCGTGCTGGCCCATGCCTGGGAGGCCCGCCATGAATGAAGAACTGACGACGCCCCTGTGGCTGCTGTCGCCGCTGGCCGTGCTGGGGGCCGGGCTGATGCTGGCACTGGTGCTGGGCATGCTGCTGCAACGCTTCCGCGTTCCCAAGCTGTACGGGGCGGTGATCGCCGGCCTGCTGCTGGGCGCCACCGGCGGCAACCTGATCGACCGGCCGCTGCTGGCCCAGTTCCAGGAACTGCTCAACGCCGCCTCGGCCCTGGTGCTGTTCGAGGTCGGCCGCAAGATGGACCTGGCCTGGCTGCTGCGCAGCGGGCGCCAGGGCGGCAGCCTGCTGCTGGCCACGCTGGCGCGCCTGCTGGCGGTGGCGATCACGCTGGGTCTGCTCGGCCTGCCGTGGGCCGCGGCGATCTTCATCGCCTCGATCCTGATCGCGGTGAACCCGGTGATCGTCAACTCCATGGTGGCCGACGAAAACGCCAGCGGCACCAGCACCTTCGCCACCGCCAACATGGTCGGCCTGAGCAGCCTGGTGGCCTTGCTGGTGCTGGCCGTCACCATGGCCTGGACCCGCAGCCAGGGCGTCGACGCCAACGGCTTCGGCGAGGAGCTGTTGCGCCAGGGCGGCAAGCTGGTGCTGGGAGCGGCGATCGCCTTGCTGTCCTATGGCCTGTACGCGGCCGCCACCCGGCTGTGCAAGGTGCCGGCGACGATGCGTCCCGGCATGCTGCTGGCCGCGCTGCTGATCGACCTGGGCCTGTGCTCGATCTCGGCGTCGAGCGCGCTGCTCTCCCTGCTGCTGATGGGTCTGCTGTTGCGCAACGTGGAGCGGCGCGACAACGTGTTCCAGGCCCAGCTCAAGACCGCCCAGGACATCGGCTACGTGCTGCTGTTCCTGATGTCGGCGGCGCTGGTCGACCTGCAGCAGCTGGCGCAGGGCTGGACCCTGCTGGCGGCGCTGCTCGTGTTCACCGTGCGCATCGTCGCAACGCGCGCGGCGCTGGTGCCGGGCACGGCCTGGGACCGCAACAAGAAGCATGCGATGGCATTGTCGATGTGCTCGCTGGTCAGCTACGGCGGGCTGGTGGTCGACACGACGCTCAACGCCTACACCGGCCTGGATGCGGCTTCGACCGAGTTGATGGGTGCGCTACTGGCGCTGAACGTGCTGCTGGCGCCCGGCCTGACCTGGCTCGGCCTGCGGATGGCCGGCGAAACCTACCGCCAGGGCGCGCCGAACGAAGGACGCGGCCTGAGCAATAAAAAGGAGGTGAATGCATGAACGCACCCGTGAGCAAGGCGCAGGGCGCGCCGGCGGAGGATGCCCAGGCCCAGGCCCAGGCGCTGGCAAATTCCGGCCAGGGCCCGGCCTTCCTGCCCGACTTCACGGCCTCGACCGTGGGCACCATGGGCATCGAGCTGGAACTGATGGTGCTCGACCGCCTGACTTACGACCTGTTTCCGGCCGCGCCCGATATCCTGCGGGTGCTCGACACGCACGACAAGCCCTGGGTCCATACGCCCGAGATCACGACCTCGATGCTGGAAGTGGCGACCTCGATCCTGCAATCCTTCGGCGAGGCGCGCGAACAGCTCGAGCACATCCGCAGCACCGTGCAGCGCGCGGCCTTCGAGGTCGGCGCCTCGGTCTCCGGCGGCGGCGCCCATCCGTTCCAGCGCTGGAACGAGCAGCGCATCTTTCCGAAGGCGCGCTATTTCGAGTCCGAGCGCAAATACGGTTACCTGGCCAAGCTGTTCACGGTGTTCGGCATGCACGTACACATCGGCGCCGGCACGGCGGACGAGGCGGTGCGCCTGTGCGCCTGGCTGACCCAGCGCTCGCCGCTGTTCATCGCATTGTCGAGCAATTCGGTGTGCTGGCAAGGCGAGGTATCCGGCTTCTGCAGCTCGCGCAGCAATGTGGTCGGCGCCTTCCCGATGAGCGGGATCCAGCCGCACGATTTCCGCAGCTGGCAGGATTTCCGGGACTATTTCGCGCGCCTGGCCGGTTTCGGCATCGTCAACAGCATCAAGGATTTCTACTGGGACGTGCGGCCCAAGCCGGAATACGGCACGATCGAACTGCGGGTGCTGGATACCCCGCTGAAACCCGTGTATGCCGCCGCGCTGGCCTGCTACGCGCGCGAGCTGTGCCTCGAGTTCGCCGACCAGCCGGGCGCCTGGCCCTCGAACGGCAGCCGCGAGCTGTACACCTGGAACCGCTTCAATGCCGCCCGCGACGGCGTCGACGCCAGCTGGATCGACCCGGAAACCGGGATCTCGCGGCCGGTGGCGGAAGTCATCCGCGCCGACCTCGCGCGCCTTGCGCGGCGGTCGGCCGACCCCGGCTTTCCGCAGGCATGCGCGGTGATCGAGGACCTGATGAAGGAGGGCGGGCAGGCCGGCCTGCTGCGCCGCCACCTGGCGGCGGGCGGCGGCATGAACGACCTGGCGCGTTTCGCCAGCGAGATCTTCGAAGCCAAGGCCTGAATACCGCCGTTCAGTCAATGGCTTGACCCGGCCGCCGGCAACGCGCAGTGCGTGCCTGTCGCGTCCCCGGGTCCGCGAGGCGTGCAGTGTAAATTCTTGTAAAGGTTCCCGGTTTATTTCCGGCGCCTGCCGCGGCGCAAACGCGGCCGCGAGGGCTTTACGCACAATCACCCCGACGGGAACATGAGCGGCAGCCGAGGCGATGACACGCGAACATGAGCACGAGCGTATTGCACGAATCTATCGTCAGTGGAGCGGTGGCCGCGCGCTGCGCCGCTACGAACGGCTTCGTCCGGAAGTCCTGCAGCAATCGGCGGACCGCACCCGCGCGCTCGGCGCCATGCTGCGCAAGACGGTCGGGCCGAACCTGGCCGCGCTCCGGGTACTGGACGTCGGCTGCGGCACCGGCAGTTTCCTGCGCCAGCTCATCGACTGGGGCGCCAGCCCGCACAAGCTGACCGGCACCGAGCTGCTGCCGGAACGGCTGGAACTGGCCCGCCTCAGGACCGCGCAGGGCGTCCACTGGCATCTCGGCGGGCTCGACAGCCTGGCGGACGGCAGCGTCGACCTGGTCACCGCACACACGGTGTTTTCATCGATCCTGGACGAAGCCACACGGCAGGCGCTGGCCGGCGACATGTGGCGCATGCTCCGGCCCGGCGGCTGGTGCATGGTGTTCGACTTCCGCTACAACAATCCGCGCAACCGCAACGTACGCAAGCTGACCCGAGCGGAGCTCGACCGTCTCTGGCCGGCGCGCGAACGCCATTACCGTACCTTGCTGCTTGCGCCGCCGCTCGCGCGCGCGCTCGCCGGCCTGCCTGGCCTCGTGCACGAGGGGCTCGCGGCGCTGCTGCCGCCGCTACGCTCCCACTTCGTCTACATGGTCCGCAAGGACTGCCAGGGTCTGACTGACTGAATACGGCGTCGCGACAAGGACATTCTTGTCATGGCTCGTGGGGGCGGCCGGGACGCGCGGTCGGCCGAGCCGACCACCCGACGGAAAGTCGCTGTCCCGTGCCGGGGACGCCTCAGACAGACCCTGGCACCGGCCTCAGAGCTGGGAGAGCGGCAACTGCCCGGCCTCGTCGTCCACGTCGAGTCGGGCGATCAGGCAGGAGAGATTGCCTTCCAGTTGCGCCAGGGTGGCGAGGTCCAGGCTGGCGAGCGCGTCCGGCAGCACGCCGGCAAAGGGCATCGGGGCGCGCTGCAGCACCTCGAGCCCGGGCGGCTGCACATGCAGCGCGACGGTGCGCCGGTCCGCCCCTTCGCGGCTGCCGGTCACGTAGCCACGCTCGACCAGGCCGCGTACCAGGTTGCTGGCAGTCGACTGGTGGATGTCGAGCTCGCGCGCCAGACCGGTGGCCCCGATGCCGGGATGGCGCTCGATCACCGACAGCGCCCACAACTGGGCGCCGCCCAGGCCGGCTTCGCGCTCGACCTGGCGGAAATGGCTCTTGACCGCGTTGAACACGATACGGAACTGCCGCAGCACCCGCATCGGCTGTTCGCTGTCGGGCTGCGAGCTGGACTGTGAGGCGGGCTGCAAAGTGGGCTGCGAGGCGGGCTGCCCCGGCGAAGGGTTCCCGGCAGAAATGGAGGAATTTTCAGACATGGCGCGATCATAGCCGAAAACCATGCCGGCCGGATGGCGACCCCGGCCTTTGCGCAGCCGAAACGTGGCGCGGCGCCGGACCGCATGCGCTAGGATAGGCCATATGAATCGGCTGCTCGCCCTCCCGCTGTTCCAGCGGCGGCGCATCGTCTCCCGCGCTGCCGTGGCGACCTCCCTGGCCGGGTTCGCGCTGACGGCTGTGCTGTTCGGCGTGGCGCGCGCGCTGGAGGCGGACAGTGCGCGCGCCGACTTCGCGCAGCGGGCAGCCGTGCGCGCCGCTGCCGTCACGCGCGCCTTTGCCGATGCCGTGCACGACCTGCACGCGCTGAACCTGCTGTTCACGGCCGGCGGCGGCGCGGTCTCGCGCGAGGCCTTCGATGCCTTTGCGCAGCCGCTCGCCAGCAGCAACGGCTACCTGGCGGCGCTCGAATACCAGCGCTACGTCGGCGCCGCCGAGCGCCCGGCCTTCGAAGCCGAGCGCCGTCGCTTCTGGCCCGGATTCGCGATCCGCGAGCGCGGCCCGGACGGCGCCCTGCTGCCTGCGGCCCCGCGCCCGCGCTATCTGGTCATCGACTACGTGGTGCCGGTCGTCAACAACGCCCAGGTGTTCGGCTTCGACGCCTGGTCGCGGCCCGAACAGCGCGACTTCACCCAGCGCGCGGTCGACTCGGGAGAACCGACCGCCAGCCCGGTGCTGCGCCTGCTGGCGGGCGACGGCGCGCTGCGCGGCATGCTGGTGGCGATGCCGGTCTACCGGGCCGGTGCCGAGCTCTCGAGCGTGGCGGCGCGGCGCGCGGCGGTACTCGGCATCACGGTCGTGGTCATCGACACCGGCCTGCTGATCGGCGGCAGCCTGCACGCGGCGCGCCTGCTGGACAATGCGGGGTTTGCGCTGACGCTGTACGGGCGCACCCGCAGCGGCGAACGCGTGGCGGTGTTCAACCACCCCGCCGAGCCGGCGCCGCGCACGCTCTGGGAGCGCTGGCTGGGCGGCGCGCCGACCGTCCTCACGCGCGCGTTCGAGGTTTCCGGTTCGCACTGGGAGATGCGGGCGGTGCAGCGCGGCCACGGCCTCGATGGCCAGGTCGGCTCGCTGTCGATCCTCGGCTACGGCTGCGTGCTGACGCTGGCGGCCGCCGCGCTGGTGCAGCAGCGCAGCGCCCGGACCCGCCGCATCGAATCCCTGGTCGAGCGCCGCACCGCCGACCTGGCCATGACCGCCGGAGCGCTGCGCCTGCACCAGCGCGCCATCGAGTCGGCCGCCAATCCGATCCTCCTGATCAGCGCGTCCCGCCACGGCTACCCGATCGAATACGCGAATCCGTCCTGCGAGCGCACGCTCGGCTACGGACCGGGCGGGCTCACCGGCAAGCCGCTGGCCAGCCTGGCGCGCGCCGACAGCGACGAGCCGGGTCTGGAAGAACTGCGCCAGGCGCTCCACGAGGGCCGCAAGGGCCACGCACTGGTGCACCAGGCGACCCGCGACGGCCGTGAACTGGTCAGCGAGGTCTACATCGCCCCGGTCAGCAACGCGCAGGGCGCCACCGAGCACTTCGTGGTGACCACCTATGACGTCACCGTGGCCAAGCGCTACGAGGCCGAACTGGCGCACCGGGCGCGCTACGACACGCTCACCGGGCTGGCCAATTCCGCGCTGCTGGCCGACCGTATCGAGCGCGCCATCGCGAATGCGGGCGGCGTCCCGGTGTGGGTGGTGGCGCTCGACATCGACCACTTCAAACTGGTCAACGACACGCTCGGACGCCGGCTTGGCGATGATGCCCTGCGCGCGATCGCGAACCGGATCGCGGGCGCGATCCGGCAGGCCGATACCGCCGCCCGCGCCGGCGGCGACAATTTCGTGCTGGTGCTGGTCGGCTACGCGGACGAGCGCCAGGCGGCGGCGCGGGTGCAGGCGGTGCGCGACGCCATCGCCGAACCGCTGTGCTGCGAGGATCACACGCTGGTGTTCGGTTCGAGTGCGGGCGTGGCGGGCTATCCGGTCGATGGACAGGATCCGGACACCCTCGTGAAGCACGCCGAAGTAGCGATGTACCGCACCAAGCAGACCGGGCGCAACGCGGTCCAGTTCTATGCGCCGCACATGAACGCGCACGCCAGCGACCGCCTGGCCCTGGAAGCTGCCCTGCGCGGCGCGCTGCGCGACGACCAGTTCGAATTGGTTTTCCAGCCGCAGGTCGAGCTCGGCAGCGGCCGCGTGGTCGGTACCGAGGCGCTGATCCGCTGGCGCCACCCGCAGCTCGGCACCGTGCTCCCGGAGCGCTTCATTGCGCTGGCCGAGGAAACCGGCCTGATCGTGCCGATCGGCGCCTGGGTGCTGCGCACGGCCTGCCGCCAGAACTGCCACTGGCAGCGCTCCGGGCTCGGACCGCTGCGCATCGGGGTCAACCTGTCGGCGCGCCAGTTCGCCGAGCCCGACCTGGTGCAGACCGTGCGCCAGGTGCTGGAGGAGACCGGCATGGAGGCCGACTCGCTCGAGATCGAACTGACCGAAAGCATGATGATGGCCGATGTCGAAGCCGCGATCGAGACCATGCGCTGCCTGAAGGCGATGGGGGTGAAGCTGTCGATCGACGACTTCGGCACCGGCTATTCCAGCCTGGCCTACCTGAAGCGCTTCCCGGTGGATGTGCTCAAGATCGACCGCTCCTTCGTCCACGACATCGTGCTCAGCCCCGACGGCGCCGCGATGGTCGACGCCATCATCTCGCTGGCGCACGGCCTGCGCATGCAGGTGATCGCCGAGGGCGTCGAAACCATCGAGCAGCTCGACTACCTGCGCGGGCGCGGCTGCGACGAAGTGCAGGGACATATCTTTGCCCGGCCCGAACCGGTGCAACAGGTCGAGGCCTTGCTGCGCAAGGGCAGGGTGGAACCCGACCCGGCGCATGGCTGAGCGCAGCGATCCGGCCCGCGGCCTGCCGCCAGCGGCGCCGGGCGAAGCGGACCGTGGGTTCGGTCGCGGTCGGCTATACTTGCCGCATTAACAAGGCGCGCAATGTCCCCGACACCGCGCGTTCGCACAAGAGCATGGCGCGCTGCGCGCGCGCCCAGCCGCCATTTGCAGCAAGGATTCGTATCGTGGACCAGGAAGAAAAAATCGAACCCCATTCGGGACCGGAGGGCAGCGCATCCGATCGCACGCGCCGCGCCGCCTTCGGCCGGCAGGGCCGGCGCCTGTTCGACCGCGCCCGTGGGCGCGCCCGGGCCGGGTATGCGATGGCGCTGGCGCGCCTGCGCGACCGCCCGCGCGCCGAGCAGGCCCTGCTCATCGGGCTGTGGGCAACGGCGGCCGGCCTGATGGCCTTCTTCCTCTACCTGGTGATCCTGATTCCGCTCACCCCCGGCATCGACGACCTGCGCCAGGCCAACACCGCGCGCCCGAGCGTGATCCTGTCGGCCGATGGCAAGGAGCTGGGCAGCTTCGAGAAGGGCCTGCAGGAACGGGTCAGGCTGTCGCAGATTTCCCCGCACGTGGTCAAGGCGCTGATTTCCACCGAAGACCACCGCTTCTACGACCACCACGGCATCGACTTCCGGCGCGTGGCCGGCGCCCTGGTCGCGACGCTCAAGGGCGACGCCCAGGGCGGCTCGACCATTACCCAGCAGCTGGCGCGCAATATGTTCCCCGAAGCGATCGGGCGTTCGCGCAACCTGAACCGCAAGATGAAGGAACTGATCACCGCGATCAAGATCGAGAACACCTACAGCAAGACCGAAATCCTCGAAGCCTACCTGAACACGGTGCCCTTCCTGTACAACGCCTACGGCATCGAGATGGCGGCGCGCACCTATTTCGGCAAGCCGGCCGCCAGGCTCGACGTGCTGGAAGCGGCGACCCTGGTGGGCATGCTCAAGGGTACCCATTACTATAACCCGGTGGCCAATCCGGAACGCTCCAAGAAGCGCCGCAACGTGGTGCTGTCGCAGATGGCCAAGCACGGGGCCTTCAGCGAGGCGCGCTACCGCGCGCTGGCCAAGCGCCCGCTGCGGGTACGTTTCGCGCGCCTGAACGACCGCAGCGGCAAGGACGACCATTTCACCGCCTACGTGCGCAAGTGGCTGCTCGACTGGGCCGAGGAGAACGACTACGACCTGCAGCTCGACGGCCTGGTGGTACACACCACGCTCGACCAGGAACTGCAGGCGGCGGCGGTACGCGCGGTGGCGCGCCAGACCAATACGCTGCAGGCCATCGCCGACGTCGAATGGGCCTACCGGGGAATGCCGCGCTCGACCTCGACCGGCATGTATACGTCGATGCGCGACGACGTCGATCCGTTCTCGTATTACTGGGCCTCGCATGCACGCGAACTGGACGCATTCGTGCGCGAGAGCGGCGAGTACCGCGGCGCCGTCGAGGACGGCGAAGCCCCGGCCGGCGCCCTTGAGCGCCTGAAGGCCGACCGCGCATTCATGCGCGGGCTGAAGGCGGCCAAGTCGCGCCTGGAGGCGGGTTTCGTGGCGATGGACCCGCATACCGGCGAGGTCCGGGCCTGGGTCGGCAGCCGCAGCTTCGAGCGCGACCAGTTCGACCACGTGGTGCAGGCGTCGCGCCAGCCCGGCTCGACCTTCAAGCCGATCGTCTACGCGGCCGCGCTCGAAAGCGGCATCCCGCCCGACCAGCGCTACCGCGACGTGGTGCAGGACATCCGCATCGGCGGCACGGTCTGGCGCCCCACCGACATGGCGGGCAGCAGCGGCGCCATGATGAGCATGCGCGACGGCCTGGTCTACTCGAAGAACACCATCACCGCGCAGGTGATGCAGCAGGTCGGCGTGAGCCCGGTGGTGCGGCTGGCCCGGAACATGGGCATCCGCGAGAGCAAGTTGTCGGCCGTGCCTTCGCTGGCCCTCGGCACCAGTCCGGTGACCCTGCTCGAGATGGTCAGCGCCTACAGCACCATCGCGGCGCAGGGCGAGTACCGCAAGCCGGTGTTCGTGCGCCGCATCACCGACCGCGACGGCAAGACCATCGCCGACTTCGCGCCCGATGCCCCCGAACGCGTGCTGTCGCAGGAGGCTGCGGTGACCCTGATCGATATCCTGCGCGGGGTGGTCAGCCGCGGCACCGGCGGCGGGGTACGCTACCGCTTCGGCATCGACGGCGACGTGGCCGGCAAGACCGGCACCACCCAGAACAATACCGACGGTTGGTTCATCCTGATGCACCCGAACCTGGTAACGGGCGCCTGGGTGGGCTTCAACGACAACCGGGTGAGCATGCGCAGCAGTTACTGGGGGCAGGGCGGTCACAACGCGCTGCTGCTGGTGGGCGACTTCATGCGCTCGGCCCTCGACAGCGGCAAGCTGGACCCGGATGCGATGCTGCCGGGCGGGCGTCCGGCGCCGCCGCGCCAGGTGGAGGAGCCCGAATACGTCGAAGAGGGACCGGGCGAGCTCGAACTCGAGGGCGAGATGCCGGCGGAAGACGCCGAGATGCCCGACCCGGCGCCGATCGAGGACGAGGATGTGCCGGCGCCGCAGCCGTTCCAGCCGGCGCCGGTGCAGACGGCGCCGCCCCCGGCCGGCTTGCCCGAGCTTCGGCCGCCGGCGCCGGCCGCCGGCGACGAAGACATCATCTAGGCGCGGCCTTGAGCAAGGGATAGGGATTGAGCGGCCCATCCCTGCCATACACGCCGTAGTGCAGGTGTGGCGGCGTGGTCTTCGCATTCCCGCTATTGCCGACATAGCCGAGCAGGCGGCCTTGCTCGACCCGCATGCCCGGCGCCACGTCCGAGAAACGGTCGAGGTGGGCATAGTAATGCCGTTGCCCGCCCGGCCCCAGCACCCATACCACCTCGCCGCCGAGGCGGTTGGTCCCGACCCGCAAGACGATGCCCTCGGTGGCCGAGCGCACCGCGGTCCCGCGCCTGGCGAAGATGTCGATCCCTTCGTGCTTGCGGCCCTCGCTGCGGGCCGCATGCCAGGTATCGCGCAGTGCTTTCGGCCGCACCCCGCTTACCGGCATCGCCAGCGTGCCCGGGACCGGCATGGCCTGCAGGCGCATCGCGTACACGGCATGACGCAGCCAGGGGCCGAGCAGGCCCCAGATGGCGAGCAGCACGATGGCAATGATCGCGGCCCGCAGCAGGCCGCCCAGAAAGCTTCGCATGTGGCGCTCCATGAAGTGTCCGATACCGGACAGGTATGGGCGGCAGCGTCGATTTACAGGTTCAGGCAGGGTCGAGGCTTGGACGCGGGAGGCCCGATGCGCGCGCCGAGGCCGGGTCGGCGTCGAATCCCGTTGCCGCGCGCAGCGGGAGCACCAGGGTGAAGGTGCAGCCCAGGCCGACGCCGGCGCTATGCACCGACACCCGGCCGCCGTGCAGGGCGCTGAGTTCCTTCACCAGTGCCAGGCCGAGGCCCAGGCCGCCCTGGGCACGGTCGATGCTCGTCGGCCCCTGGACCAGCACGTCGAAGATCACCGGCAGCAGATCGGGCGCGAGCCCGACGCCGCTGTCGCGGACCTCGACCACCGCCTCCTGGTCTCGCACACTGCAACTGACGGCGATGCCGCCGCCGGCCGGCGTGTACTTGATGGCGTTGTGCAGCAGGTTGTCGACGATCTGCTCGAGGCGGGTGCGGTCGCCGTCGACCCAGGCCGGCGCCAGTGCGACCTCCCAGGCGTGCTTGCCGGCGTCCACCAGGCGCTTGGCCTCGACGCAGGAACGCAGCACCTCGCCCAGGTCCACGGGCCCGCGCCGCAGCACGATCTTGCCGGACAGGATGCGCTGGACGTCCAGCAGGTCGTCCACGATCCGGGTCAGGTGGCGCATCTGGCGCCGGCTGATCTCGCGGGCATTGTCCGCCAGTTCCGGCTTCACGTTCGGCATGTCGAGCACGCTCATGGCGCCGGAGATTGCCGCCAGCGGGTTGCGCAGTTCGTGCCCGAGCATCGCCAGGAAGCCGTCCTTGGCCCGGCTTTGCGCTTCGGCCACGCGGCGTGCGCGCTGTTCGCTGATCAGCAACTGCTCGCGCTCGTGCTGCAGGGCCTGGCGCGCCGCGCTTTCGCGCGACAGGGCTTCGCTGGTGAAATGCAGGCCGTCGAGCAGGGCGTCGACCTCGTCGACCCGGGTCGGGCGCGGCTTGGCGATCGCGCCGCGCGCCAGGGAATTGGCGACGCTGCCGGCCCGTTGCAGGGCGTTGGTGAGCTTGTTGCCGAAATAGACGGCGATCAGCAGGGCGATGCCCATCAGGACGAGCAGGGCGACCGTCGCGTACAGGGCGGCGGCGCGCGCGGCCGATTCGACGGCGGCCACCGGCACCCCGATCACGATGGTCCAGCCACTGACGGCTGCGCGCGTATAGACCCCGTACACCTCGGTGCCTTCGTGCGTGACGTGGCGCAGCACGCCGCTCCCCGCATGCTGGACGGCCAGGCGCATCTCCGGGTGCATCGGCTTGCCGGCCGACCGGGCGCCATTGTGGTTGCGGGCGATGGTGACGCCGTTCGCATCGAAGATGCCGACCAGCCAGCTGGCTTCGAGGGCACTGCCGGCAAATACTCGCTCAAAATAGCGTGCGTCGAACACCTGGCTGACCACGAAGCGTACCGGATGCCCGGGCGGCGTGGGCACATCCACCGAGACGACGGCCCGTTTCGAGGCACTGCCGATGAAATAGCCCGAGACCCGCGTCTTGCCGCTGGCCAGCACCTCGGCGGCGTAGCGGTTCTTCGTGCCCGGCAGTTCGGCGCCGTACGGGCGCAGCGTATTGAAGATCGGCCGGGTGTGCTCGTCCACCATGGTGGTCCAGGACAGCGGATCGGCAGCGTTCAGGCGCGCGGCCAGGCGGTACACACGCGGAAGATTCCCCTCGCCCAGGCTTTCCGAATTGGCGATGACGCGCAGCAGGGCTTCCTTGACGGCGATCTCGCGGTCGACCAGCAGGGCGGTGGCGCGTGCGGTTTCCTGCACCCGTTGGATGCGCGATTCGCGTTCCCAGTCGAGCAGCATCGACACCCCGATCCAGAACGCCAGGGCAACCGGAATCAGGATGGCGGCAGCCATCAGGAACAGATGGGTGCGCGTCTTCATGTGGATGGGCGGGGCGGAGTGGTGTGTTGCACGGGCAGAATTATTGTGTTATAGCAAGCCCCTGAAGCTTAACAGGTTTGCCCGTATCTCTGAATTGTTTTTCGTGGCGTGCTTGCCGGTCGGGCCCGGGCTGCAGCGGGCGTTCCAGAATAGCCATCCACCCATGCGCGCGCGGCGGCCGTGCCGGCGCCGCGGGCAGCGCGGTTGCCGCCCGCGGCGTGGATCAGTGGCGCTTCAGGTGTTCGCGCACGGCGTCGGCGCTCGGGCCCACCTGTTGCACGGCGCGCTCGAGCTCTTCCTTGCTCACGCCCAGCGCCTCGGTCCAGTGACGCACCTCCCAATCCTCGTGCACGTTGATGCGGGCGCGGTCCTGGGCGCCGCGATTTTGCAGGTTGTCGGACATGATTGTCTCCTTGATTACATTTGCCTGAGGCCAGAGTGCCAGTCGCAGCAGATGTGTTCCGTACGGTATTTCACCAACGGGGAGGTGGCAGTACCGGAATCGTCCGGCCGGCCGTGCCAGTGGCAACTTTTTGAGGTACGCTTGCCATATCAACAGCAATCCGGCACAAGAACAGGAGACCCGCATGTCCGCACCCTACGAAACCACCCAGCCAGAACGCAGCGCCGTCGACGCCATGACGGGCACCGTGATGCTCGATTTCGGCGCCAACTGGTGCGGCTATTGCCGCGCCGCCGAGCCGCTCATCGACGAGGCGGTGGGGGACAGCGCGTCGGTGCGCCACCTGAAGGTGGAGGACGGCCCGGGACGGCCGCTGGGACGCTCGTTCCGCATCAAGTTGTGGCCGACCGTGGTCGTGCTCAAGGATGGCCAGGAGGTCGCCCGCGTGGTGCGCCCGGTATCGAGCGACGAAGTGCGCGTGGCGCTCGCCCAGGCAGGTAGAGCATGAGCGCTGCGGCAGCATTCGCATCCGGCAACACCCCCGCCAACAAGCCGCGCACCGTTCTGTTCGCGAGCCTGATCGGCACCACCATCGAGTTCTACGACTTTTATATCTATGCCACCGCCGCGGTGCTGGTATTCCCGCGCCTGTTCTTTCCGACTGCCGATCCGGCCGCCGCCACCCTGCAGTCGCTGGCCACCTTCGCGATCGCTTTTTTCGCACGTCCGGTCGGCTCGGCCGTGTTCGGGCATTTCGGCGACCGCATCGGGCGCAAGGCCACGCTGGTGGCAGCCCTGCTGACCATGGGCGTGTCCACCGTGCTGATCGGCCTGCTGCCCACCTACGCGAGTATCGGCACGCTGGCGCCGCTGCTGCTGGCCCTGTGCCGTTTCGGCCAGGGGCTGGGACTGGGCGGCGAGTGGGGCGGGGCGGTGCTGCTGGCCACCGAGAACGCGCCGCCGGGCAAGCGTGCCTGGTACGGCATGTTTCCGCAGCTGGGCGCGCCGATCGGCTTCTTCCTGTCGGGCGGCACCTTCCTGCTGCTGGACCGGTTCATGACCGATGCCGACTTTTTCAGCTATGGCTGGCGCATCCCCTTCCTGGCCAGCGCACTGCTGGTGATCGTCGGGCTGTACGTGCGCCTGAAGATCACCGAGACGCCCGACTTCCAGAAGGTACTGGACCGCAACGAGCGGGTCGCGCTGCCGGCGCTCGCGGTGCTGACGGTCCACACCCGCGCGCTGCTGCTGGGCACGGTCGTCGCGCTGGCGACCTTCGTGGTGTTCTACCTGATGACCGTGTTCGCGCTGAGCTGGGGCACGAGCCAACTGGGCTTTTCGCGCCAGCAATTCCTTAGCCTGCAATTGGTGGCGGTGGTGTTCTTCGGCCTCACCATCCCGCCCTCGGCGCTGCTGGCCGACCGCCATGGCCGGCGCACGGCGATGATCCTGGTCAGCGCGGCGATCGCCCTGTTCGGCCTGCTGTTCGGCCCCTTGTTCGGCGCGGGGACCTTGCTGGCGGTAGGCGGCTTCATGGTGCTCGGCATGTGCCTGGTCGGCTTTACCTACGGGCCACTGGGCACCCTGCTGGCCGAGATGTTTCCGCCCGAGGTGCGCTATACCGGCGCCTCGCTCACCTTCAACCTGGCCGGCATCCTGGGCGCCTCCCTGGCGCCGTATATCGCCACCTGGCTGGCGATCAACTACGGCCTCGCCTACGTCGGTTACTACCTGTCGGCCGCCGCATTGCTCAGCCTGGCCGCGCTGCTGGCGGTCGGCGGATCGCGGCCGGGCACGCCGCTGCGGGCCGCGCCGCGCTGAACCCGCCCTGGTCACGGCGCCGGCGTCGGCGCCGCATGCCTTCAGCCAGGATGCCGAAGGCGACGGGCTGTGATCAGAACGAGTAGACCATCGTCAGCGAGGTCTGGGTGTCGGTGTTCTTCTTGCCGTCCGGGACGCTGGTGTCGTTGCGGGCGCTGAAGCCCGCCTTCATCTGCATGGTGGAATTGATCTTGGTGCTGAGCGAGGTCTCGGCCACCGAACGGGTGTTCGAGGTGCCTTTCTCGACGCTGACCGTCTGGGCGAAGAAGGCCGAGGGGCTGACCCGCCAGCGGAACTGGGCCGCGCCGCGTACGGTCAGGCCGCTTTCGTCCTCGCCGGTGGCGCGTTCGCCGGTGAAATAGCCGGGACCGATCTCCACGTCGAGCGACTTGTCCTCGGCGTTCAGCCAGCGCGAACCGTGGCCGACCGCGATCGAGGAATAACGGGTATAGGCGCCGAACTTGTCGTTGACGTGCGAGCCCAGGATGAAGGCGCGCTTGCCTTCGCCCAGGAGCTTGAACGAGGCCTTGGCCGAAGCGGCGAAGCGTTCCGCCGATTTGCTGCGCTCGGTGTTGCCGTCCTCGTCCTCGTACTCGTCTTCCTTGAAGAAGCCGCTGACGATGAATTCATGGCTCCATTTCTCGGTCTCGTGACGCGCCTCGATCTTGCCGGTCACCGAGGTGCCGGTCGTATTGCCCGAGGTGGCGATCGCCCCCAGTTCGGCCGAGGTAAACCAGCCGCCTTCGGGGATCTCGGGCTTTGCGATCGTGAGGGGGCCGTGGACGTTGCCCACGGCGGGCAGGTCGATGTCGGCCAGGGCCGGAGCGTGGACGGCGCACAGGGCGAGCGCCAGGGTAGCTGCAGGGAATGTGACGTGTTTCATAAGCACCGTATTGCCAGCAAGATGCCCGACATTGTAACGCAAAGGCGGCTGAATTCGATGCTTTGAGACACACTTACTGAACTTTAATCTTGTCCACTAGATATTCCCGACACGACGGCAGGACGCTGGTCGCCTCAGGTGCCGACCCACACGATCTTGAAGGTGAACAGGGCGGCGATCACCCACACCACCGGCGCCACCTCGCGGGCGCGTCCGGTGAGCAGCTTGAGCACCGCATAGCTGATGAAACCGAAGGCGATGCCTTCCGCGATCGAGAAGGTGAACGGCATGGCCAGGGCGGTGACAGCGGCCGGGATGCTCTCGGTGGAATCGCCCCATTCGACCTCGCCCAGGTCGGACAGCATCAGGCAGGCCACGAACAGCAGGGCCGGGGCGGTGGCGTAGGCCGGCACCACGCCGGCCAGCGGTGCGATGAACAGACAGGCCAGGAACAGCACCGCCACGGTGAGCGCGGTCAGGCCGGTGCGTCCGCCGGCCTGCACGCCGGAGGCGCTTTCCAGGTAGGCGGTGGTGCTCGAGGTGCCCAGGATGCTGCCGGCGACGATCGCGCCGCTGTCGGCCAGCAAGGCCTTGTTCAGGCGGTCCATCTTGCCGTCGACCAGCAGGCCGGCGCGGCGCGCCACGCCCATCAGGGTGCCGGTGGCGTCGAACAGCTCGACCAGGAAGAACACCAGCACCACGTTCAGGATGCCGACCGACAGGGCGCCCGGAATGTCGAGCTGGAACAGGGTGGGCGAGATCGAGGGCGGCGCCGAGAAGATGCCGCGATAGGTGTTCCCGCCGAAGAAGAAGGACAGCACCGTGACCAGCACGATGCCGATCAGGATCGCCCCCTTCACGCGCAGGCGGTCAAGCGCGACGATGGCGAAAAAGCCGACCACGGCCATGATGGCTTCCGGCTTGTGCAGGTCGCCGGCCTTGACCAGGGTGGGCTCGCTGGCCACCACGATGCCGGCGTTCTTCAGGGCGATCAGGGCCAGGAACATGCCCAGGCCGACCGTGATGGCCACCCGCATCGACTTGGGGATGCCGTTGACGATCATGCCGCGCAGGCCCAGCAGCGATACCAGGATGAACAGGCAGCCCGAAATGAAGACCGCGCCCAGCGCCGCCGGCCATGCCACCCCCATGCCGAGCACCACGGCATAGGCGAAGTAGGCGTTCAGGCCCATCCCCGGCGCCATCGCGATCGGGTAGTTCGCGTACAGGCCCATCACGGCGGTGCCGAGCGCCGCCACCAGGCAGGTGGCGACGAACACCGACTCCTTCGGCATGCCGGCGTCGCCCAGGATCGACGGGTTGACAAAGATGATGTAGACCATTGTCAGGAAGGTGGTCAGGCCGGCGACGAGTTCGGTGCGGACGTCGGTGCCGCTTTGGGTGAGCTTGAAGAATCGGTCGAGCATTGCTGCGCTCCATGGTTGTTTTTGCCGAAGCATAACACTCCTGGGGGCCTCGGCGCGAGTAAAGGAGTCGGGCAACGGACTCTGGCAAAGGAGGCGAGCAAATGCCGGGCGGCGCGGTGGCCGGGACCCGAAACGGCCCCGCACTCGCATGCCGATGCGCTAACATGGCATCTTCCTCATCTGCCCCTACCATGCCATGCCGAAGAATAAGCGCCCGCTGCCCCGCACCTCCAACAACCCGCGCGAGCCGGACAATGCCTCGCTGGCCCAGGAACTGGCCGACCTCGCCCTGGCCATCGCCGAGCGCGAGGAAGCGCCCGGTTTCGGTTCTGCCTCCGAGCGCGAGGAAGAGTTGCTGGCCGCCGTGCGCAGGCTGCTGCGCAAGAAACGCGACGAAGCCCTGTACGAAGCGATCGAAGTGGCGCGCTACACCGACCCGGAAGCCTGTCGCCTGCTGCGCGGCCGCATCGAGGAGGAAGCCGCCAACCTGCGCCTGCGCAGGGACGACGGCAGCGAGTACGAGATCGATGCCTTCCTGATTCCGCTGTTCGTGCGCAGCGCCGGAGGCCTGCAGGCTGCCGAGACCTTCCAGGATCCGGAAGCCTACGAGGCGCTCGCCAACAGCTTCCACCCGGCCGGGCTGGAAAGCGCCGGCGGCAAGCTGGTGCTGGTGCAGCACGCCTACGACCTGGCCGAGATCGATCACGTCGCCTATTCGACCCTGCAGGAAATGCTGCGCGAAGCCGCCGCTTCCCTGCTCGAGAAGAAGCTGCGGCCGGCGCCGACCATCGAGGCCAGCATCCGCGGCTGGACCGGCGAGCGCTTTGCACCGGACGAGTCGGCGCTCGAACTGCGCTTCCTGCTCGGCTTCTCACTCAAGCGCAGCGGCGACCCGTTCTATATGGTGCCGGCCGACGAGGAAGGCGCCGATGCCTGGTACGCCGGGCGCGAGGAGCGCTACCGCGCCTGGACCTTCCAGGTCGCGCCGCTGGTGCGGCGCCTGCTGGCGCGCGACCCGGAGGCCGTCCATGTCGACTTCCTCTACCAGGACCTGTTCTACGGCGCCAAGGAACAGGGCGTCAGCGAGCTGAGCACGCTGGGGGTCCTGTCCGACGTCGCGCGCACGCTGGCGGACAAGGACCTGGCGCCGGACCGGGTTCACGCGGCCGTCGCGCCGCTCGACGCGGGCGAGCACATCGTGCTTCGGATTAACCTGTATGCCCTCGACGGTGGAAGCCCCTGGGGCAGCATCGAGACCCCGGTCGATCTGGCCGCCGACCTCGGCGCCGAGATCGACAACCTGTGCGACGCGCTGCTCTCGCTCGGCCTGGAAGGCGTCTCGGTGGCCGAAGGCTTCAGCGAGGACGGGCATCCCGAAGGCGCGCAAGCCTACCAGCCGGGCTGACGACAGCTCGGCGGCGGCGTCGACCGCCGCCCGGCGACGCGCCCGGCCGTTCCCGCCAAATGAAAATCGGCCCGCCGGTCTCCCGGCAGCGCCTGTGCACGCCCGTGCCCGGTAAAAACGACCAATCCGCACCGTAGTGGATCTTCTTGTATGAATGTAGGAAGTGCCCTACACGAGTGTGCTCATCGGGAGGGCTCTCCTATGAGAGTCTCCAGTTGTGTCCGATTCCAATATTACATATTAACAATGTTGCAATGCATAAATGAAAATATTGGAAAATTTGCATGTTACGATAGCAAAGTCCGGAGCGAGATCGAACCGCGATTGACGCACCCGGGGACTGGCACAGAGAGAAAAACCGCCAGGCTTTACCAACAGAATAGCGCCACGAAGGCGAAAGGAAACGACTATGCCGACCTTGATCGTGTTTTGCCACCTGCGCTGGGACTTTGTATTCCAGCGTCCACAGCACCTGATGACCCGTCTGGCGGAACACTACGATATCCTGTTTGTCGAGGAACCGGTGTATAGCGAAGGGCAGGCATACCTGAAGAAGACGGCCGTCGCGCCGAATATCACGGTGTGCCAGCCGCATACCGCGATCCATGCACCAGGCTTCCATGACGACCAGATCCCGACCCTGCAGTCCCTGCTGGCCGATCTCGTGCCGGGCGGCGAACAGCCGGTGGTCTGGTTCTATACCCCGATGGCGCTGCCGCTGCTGCAGGGCCTGAACCCGTCCAAGGTGGTCTACGACTGCATGGACGAGCTGGCAATGTTCAAGAATGCGCCGAAACAGCTGTTGCAGCGCGAGAGCGCGCTGCTGAACATGGCCGACGTCGTCTTCACCGGCGGCCCCAGCCTGTACCAGTCCAAGCGCGATCGTCACGCCAATGCCCACTGCTTCTCGAGCAGCGTCGACGCCAAGCACTTCCACCAGGCGCGGGACCGCGACATCTCGCATCCTGACCAGGCCGGCATCCCGCATCCGCGCCTCGGCTTCTACGGCGTGATCGACGAGCGCCTCGACGTCGACCTGGTGTCGGCGCTGGCCGACGCGCACCCGGAATGGCAGATCGTGATGGTCGGCCCGGTCGTGAAGATCGATCCGGCGACCCTGCCGAAGCAGCCGAATGTCCACTACATGGGCCAGCGCACCTATGACCAGCTGCCGCAGTTCCTGGCCGGCTGGGACGTCTGCCTGCTGCCGTTCGCGATGAACGATTCGACCAAGTTCATCAGCCCGACCAAGGTGCTCGAGTACATGGCGGCCGAACTGCCGGCGGTCTCGACGCCGATCACCGACGTCAAGGTACCGTATGGCGACGTTGTCGCGATCGCCGCGACCCAGCAAGAGTTCATTGCCGCCTGCGAACGCCAGCTGGCCTTGACCGAGAGCGAGCGCCAGGCCATGGCCAAGCGCATGCGCGAAGTGGTGGCGAACACCTCGTGGGACCTGACCGCGTCGCGCATGCACGAACTGATCGAAAGCGCCGTTGCGGGCCGCCATGCGCGCCTGTCGGCCACGCCGGAGGCCGTCAAGGCGATGCCGGTCAAGTCCACCCCGGTGCCGGTCGCGAAGACCGCCTGACAGGGTAAGCGGCCTGCGTTCCGGGAATCCGGCACGCAGGCTGGCGACGGCACGGCGGCGGACCCTTCGGGGTACCGCCGCCGTGTTTTTTTAGGCTCATCCATCGTGAAAGCCGACGGCGCCCAATAAAAACGGCGGGGCGTCCTGGACGTCCCGCCGGCTGTCGCGCTACCGTGAGGATCAGGGCATCCGCCTAGCGGTTGCCGCCGCGTCCGCTGCTGCCACTGCTGCCACTGCCGCTCTGCTGGTTGCCGTCATTCTTGTGGCTCATGCGGCCGGCTTCGCGTGCTTCCTGCGAGTTGAACTCGTGGGCATTGCCCGAGGCGTGGGCGGCGCGGCCGCCCTGCGCGGCGATTTCTCGCTGGCGTTGCGGGTCCATCGCAGCGAAGCCGCGCTTGCTGTTTCCCTGCTTGTTCGAGGCCATGATGATCTCCTTATCGATGACAGGGTTGGTTGGGGTCTCTCCCGGGCCGGTGCTCCGCGTCCTGCGGATGGCGTGTCCCGGAAGAGGTGAGTCCATCATAGGGCAGCGATCTCGGCTTCGAAATAGGACTGTCCGGCCCATCACTGTAGGACCGGTCCCGCGCATACCGCCGCGCTCGCGCGTTCAATGCTGCGCCGGGCCGCCGGGTGCCGCCGCGGCGGGCGGCCAGCCGTCGGCCGGGTCGTGCGAATCGGCCACCCGTATCACCGACAGCGGATGCGCGAACTGGATGCCTTCGCGCTGGAAGGCGCGGTAGATCTGCAGCAGGACGTCCTGCTGCGCATCCATGTGCAGGAGATAGTCCGGGCTCTTGAAGTGGTACACCACCTCGAAGTCGAGCGACCAGTCGCCATAGCGGAAGAAGTGGGCGCGTTCGAAGTCGACGTCGTCGCGCCGGCTGACGAGTTCGCGGATCATCGCCGGAATCGCCGTCACCTGCGCCTCGCTGGTGCCGTAGGCGATGCGCAGGACGAAGGCGACCCGGCGCGACGCCATGCGCTTGTGGTTATGGATCCTGCTCCTGAGCAGCTCGCCGTTGGAAAACACGATCTGTTCGCCGCCCAGGCCGCGCAGGCGGGTGGTTTTCAGGCCGATGTACTCGACCGCGCCCAGGGCATCGCCCACGATGATGAAGTCGCCTACCTCGAAGGGCTTGTCGAGCATGATGGACAGCGAAGCGAACAGGTCGCCGAGAATGTTCTGGGTGGCCAGGGCCACCGCGATGCCGCCGATGCCCAGGCTGGCGACCAGCGTGGTGATGTTGAAGCCGAAGTTATCCAGCAACATCAGGAAGGCCACGGTCCAGACGACCAGGCGCAGCATGAAGAACAGGATCGTGCTCGAGGCCTTGCGCGCGCCGTCGCCGGGCGTGGCCAGCAGCTGGCTGCGCCAGCCGCGCAGGGCGGTGTCGCCCCAGATGCCGAGCTGTACGACCAGCGAGGCCACCGCCACCCGCGACACCACCAGGCGCCAGCTGTCCGGCATCTGGAGGAAGATGCTGCCGAGGTAAACCCCGATGGCCAGCTGGAACACCAGGTAGCTCCGGTCGAGCATCAGGACCAGCAGGTCGTCGATCCGGGTCGCGGTGCGCCGCGCCCGGTTGCCCAGGCGGCGCACGACCAGGATGCGCAGGACGACCATCACGGCTGTCGTGCCGAGGCAGACGCCGACCGCCAGCATCCAGTTTTCCAGGTCATTATTGCTCAGCAAAAACTTCATCCATGCACTCCACCGCGCACCGCAGCAAAAGGCGACAGTGTGCGGTCCGGACGGCATGCGGCGCGCACAATTGGCCGCGGTGCGCGCGCTTGTGCCACCTGACGCACGGGCCGGCGCGGGTTACGCCGTCCGCGAGCAGCGCGTGCACGGCCGGGCGCTCGCAGATGCACAGCACGCCGGCCTGGTTCGCCGCCGTCACGGCCATCCCCTCGGAGCCGCTGGTAGTCCCATGCTTCGATCCTGTTGTCGTTGCGGGCACGATCCACGGTCCGGATGCCGTCCTGTCGACGCTCCCGGGCGGGTTCGCTGCGCTCGCGCCGCGGCTTGGCAATTGTCAGTAGTATTTGCGTTTCGGCCAGTACCGGTACGGCCCGGGGGCCTTGGCCAGGACAGAGGAGGAGGGAGCATGGACAGCGGAGCAAACACCGCACAATCTGCGGAATACGATGTCGCCGACATCATGCGCGGCATCTACGGCGACGGCATCATCGGCTGCCGCGGCGCCTTCAGCCGCGAGCTGGTCGGAGAGCTGCGCGCGGACATCGACATGCTGTTCGACGAGGCGATGGCGCGCGAAGGCGGCGCCCTGAACCGTGGCCCGAACCGTTTCTACGTCGAGGTGCACCCGGAGCGCCTGCGCGCCTTCGCGACGATCGCCGCCCACCCATGGGTGCGGGCGGTCTGCAGCGCCGTGCTCGGACCCGAGTGGCGCATCGTCGAGGTCGGCTTTGACGTGCCGGGCCCCGGCGCCATGCACCAGCCCTGGCACCGCGACTTCGCCTCGCCGCCGGAAACGGTGCAGGGCAGGCGCCTCAGTTCGCTGGCCTTCAACCTCACCACCGTCGACGTGACCGAAGAGATGGGTCCTTTCGAGATTGCGCCGGGCACCCAATGGGACCTGTTCGAGGGCGATCCGATGTTCCCGGACCAGTCCCTCTACCCACGCTACGAAGCCCGTGCTCAGCGCAAGCTGCCGAAGGTGGGCGATATCTCGGCGCGTTCGGCCCTGACCATCCACCGCGGCACCGCCAATCGTTCGAAGTTGTCGCGACCGGTGCTGGTGGTCGGCGCCGACGCGCCGGATGCCACCAACGCCATCAAGCACGACCTGCAGATGTCGCGCGCATACTACGAGCGCCTGCCGGAGCAGGTGCGCCGGCACCTGAACTGCCGGGTGGTCGAGCAACTCGAGCCGATTCGCCAGGCGCACACGATCGAGGGCCTGAAGATGGGTGTGACCATGGGCTGAACGACGGCTGCACGACAGACAAGGCAGCGGGGGAGCGGGGAGCGGGAATGAAGCGCAAGGGGGCGGAATCAGGCACAGGCCGCGCATGGCGGCCTGGCAAGGCTTACTTTTTTTCCGGCACGCCCTGGGAGGGAACCGGGGTTTTCAGCGCATCCGGCACGGCGTCGGCGATGCCGTTTTCCGGCATCTGCCCGACCCGCCGGGCTTCATCGGAGTGCTGGTCGAGGCTGACTTCTTCGGCCACGTCGAAGCGGCCGTCGTCGGCGCCTTCTTCTCCGGGGAGCAGGTTCTCGGAACGCTGGTCCTGGCCGCCGGCCGCGACCGGGTTACCAGTGGGTTGGGCCGGGTCGTTTCCTGCTGGGTGTTGTGGGGCCATGCTGTCCTCCTGTTGACGGTTTTTCATGGTCCCATTATCGCGCCGCGCCCGGCGCTCGGGCGCACGCTAGCCGCGATCCTTGCGCGGCAGGTTCTTCTCGACGATCGCCCACACGATCAGGCCGTAAGCCAGGACCCGGATCAGGTAGTGCATGGGCGAATCCTCGCCAGCCTCGTTCAGCACCGCCGAGTACACCCGGTGCAATCCTTCGATGAAGAACGAGAGCGCGAAATACAGGAAGAAACGGTCACCCGTGTTACGCCAGAAGCGCAGGAAGAACAGGGCGATCGTGAGCGATGCCATCGAGATCGCACCGTACATCATCTGGGTCATCGTCACTCCTTTTCGTAGATCAGGCCGTAGAGCAGCAGCATGCATGCCGCCAGGGCGCTGATCACACGCAGCGGCATGAAATCGACCGTCGGGAACACGACCTTGTCGAAAATCAGGAACAAATTATTGAAGGTCATCACCGCGAAGCACAGCCCGCTCCAGAACAGGAGACGGTAGCGCGTGCGCCGGTAGCTGGCAAGCAGCAGCCAGGTACAGGCCAGTGACGTCAACATGCACAAGGTATAGATGAGTTCGCCCATTTACGAATCCTTTCGCAGGCGGAAGGCGTCGGCGAACTGCTGCGCCTTGCGGTCGAGTGTGGAATGGATGAGGTTGGTAACGTCCACCAGATGTCGAGCGTACACATCGGCCAGGCCGTCGATACGCTCGCGCAATTCGTCGGTGGCCGGCGCATAGCAGTAGCAGTGCTCGTCCGGAGCCGGACAAGACTCGGCCATGCCGGAACGGCAAAGCTCGTCGAGCAGGCCGAGCGCAGTGCGCTCGCTGGTGTACAGCCGGCGCGCGAGCATCTCACCGCTCCATTTCTGGCGGGGACTGGCGCGCAGCAAGAGCAGCGCCTCGAGGAAGGGCACGGAGGGGATGCTCGTCAAGACGAAACGACGCAACTCCTCAGGGATCGGCGGACGATTCATTCGCTTCGGGCTAACTTTCCCAAAAGGAATCTTTTGTTAAGAAAGGCGCAAGTGTAGCGCATTCTCGTGGGAAATGGAGTTTCAATCGTGCGCGAGTTGACGTGCTGCCATTTGCGCCCGCTCAAGCCCGTACGGATACAATGCGCGCTGACGATCCACGAATTGCCGTACACGACCATGCTCCTTTCTTCTCTGGCCCGCATCAAGCGTGCTGCTCTTTTCGCACTCCTGCTTGCCACTGGCGCAGTCCACGCCGCGGAAGCAAGCTGCGCCGACCACTATCTCGACGGCCGCCCCCCGGAGATCCGCAATCCGAAGCTGGGCGCGGCCACCCGCGCGCTGTGCTACCGCGAATTCGGCGTGCTGCATTCGGGTGTGACCCGTACCGCCCTGTGGTCGGCCGAACACCTGGCGCCCGGCCAGCTGGCGGCGGCCCGGGGGCTGGACCGCGACAACGCCTTCCATCCCGAGCCGCGCCTGCCGCGCGGGCAGCGGGCCGAACTGTCCGACTATGCCCGCAGCGGCTTCGACCGGGGCCACCTGGCGCCGAACGGCGACATGCCCGACCGCCGCGCCCAGCGCGAAAGCTTCTCGCTGGCCAACATGGTGCCCCAGGACCGCGACCACAACCGCCACATCTGGGCGCCCATCGAAGGCGCGGTGCGCCAAATGGCGAAGAAGGAGGGTTCGCTGTACGTGATCACCGGTCCGGCCTTCCTCGGCAGCAGCCTGCGCAAGGTCGGCAACGTGATCGTGCCGAGCCACCTGTACAAGGTGGTGTACAGTCCCCGCCAGAAGGCGGCTGCCGCCTGGTTCGTCGAGAACCGCGGCGACGCGCCGATCCAGGTCATCCCGGTGGCCGAACTCGAGCGCATCATCGGCATCGAGCTGCTGCCTTCCCTGACCCGCCAGCAAAAGGAACGCATGCTGGCGCTACCCAGGATTCGCCAAAGGAAGAGCCGGAACTAATGGAGAGCCCATGAGTCGCAACAAGAATTTCACCCCCTTCGCCAACGAAGCCGATGTGCTCGAGATCGGCAACCTGATGCTGGAGAACCGCCTCGACCGCATCAGTATCTCGGGCGATCTCGACCTGACCGCCGACAAGGCCGGACTGGCGGCGGCGCGCCGCCTGCACGAGCAACTCGGCGCCGTGGTCGCCGCCCTCGAAGCGCGCGCGCTTCCGGACCGCCTGCCGCCGCCCGATATCCGGCAGGTCGACAACCCCTTCGCCTGACCCCCGCGGTCCGCTTGCGCGCGGCGCAATCGCGCCGTATGCGCGGCTCATCATTCTAAGTAGCAAGGGTGCGCATGCCCCGTCGGGAAAAGAGTAAGCTCGTTCGCTCTGAAACCAGCGATGCGAGGAGCCCTCCGGATGTCGAGCAATATCTCCGAGAACAAGCAGCAGGAAGGCATGCGCATTCCCGTGATCGAAGAGCAACTGGCCGTCGGGACCCGCGTCGTTGAAACCGGACGCGGCGTACGCATTCACAAGACGGTCTCCGAACAGCCGGTCACCATCGACGAGCGCCTCGCGCGCGACGAGGTGAACGTCCGGCACGTTTCCGTGGACCGTATCGTCGCGCCGGAAGAAGCACCTGCAACCCGCTACGAAGGCGACACGCTGGTGGTGCCGGTTCTCGAAGAAGTGCTGGTGGTCGAACGCCGCCTGCGCATCAAGGAAGAACTGCACATCACCCGCGTGCGGCACGAGGAGCACTACCGCGACACCGTTCCGCTCAAGGCGGAGCGGGTCGAGGTCGAGCGCTTCGACGAAACCGCGCCGCCCCCAGCATCCGATACCCACCAATGATGGAGGAACGACCATGCAACATACTTTGGTAGCCGTATTCGACAACAACGCCGACGCCCAGAGCGCGATGGACGAACTGCTTGCCTCGGGCTTCTCGCGCCAGGAGGTGCGCATGTCCAGCGGCGGCAGCACCGGCAGCACCGGCAGCACCGCCTCCACCCACGCCCACGACAGCGATACCGGCATCGGCAGCAGCATCAAGCACTTCTTCAGCGACCTGTTCGGCAGCGACGACCACGACCGTTCCCACGTCAACCGCTACGAAGGCGCCGTCTCCAGCGGCAAGTGCGTCGTGACCCTGTCGGCCGACTCGCTGCCGGAAGTCGAGCGTGCCGCCGATATCGTCGAGCGTTTCGGCCCGATCGACATCGACGAGCATTCGGACGGCGGCGCGATGTCGGCCGGCGCCATGGGCATGGACAGCGGCCGCCAGCAGTCGGCGCCGATGTCGGCCCAGTCGGCCAACCTGCAGGGCAGCACCGCGCGCACCGATTCGCTGCAGCGCGACACGTCTACCCAGTCCGGCGCGACCCAGTCGATTCCGGTGGTGGAAGAAGAGCTGAAGGTCGGCAAGCGCGAAGTCCAGCGCGGCGGCGTGCGCATCTTCTCGCACGTGGTCGAGACCCCGGTCAACGAAAGCGTCAACCTGCGCGAGGAACACGTGGACGTGCAGCGCCGCACGGTCGACCAGCCGATCAGCCCGACCGACGCCACCGCCTTCAAGGAGCAGACCATCGAGATGCGCGAAACCTCCGAGGAAGCCGTGGTGCAGAAGTCGGCCCGCGTCGTCGAAGAGGTGACCGTCGGCAAGCAGGTCAACCAGCGCCAGGAGCAGATCAAGGACACCGTGCGCCACACCGAAGTCGAGGTCGAGCGCCTGGCCGGCGCCGACGACGACAGCGAGTACCGCAGCCACTACCAGGCCAACTATGCCGCCACCGGCGGTTCGTACGACGACTATGCGCCAGCTTACACCTACGGCTCGCAGATGCGCAGCCAGTACAAGGGCCGCCAATGGGACGACGTCGAAGGCGACCTGCGGTCCGACTGGGACGCGCGCCATACCGGCGGCCCCTCGACCTGGGAAAAGATGAAGGCCGCGGTCCGTCATGGCTGGGACCGCATGACTGACTGAAGCTGTCGACCACCCGGGAAGAACGGCGCTGCGGCGCCGTTTTTTCATTCGTATTCACTGTCGGCCTCGCTCCGCCGGACCGGCCCGGCAGGCGCGCGCGCGCCTGCGGGGGATTGATGTAATCTCAACTCACTAGCCTGACGGCCATGAGGCCTTTGATTTCACCATCACGGAGGAACGACCATGCAACATACCCTTGTAGCCGTGTTCGATAACCGGACCGATGCACAGAATGCGATGAATGAACTCCTGTCGTCGAATTTTTCCCGCCAGGACGTGCGCCTGTCGAACGCCGACCCGACCGGCATGACCGATAGCGTGACCGGTGCGAACTCCGTCAATACCGATGCGGACGACGACGGCAGCGGCATCGGCGCCAGCATCAAGAACTTCTTCACCGACCTGTTCGGTGCCGACAACAGCGTGCATGCCAGCAAATACGAGGGCGCCGTCACGCGCGGCCACCATGTGCTGACCGTCAGCGCCGATTCGCTGCCCGAAGTCGAGCGCGCGGCCGACATCGTCGAGCGCTACGGGCCGACCGACATCGACGAGCAGGCAACGGGCGCAGGCTCGATGAGCGCGGGCGCCATGGCGAGCGGCATGTCGCCGGGCATGTCGGAGTCGATGCGCGCCGGCGGCGCGGGCGGCATGCAACAGACCAGCGGCATGGCGATGCAGTCGGGCGCTGGCGTCGACCGGCAGCTCGACAACCCGGGTGACCGCAAGCTGTTCGCCCAGCAGTCGCTCAACCAGGCCGAGCCCATGGGCCAGACCTACCAGGAACCGCAGGGCAAGAGCGGCCTGAGCGCCACCGGCGGCACCTCGCTGCAAGGATCGTCCCTGCAGCAGAACGCGGTGCAGTCTTCCGCGCTCGAGGGCACCCAGAAGAGCGACACCTCGTTCCTGAGCTCGGCCCAGCAGGGCGGCACGCTGCAGGGCTCGACCCCGACCGGCGCGATCCAGTCGCCCGGTTCGGGCCTGGGCGGCGACCCGGTCGGCAGTCCCACCCATTCGCACCTGGGGTCGCGCCAGCTCGATGGCGGCAGCCAGTCCGCGGCCGGGGCCGCCACCGGCGCCGGTTCGCAACAGCTCGACACCGGCTATCAGGCCGGCACGGGCCGCACCGACACCCTGGGCGCCGACGCGCTGCGCGCCGGCGGCACCCAGAGCATCCCGGTAGTTGAAGAGCAACTGCGGGTCGGCAAGCGCGAAGTCCAGCGCGGCGGCGTGCGCATCTACTCGCGCATGGTCGAAACGCCGGTCAACGAAAGCGTCAGCCTGCGCGAAGAACACGTGGACGTCCAGCGCCGCCCGGTCGACCGTCCCCTGAGCGAGGCCGATACGGCCTTCCGCGAACAGTCGATCGAGATGCGCGAGACCTCCGAGGAAGCGGTGGTCGAGAAATCGGCGCGCATCGTCGAGGAAGTGTCGGTCGGCAAGCAGGTGAGCGAGCGCCAGCAACAGATTCACGACACGGTGCGCCATACCGAGGTCGAGGTGCAGCGCCTGGACGGCGACACGCACGCCATGTCGGACCTGCGCGACGACGACAGCTATTACCGCCAGCACTTCGACAGCACCTATGGCGCGAGCGGCGATGCGTACGACGACTACGCGCCTGCCTACAGCTACGGCTCGGCCATGGCGCGCAGCGGCAAGTACCGCGGCCGCCAGTGGGACCAGGTCGAGCGTGACCTGCAAAGCGACTGGGATACCCGCGCCAGCGGCGGCCCCTCGACCTGGGAAAAGATGAAGGCCGCGGTACGCCACGGCTGGGACCGCATCACGTCCGACCATGACGACGACACCCACTACCGCAAGCACTACGACACCCACCTGAGCGACTCGGGCATGGACTACGAGAGCGTCAAGCCGGCGTATTCGTACGGCGCCGAGATGCGCAAGAGCGAGCTGTACCGCAATCGGCCGTATGACGACATCGAGGGCGACCTGCGCAGGGGCTGGGATTCGCGTATCGCGGCTCCCGCCAGCACCGACCGCAGCGGCGTCACCACCAGCGGCGCCGGCGCCGCGGTCTCCGGCGCCTGGGACAAGATGAAGTCCGCCGTTCGCCACGGCTGGGACCGCATGACCGACGACGACGACAATGAGCGTGAATACCGCTCCCACTGGAACGCGACGTACAGCACGGTGTCCGACGCCGGCAGCTACGACGACTACAAGCCTGCCTATTCCTACGGTGCCTCGATGGCGCAGGATCCGAAGTACCGCGGCCGCCAGTGGGGCGAGGTCGAGAACGACCTGCGCACCGACTGGGATACCCGCTACGGCTATAGCGGCCAGTCGACCTGGGAGAAAATGAAGTCGGCGGTGCGTCATGGCTGGGACCGCATGACCTCGTAAGCTGCAGCGGCGCGCCGGCGAACCCGGCCAGCCGGCGCAGCCATCTGCTTGCAAGGAATCGGCGCCTCGAAGGCGCCGATTCCTTTGTCGGCGCGGGGCTCAGGCTGCTTCGCTGAGGGGCAGGCTGATGCGGTTCCGGCCCAGGTGCTTGGCCCGGTACAGGGCGGCATCGGCGGTGGCCATCAGCTGACTGGCATTGTTGTCCGGGCCGGCGATGGCGGTGGCGGCACCGATCGAGACCGTGACGTGGCGGGTGGGGGCGCTGGAGGGCAGTTGCAGCTGTTCGACACGGCAGCGGATGCGTTCGGCGACGATGGCGGCGCCCTTGAGCGACTGGTTCGGCAGGATCACCGCGAATTCTTCGCCCCCATAGCGCGCCACCAGGTCGTTGGCGCGCATCTCGCTCGCTACCGCCTTGGCGATCCGTTTCAGGCATTCGTCCCCGCCGAGGTGGCCGTTGGCGTCGTTGTAGGCCTTGAAGTTGTCGACATCGACCATCAGGAGCGACAGCGGCTGTTGCTGGCGCAGTGCGCGCGCCCATTCGGCGTGCAGGGTGTCGTCGAAGCAGCGGCGGTTGGCCAGGCCGGTCAAGCCGTCACGGGTTGCCAGTTGCTCGAGCGCCACCTGGGCCATCTTTTCGTCGGTGAGATCGCGCAGCGTCTCCACCACCGCCGCCAGCGTGCCGTCGGCGCCGAAGATCGGGCTGGCGTCGGCCGCCAGGTAACGGCGGCGGCCGGCCCGCGGCATGTCGAACCAGCTCTCGATGCACAGGCTGGCGGGCGAAGCTTCCGGCGCACAGCGGGGCAGGATGCGGCGCACCTCATCGGTCCGGTTCTGCAGGACCAGGTCGGCCAGGGTCGGGCGCGGGTGCTCGTGGAAGCTGCGCCAATGTTCGCTGGTTCCCAGCACTTCGTGGGCCGCGACCCCGGTCAGCTGCTCGCACGCGCGGTTCCAGATCATGACCCGGCCCTCGGTGTCGAGCACGAAAACCGGAATCGACAGGGACGCCACCAGCTGCCCGACGAATGCGCCGTCTCCGACCTGTGCGGCGTGGGCGGGTGTACTGGCGCCGGCACCTGTGCCGGTGATGGATGCGCTGATCATGGTCGTCCTCTGCGGTTCCGGTCGGGCAATCGAATGACTGCCAACAGGAAACGATTCTGCTACCGCGCAGGCTCGACCTTCTTGATTTTCAGCAAGGCAAATTCTCGAGTGAGTAAGTTGGCAAGCACTACGCGGGAGCGGCTGCCGCCATGCGAGCCAAGGGAAGCGTCGCGCACACGATCGTTCCGCCGCGCCGGCCGGCCGACAGCGCCAGGCTTCCGCCGAGCGCCTCGGTGCGTTCGCGCATGCCGTCGATCCCGCAGCTGTGCGCGTCGAGCCGGTCCGGGCCGGGCGGGCCGATACCGTCGTCCTCGACCTTCAGGACCGCTTCGGCGGCCGATTCCACCAGGGTCACGCACACCAGCGTGGCCTGGGCATGACGGGCCACATTCGAGAGCGACTCCTGCAGTACGCGGAACAGCACCGCATCGTGCTCCGGGTCGCGCCGGCTGTCGTCGAGGGAGCTGGCGTCGAAGCGGTAGTCCAGGCCGTTCAGGCGGGCGAACTCGGCCAGGTGGCGTTCGGCGGCCTGGCGCAGGTTCTGGCCCGGCCCGATCGGGCGCAGCCCGGCGACGATCGTACGCACCGACCGGATGACGGCGTCCAGGTTGGCGATCGCGAGACTCAGCTTGTCGTGCGCGGCCGGGGAGGTGCCGCGCATGGCCGCCTGCTGCAGGGCCAGCTCCACCCGCAGCGACAACAGCCGATGCCCCAGTTCGTCGTGCAGGTCGCGGGCGATCCGGGTGCGCTCGGCCTCGCGCACGTGCTCCTGCTGGCGCACCAGCCGGCACAGCACCTCATGACTGCCGGCGAGGGCGTCCTCGACGTCGGCGTGCGCCCCGCGCTCCGCCTCCAAGCGCTGCTCGAGCGCGCGGGTGCGCTCGTGGGCAGCCTGCGCGCGGCGCTGCAGCAGCATTGCCAGGGCGAGGCAGGCCAGGCTGACCATGCCGGCCGCCACCAGCTCGGGGGCCGTGCCGCGCAGCGGCAGGGGCAGGGCGGCAGCGGCGGGCGCGCTCACTGCCATTGCAGCGAACGCGGATACGTAGCTTAGGAATGAAGTGGGCTTGCTCATAGCATCCTTCTGACTAGCATTCGGAAGATTCCGTATGAAGGTACACCGCATTCCGATCAGAAATATTGCTCATTCTCAATGCATGAACAGCGTCCCGGTCGCCCCCGTCCGGCCGGCGCCGGCGGGGGGGCGCCCACGACAGGCGCGGCGCCGGTTATAATGGAAGGTTGACGAGAGGCTTAACGTGACTTACAGCATCAAAGAGATCTTCTACACCCTGCAGGGCGAAGGCGCCCACGCGGGGCGTCCGGCCGTGTTTTGCCGGTTTTCCGGTTGCAACCTCTGGACCGGGCGCGAGGCCGACCGCGCGGCAGCCGTGTGCACCTTCTGCGATACCGATTTCGTCGGCACCGACGGCGAGCGCGGCGGCAAGTTCCGCGATCCCGACGCGCTCGCTGCCGAGATCGACGGCCTGTGGCCATCGGCGCATGCCGCCAGCAAGTACGTGGTGTTCACCGGCGGCGAGCCGCTGCTGCAACTGGACCGCCCGCTGATCGATGCGATGCACGCGCGCGGCTTCACGATCGCGATCGAGACCAATGGCACCCTGCCGGTGCCGGAAGGGGTGGACTGGGTCTGCGTCAGCCCGAAGATGGGCGCGACGCTGGTGGTCGCCAAGGGCAGCGAGATCAAGGTCGTCATCCCGCAGGCGGGCCAGGACCTGGCTGCCTACGAGCAGCTCGATTTCGAGCATTTCTACGTGCAGCCGATGGACGGCCCGCTCGCCGCGCACAACACGCGTCTGGCGATCGAGACCTGCCGCCGCAACCCGAGGTGGAAGCTGAGCCTCCAGACCCATAAACTCCTCCAGATCCCCTGAGGGATTCATCAAGCGATTCACAAGTTCGCCAGAATCTACCGAGCACCCCATGCTGACCATTACCCGCAAGCTGGAATTCGATGCAGGCCATCGCATTCCCGACCACAAGAGCCAGTGCCGCAACCTGCACGGGCACCGCTACACCCTCGAGATCACGCTGACCGGCGATGTCATCGACCTCGAGGGAAATTCCGACAACGGCATGATCATGGATTTTTCCGACGTCAAGACCCTGGCCAAGCAGCACCTGGTCGACGTGTGGGACCATGCCTTCCTGGTCTATGAAAAGGATGACAGCGTGCGCGAGTTCCTGGGCTCGCTGCCCGACCACAAGACCGTGGTGATCGACTGCATCCCGACCGTCGAAAACCTGGCGCGCGTCGCCTTCACTATCCTCAAGACGGTGTTCACCGACCGCTACGGCACCGGCCTGCGCCTGCACAAACTGGTGCTGCACGAGACCCCGAACTGCTGGGCCGAAGTCACGGATGACTGAGTCAGCGATACCCGAGCCCGGCGCCGTCGGGTACATGCAGCTGGCCCTCGATCAGGCCCGGCTGGCCTGGGCCGAGGGCGAGGTGCCGGTCGGCGCGGTGGTGGTCAAGGACGGCGAAGTCATCGCCACCGGCTACAACCGGCCGATCGGGCGCCACGATCCGACCGCGCACGCCGAGATCGTCGCCCTGCGCGCGGCCGCCGAAAAGCTCGGCAACTACCGGCTGCCGGGCTGCGAGCTGTACGTCACCCTGGAACCCTGCATCATGTGTTCGGGCGCGATGATGCATGCGCGCCTGGCGCGCGTGGTGTATGGGGCGGTCGACCCGAAGACCGGCGCCTGCGGGTCGGTGCTCAACCTGTTCGACGAGAACCGGCTCAATCACCACACCGAGGTGGTGGGCGGGCTGTTGGCCGTCGAGGCCAGCAGCCTGCTGAAAGCGTTTTTCGCGGAGCGCCGCGCCGCTGCGCGCAGGCTGCCCGCGGTGGACTGACGCGGCTCCCCCGGCGTAAGACAAATCGTACGCTCGCGCGAGCGCCCGCGTGATGTCGAAAGTGATATGCTGGCCGCATGCCGCTTTCGCGGCGAGCCTAGCCTGCTGTTTCGATGAGCTCACGCCGCCTGAGCGGCCGACACGTTGCCATGCCTACGCTGAACGCCAACGGAATCCGCATCGCCTTCGACACCGCAGGCGACCCCAAAGCCCCGCCGCTGCTGCTGGTGCATGGGCTCGGCATGCAGCTGAGCGCCTGGCCCGACGAGTTCGTCGACGGTCTGGTCGAGCTCGGCTTCTACGTCATCCGTTTCGATCACCGCGATTGCGGCCTGTCCACCAAGTTCGAGCGGGCCGGGGTGCCCAATCTGGGCCTGGCCCGGTTCAAGTCGAAGCTCGGCTGGCCGCTGCGCGCCGCCTACCGCCTCGACGACATGGCCGAAGACGCGATTGGTGTGCTGTCCGCGCTCGGTGTGGCGCGCGCCCACGTGGTCGGGGTCGCGATGGGCGGCATGATCGCCCAGATCCTGGCGGCGCGTTACCCGCAGCGCATCCTCAGCCTGACTTCCATCATGTCGAGCAGTTGCCGGCGCGGCCTTCCGGGTCCGGAGAAAAAAATCAGCAAGCTGCTGGCGCGCCGCCCTGCCGATCCGGCCGACACCGAGAGCATCATCGCGCATGAGCTCAGCGTGGCGCGCGGCATCGGCAGCCCGTCCTACCCGACGCCCGACAAGGTCTTGCGCAAGCGGGTGGCCCGTTCGGTTCACCGGAGCTATTGCCCGGCGGGGGTAGCGCGCCAGACGATGGCCATTGCCGCCTCGGGCGACCGCTGCGCGCTGCTGCGCACCATCACCGCGCCATCCCTCATCATCCACGGCGCCGCCGACCCGCTGGTGCCGCTCGCCTGCGGCGAAGACACCGCCAGTCGCATCCCCGGCGCCCGCCTCGAAATCATCGAGGGCATGGGCCACGACTTGCCGCCGCAACTCGTCGAGCGCCTGCTTGCCTTGATCGACGCCCACGCCAGGGGTAAGATGTTGCCGGACTCAACACCTCGCTTATTCGTCAAACAATAGTCGTCAACCAGTGATCACCCAACAAATCGGCATCGCCATCGTGGCCCCGGCCGGCCAGGCGCTCGAGCCCTGCGCCGTCGACCGCGGCATCGCCCGCCTCGAGCAGCATGGCTGCCTCGTCCATAACTACTACGACCACGCCGGCATCCACGAGCGCTTCGGCGGCACCGACCAGGGACGGCTGGAGCAGCTGCGGGCGGCGGTCGCCGACCCCGACGTGCAGATCATCATGGCGCTGCGCGGCGGCTACGGCAGCACCCGCCTGCTGCCGCACATCGACTTCGAGGCGATCGCCGCCAGCGGCAAGCTGGTGGTCGGCTTTTCGGACATCACGGCCATCCACATGGGCCTGATGGCCCGGACCGGCGCACTGAGCTATGCCGGTCCGATGATCGCCGGCGATTTCGGCGCCAGGGAGCCGGTCCGGTTCACCCTGGACGACTTCTGGCGCTGCCTGGCGGGTCCGGCCCATACCATTACCGAGTGCGCGCGCGGCAACCCGTCCATCCAGGAAGAGGGCACCGTCTGGGGCGGCAACCTGGCGATGATCGTCTCGCTGCTGGGCACGCCGTATTTCCCGCGCATCGACGGCGGCATCCTGTACCTGGAAGACATCGCCGAGCATCCCTACCGGGTCGAGCGCATGCTGCTGCAACTGGACCAGGCCGGTGTGCTGGCGCGCCAGCGCGCGGTCGTGCTGGGCGACTTCTCGGGCTACAAGCTGGCGCCCAACGACAATGGCTACGATTTCGACACCATGCTGGCCCACCTGCGCGCCACGTTGCCGGTGCCGGTCATCCATGGCCTGAGCTTCGGCCACATCCCGCGCCGGGTGACGATCCCGTTCGGGGCGCAGGGCCGGCTGGCCTCGGATGCGGACGGTTTCAGCCTGGCGCTGTCCGATTATCCGACCCTGCGCCTGGCGGGCCACTGCGGCTGAGCTGGCGTCCCGGGGCGCAAACGGGGCAAGGATTTCGCCCTGCGCCCCCAGGATGGTAAAATCGCGGGTTATTCGGCAACATCGTTGCTAACTCGCTTTTAAAGGTCTCCCAGTGCTATCCACAGCCAACATCACGATGCAATTCGGCGCCAAGCCGCTGTTCGAGAACATTTCCGTCAAGTTCGGTGACGGCAACCGTTACGGCCTGATCGGCGCAAACGGCTGCGGCAAGTCGACCTTCATGAAGATCCTGGGCGGCGACCTGGAGCCATCGGCCGGCAACGTCAGCCTCGATCCGGGCGAGCGCCTCGGTAAACTGCGCCAGGACCAGTTCGCCAACGAAGACGTGCGCGTGCTGGACGTCGTCATGATGGGGCACACCGAACTCTGGAACGCCATCTCCGAGCGCGACGCCATCTACGCGAACCCGGACGCGACCGACGAGGACTACATGAAGGCCGCCGAGCTCGAAGGCAAGGTCGCCGAATACGACGGCTACTCGGCCGAAGCGCGCGCCGGCGAACTGCTGCTGGGCCTGGACATCGCCGGCGACCTGCACCAGGGCCCGATGAGCGCCGTGGCGCCGGGCTGGAAACTGCGCGTGCTGCTGGCCCAGGCCCTGTTCTCGAACCCGGACATCCTGCTGCTCGACGAACCGACCAACAACCTGGACATCAACACGATCCGCTGGCTCGAGGACATCCTGAACCAGCGCAACTCGACGATGATCATCATCTCGCACGATCGTCACTTCCTGAACCAGGTCTGCACCCACGTGGCCGACATGGACTACGGCACCCTCAAGGTCTATCCGGGCAACTACGACGACTACATGCTGGCCTCGACCCAGGCCCGCAACCAGCAGCTGGCCAACAATGCCAAGGCCAAGGAAAAGGTCGCCGAACTGCAGGACTTCGTGCGCCGCTTCTCGGCCAACAAGTCCAAGGCGCGCCAGGCGACCTCGCGCGCCAAGATGATCGACAAGATCAAGATCGAGGAATTCAAGCCGTCCTCGCGCGCCTATCCGTTCGTCCGCTTCGAAGGCGAGAAGAAGCTGCACCGCCTGGCGGTGGAAACCGAAGGCCTGTCGAAAGCCTACGACCGCCAGCTGTTCAAGAACTTCTCGATCATGGTCGAGGCCGGCGAGCGCATCGCGATCATCGGCGCCAACGGCGCCGGCAAGACCACGCTGCTGCGCTGCATCGGCGGAGAAGACATCAGCGGTCTCGGCGCCGACCAGGGCCGCGTGAAGTGGGCCGAGAACGCCGACGTCGGCTACATGCCGCAGGATCCGACCGAGGAGTTCGCCAGCGGCGAGAACCTCACCGACTGGATGGGCCAGTGGACCCAGGAAGGCGACGACGACCAGGCGGTGCGCTCGATCCTGGGCCGCCTGCTGTTCGGCGGCGACGAAGTGAAGAAGTCGGTCAAGGTGCTCTCCGGTGGCGAGAAGGGCCGCATGATGTACGGCAAGCTGATGCTGGGCCGTCACAACGTGATGCTGCTCGACGAGCCGACCAACCACATGGACATGGAATCGATCGAGTCGCTCAATATTGCGCTTGATAAATATGCCGGCACCCTGATCTTCGTCTCGCACGACCGCGAGTTCGTCTCCTCGCTGGCGACCCGCATCCTCGAGATCCGTGAAAACGAGGTCATCGACTTCCGCGGCAACTACGAAGAATACCTGACCAGCCAGGGCATCGACTGATAGGAGATCCGTCCGCATGATCACTATTCCCATTACGAACAGCGCGATCAAGACCTACGAATACGACCACCCCCAGGTCGGCGCGGCCTGCACCATCAACCCGGCCACCGCCGAAGCCTGGGCGCGCGTGCCGGCCGTGCCGAGCGCCGCCGAGAAAGCGGAGCTGAAAGAGCGCATCAAGCGCCTGCTGAAGGAGCGCGATGCGGTGCTGGTGGCCCACTACTACGTGGACGCCGACCTGCAGGACCTGGCCGAGGAGACCGGCGGCTGCGTCTCCGATTCGCTCGAGATGGCGCGTTTCGGCCGTGACCACCCGGCCCGGACCCTGGTCGTGGCCGGGGTGCGCTTCATGGGCGAATCGGCCAAGATCCTGAGCCCGGAAAAGACCATCCTGATGCCCGACCTGGACGCGACCTGCTCGCTCGACCTGGGCTGCCCGGCCGACGAATTCGCGGCTTTCTGCGACCAGCATCCGGACCGCACGGTGGTGGTGTACGCCAACACCAGCGCCGCCGTAAAGGCGCGCGCCGACTGGATGGTGACCTCGTCGATCGGCCTGGACATCGTCAGGCACCTGCACGAGCAGGGCAAGAAGATCCTGTGGGCGCCCGACCGCCACCTGGGTGCGTACATCCAGAAGCAGACCGGCGCCGACATGCTGCTGTGGCAGGGCTCCTGCCTGGTGCACGACGAATTCAAGGGCGTCGAACTGGACCTGCTCAAGCTTGAGCACCCGGAGGCCAAGGTGCTGGTGCACCCGGAATCCCCGGCATCGGTGGTGGCCCAGGCCGACGTGGTCGGATCGACCACCCAGCTGATCAACGCGGCGGTGAACCTGCCTGCGACCACCTTCATCGTCGCCACCGACAACGGCATCCTGCACAAGATGCGCGCCGCGGCGCCGGGCAAGCACTTCATCGAAGCGCCGACCGCCGGCAACAGCGCCACCTGCAAGAGCTGCGCGCACTGCCCGTGGATGGCCATGAACGGCTTGAAGAACCTGGCGGAGGCGTTGGAACACAGCGTTGAGAGCGCCGCCAACGAGGTGCACGTCGATCCGGAGATCGGCCGCCAGGCCAAGCGCGCGATCGACCGCATGCTCGATTTCGCCGCCGCCAAGAAGGCGCAAGCCCTGCCGAGCGGTGCGCTCGAGCAAAACACTTCCCTGTTCAACGGAGTAGGCCCGGCATGACGACCCTGCGCAATCCTTTTATTTCGGACGCCAAGCTCGACGAGAAGCTGCAAGCGGCCTTCGAAGCGAATATCCTGGCGGCCCTGCTGGAAGACGTCGGCACCGGCGACCTGACCGGCATGCTGGTGCCGCTCGAACCCCGCGTGCAGGCGCGCGTCATCGTGCGCGAAGCGGCGGTGTTGTGCGGGGCGCCCTGGTTCGAAGGGGTGATGCTGGCGGTCGACCAGGACATCGCCATCGACTGGAAATATGCCGAGGGCGACCTGATGGAAGCCGATAGCGTGGTCTGCACCATCGAGGGCTGCCCGCGCTCGCTGCTCACGGCCGAGCGCGCGGCGCTCAACTTCATGCAGCTGCTGTCGGGCGTGGCCACGGCCACCCGCAAGTACGTCGACCTGGTCCAGGGTACGCATGCGGCCATCCTCGACACCCGCAAGACCCTGCCGGGCCTGCGCCTGGCGCAGAAGTACGCGGTGCGCGTGGGCGGCGGCCAGAACCAGCGCATGGCGCTGTACGACGGCATCCTGATCAAGGAAAACCACATCGCGGCGGCCGGCGGCGTGACCCGGGCCCTGCAGGCAGCCGCCGCGCTGGACTCCGGCGCGCCGGTGCAGATCGAAGTCGAGACCATCGCCCAGCTGGAAGAAGCGCTGGCGGCCGGCGTCAAGTCGGTCCTGCTCGACAACTTCAATCTCGACATGATGCGCGAAGCGGTGCGCGTGAATGTCGGCCGCGCGCTGCTGGAAGCCTCGGGCGGCGTCGGCATGGACACCGTGCGGGCGATCGCCGAGACCGGCGTGGACCGTATCTCGATCGGCAGCCTGACCAAGGACGTGCGTGCGACCGATTACTCGCTGCGCATCGCAGCCGCGCCGGCAGAGGTGGCGGCATGATGGACTGGAGCCGGCTGCGTCTCTCCACGGGCGCGCGCGTCATGTGGCTGGCCCTCGGACTGCTGCTTGGCCTGCCGACGCTGGCGAACGGCCTGAGCACGCACAACACGGCCGACCTGTGCTTCGGCATCGGCATGATCCTGGTGGGCGTGCGCGGCTTCCTGCGCCCGGTCATGTTCGGCAAGGCGGTGCGCATGGAAATGGACCCGCGCACGTCCCAGGTGTCGATCGGCTCGCCGATGCTGCATGGCGGGCTGTCGCTGGTGATCTTCGCGGCGCTGACCGCAGGCATCGTCATCAAGTACGTACTCAAGGGCTGAGCGGCGCGTTCCGCAGCACTCGACAGGCGCCATCCCGGCCATCGGCCGCGATGGCGTTTTTTTCAGCCCGGCGCCCGGGTGAAACTCATACCCCGCTCTCGCTGTTCCTGGCCAGCGCTTCCGCCTCGGGCGTGCGCGGATGCACCGGCTCTCCCACGCGGGCCGCGATCTCGTCGATCGCCGCCAACACCTTCCCGGGATCGGCGTAATGCGTCATGTGGCCCACGCCGGGCTCGAGCTGCAACTGGCTGTCGGGAAGGCGCTCGTGCAGACGCTCCGAGTTATGGCCGGCGTCGACGATCCTGTCGCGGGTACCCGCCACGACGATCGCCGGCACCTTCAGTTCCGCGTAGCGCTTCGACAGCGACAGCGCCGACGGGATCATCAGCGCCGTCTCCGCCGCACTGGCGCGGAGCTGCTTCGGACGCAGCGCCATCCAGATCGGGAAGGCATCGAAACGGCGCGGGACCGGCATCGGGGAGAAGGTCCGTTTCGTGAGGCTCGGCCACATCAGCCGCGTCAGCAGGGGCGACACCGTGTAGCGCATCACATCGCCGATGACCGGAATCGCCGGCGACGAGAACGCCGCCACGTCCAGCCGCACGCTCGGGTAGTAATAACCCGACAGCAGCACCAGCCCGCGCACGACGTCCGGCCGCTGCAGTCCCATCGCCAGCGCGACCATCGTGCCCCAGGAATGACCAAGCACGATGGCAGACTCCACGCCGATCCGCTCGAGCGCGCGATGGAGCAGCGCCGCCTGCTTCTCGGGCGTCCATAGGGTGCCGCGCGGGCGCTCGCTATAGCCGAAACCCGGGCGGTCGAAGGCGATCACGCGGTAGTGCGCGGCAGCCTGCTGCAACAGGCCACTGGTGTCGAAGTCCGCCGAATACACCCCATTGCCGTGCAGCAGGACGAGAGCCGGCCCGGTACCGCGTTCGAGGTAGTGCAGGCGCACGCCGTCGACGTCGACGAACTTCCCTTGCGGCGGATTGTCGCGCTCGGCTTGCCTCGTCTTGTTGCGGACAAAGAAAAAGGACGCGGCCAGGCCGATCCCGGCCAACAGCATGCCGGCCGTGGCGCCCGTGTGCGATCGGCTGGAAGCCGTGCTGCTCTTGATTGTCCTGCGGTAGCTCTTGGTCACGAAATCCCCCTGTGATTGATGATTGGATGTGACTCCTCCGGCTCCTCCGCGTGGAGCAGGTCGGCGACGCGCGGCAACAGCCGCTCGGCCGACTCTTCTATTTTGAGTGCGATCAGGTGGTCGGCGCGCGTGCGCCCGAGGTTGACCGCGGCAATCGGCTTGCCGCTTTCCTGGGCCATGCGGCAAAAGCGAAAGCCCGAATACACCATCAGCGAGGACCCGACCACCAGCAGCGCGTCGGCGTCCTCCATCTGCGCCAGTGCGCGGGCGGTGCGCGGCGGCGGGACGCCGTCGCCAAAGAATACGACATCCGGCTGGAGCGCGCCGCCACATTCGATACAGAAGGGCAGGTGGAAGTCGGTCAGGGCATCCGGCTCGATCGCCGCGTCGCCATCGGGCAGGGGCGCAGCGAGCGTATTCGCCAGTTCCGGATTCGCTTCCTCGAGCAGCGTCTGCACGAACGCCCGTGCAAACTGCGCCTTGCAATGCATGCAGGCGACGCTGTGGACGTTGCCGTGCAGTTCGAGCACGGCAAGGCTGCCGGCCTGCTGGTGCAGGCCGTCGACATTCTGGGTCAGCAGGTGGCCGAATCTGCCGTGCCGTTCGAGCCGGGCCAGGGCGCGGTGGCCATCGTTCGGCCGGGCCTGGGCCATGATCGGCCAGCCGACCATGCTGCGCGCCCAGTAGCGGCGCTGGATGTCGGCCGAGCGCCGGAATTCCGGCCCCTGGATCGGTTGCCGGCCGCGCCGGGTGCCGTCGCGGTCGCGGTAGTCGGGAATGCCGGAAGCGGTGGACAGGCCCGCGCCCGTCAGCACCAGTGCGCGCGGGTACCGTTCGAGGAATTCCGCCAGCGCCTCGGCCTGGTCTTGAACGGTGAAGACTGCTGCCATGTTGGGTGATCCTCCATTGGCTGGGATCGTAGCACCGGCCTTACCCAGACGAAAACACGATTCCCCAGCAAAAGTTCCGGAGCGCCGGCCCGCGAGGCATGGGGGCGCCGCCTCAGCGGGCCGAGACCGCGATGCCGCCGACGATCATGGCAAAGGCCAGCACATGGTAGAGGTGAGGCGCCTCGCCCAGGAACGCCGAGGACAGCAGCGCCGTAAACAAGGGGGTCAGGTTGATGAAGAAGGCCGCGATGCCGGGGCCGGCACGCTCAACGCCGGCGCCCCAGCAGCGCATCGCCAGGATCGCCGGACCGACCGCCACGTACAGCAGCGCGGCCCCCAGCGACCAGCTCCAGCCGATGTGCACGTCACGCAGCGCCCATTCGCCGCCGGAGAGCAGCGCCGACCACAGCACCCCGTAGCCGACCTGCGCCAGCAGGAAAGCCGCCCAGTCGGCGCGCAGGCCGGGCGCATCTTTCTGCTGCATCAGCATCCAGCTGTAGAAGGACCAGGCGATGGTGGCCAGGATCATGTACAGGTCGCCCGCCACCAGGCGCAGCCCCAGCAGGCCTTGCAGGTCGCCCCGGCACAGCACCACCAGCACCCCGGCGATCGACAGGATCGCACCCGCAACCTGCTTGCGCCTGACCGGCACACCATAGAACAGGCGGCCCACCAGCAGCATCCAGACCGGCACCCCGGAGGCCACCAGGGTCACGTTGATCGGCGTGGAGCTCTGCAGGGCAAGGTACTGGAGCGAGTTGTACAGGCCCACGCCGAGCAATCCGAGCATGGCGTAGCGGCGCCAGTTGGCCAGCACCCCGCTGCCCGCCTCGAGCGCCGCCCGTCCGAGCGGCAGCAGGATCAGCAGCGCGATCGACCAGCGGATCAGGTTGAGCGTCATCGGCGGCACCGCGTCGCGCACCAGGCGCCCGACGACCGCGTTGCCGGCCCACAGAATGGGCGGAACGCTCAGGAGCAGGATGGTGGAAGGGGTGAGGGCGGGGCGGTGCATGGCATGGTGACCTGCCCGCGGGAGCAGGCAGGTAGCGAGGCTGTCAGCGGCGTTCCGGCGTCAGTACGCTCGGCAGCGCCTTGGGCAGCGTGTCCGGGAAGTCGCGTGAATAATGCAGGCCGCGGCTTTCGTGGCGCGACAGTGCGCTGTTGACGATCAGGCTCGCCACTTCGACCAGGTTGCGCAGTTCCAGCAGGTCGTGCGTGATGCGGAAATTGCGGTAGTACTCGTCGATCTCTTCCTTGAGCAGCGCGATGCGGTGCTGGGCCCGCTCGAGGCGCTTGGTGGTGCGTACGATGCCGACGTAGTTCCACATGAAGCGGCGCAGTTCGTCCCAGTTGTGGGCGATGACGACTTCTTCGTCGGCATTCGTGACGCGCGACTCGTCCCAGGGCGGCAGGGCCGGGTTCTGGATCGGCGGCGCGGCCGCGATCTGGTGCGCGCAGGCGCGGCCGATCACCACGCACTCGAGCAGCGAATTGCTGGCCAGGCGGTTGGCGCCGTGCAGGCCGGTGCAGGCGGTCTCGCCCACCGCGTACAGGCCCGGGATATCGGTACGGCCGGCCAGGTCGGTGACGATGCCGCCGCAGGTGAAGTGCACCGCCGGCACCACGGGAATCGGCTGCTGGGTAATGTCGATGCCCAGTTCCAGGCAACGCGCATAAATGGTCGGGAAGTGTTCCTTCAGGAATTCGGGATCCTGGTGGCTGATGTCGAGGTGGACGTAATCCAGGCCGCGCTTCTTCATTTCGAAGTCGATGGCGCGCGCCACCACGTCGCGCGGGGCCAGTTCGCCGCGTTCGTCGTGGGCCGGCATGAAGCGCGTTCCCGCCGCGCTGCCCGCCTCGGGCGGCAGCTTCAGCAGGCCGCCTTCGCCGCGGATCGCCTCGGTGATCAGGAAGGATTTCGCATACGGGTGGTACAGGCAGGTCGGGTGGAACTGGATGAATTCCATGTTCGACACGCGGCAGCCGGCGCGCCAGGCCATCGCGATGCCGTCGCCGGTGGCGGTGTCAGGGTTGGTCGTGTACAGGTAGACCTTGCCGGCGCCGCCGGTGGCCAGCACCGTGTGCTCGGCCTCGAAGGTGAGCACCTCGCCGGACTGTTCGTCCTGCACGTACAGCCCGTAGCAGCGCGGCTGGCCCACCAAGTGTGGAGCGCCACCATGCACCGCGCCCTGCGCGCCCTTGCCGGTCAGCTTGTCGGAGGTGATGACGTCGATCGCGCAGTGGTGCTCGAACAGCGAGATGTCCGGATGCGCGCGTACCTTCTGTTCCAGCGTCACCTGCACCGCGTGGCCGGTGGCGTCGGCGGCGTGGATGATGCGGCGCTGGCTGTGGCCGCCCTCGCGGGTCAGGTGAAAGCCGAGTTCGGCCGAGGCGTCGCGGGTAAACGGCACGCCCTGTTCGATCAGCCACTCGATCGCGGCGCGGCCGTTCTCGACGATGTAGCGGGTGGCCGCTTCCTCGCACAGGCCGGCGCCGGCCACCAGCGTATCGGCGATGTGCTGGTCGTGGCTGTCGCTCGAGTCGAGTACCGCGGCGATGCCGCCCTGGGCCCAGTTGCTCGCGCCGTCGAGCAGCGTGCGTTTGGATATGACCGCAACCTTGCGCGTCTGCGCCAGGTGCAGGGCCACCGACAGGCCGGCCAGACCGCTGCCGACAATAGCGACGTCAAATTTCATGGCAATGTGATGTTTGTACAGAGGCATCACTATAGACGATTTGGACATTCTTCGTCAGAACCACGGTGGGGGGACAAGGCCGGGTCAGCGTACGGCGACGCACGGATCGTTTGGCGCGCAGGGGGTAGGATCGTCGTTCTATCAAACTGCGAGGAATGCCATGTCAGACCATCACGCCCAGGCCCACGCGGCCGCCTTGTCCGAGAAAATCGGTTCGATGCGCTTCGCCATGTTCACCACCCGCGATGCGAACGGCCACCTGGTCAGCCAGCCGATGACCAACCAGGAGGTCGATGCGGACGGCGCCCTGTGGTTTTATACCCGCACGACCACCGAACTGTGGGAAAACATCGTGCACCAGCCGGAAGTCAACCTCAGCTTCGCCGACCCCGACAACAGCACCTGGGTGTCGGTCAGCGGCACGGCCGAACGCGTGGTCGAGCGCGCGAAAATCCACGCGCTCTGGAACGCGATGGTGCAGGCCTGGTTCCCGGCCGGCCCCGAGGACGAGCATGTGGTCCTGGTGCGGGTGATGCCGCACGCGGCCGAGTACTGGGATGCGAACGACAGCAAGATGGTGCGCATGTTCGCCATGGCCAAGGCCGCGGTCACGGGCTCGACCCCGGACCTGGACGCCGACCACGGCACCATCCGCATGTAGCACGAACTGCCCGGCGCAGGCCGGGCTCGCCCCCCCCTAGTCGCCGGGAGGCAGGTCGCCGGCGTCCTGGTTGCCGCCGGTCTGGGGCGTCCCGAGCCCGGCGCCGGCCGGGCTGGCGCCGGCCTGCTCGGGACGGGTGTCCTGCGGCCCGCGCCCGATGTTGGTCATCGCGCTGCCTTCGGCCTCGACGTGCGGGGGGCCGCCCGGGGCCGCTCCGCTTGGGGCGTTCGCGGTTTCGCCGGACTGGTTGCGCGTCAGCCCGTCGCCGCCGCTGCCTCCGGTTTCCTGCTGGGTTTCGTGGGCAGGCGTCGCGCCCTGCTGGCCGCTGGTCGTGCCGCCGACGCCGAGCGTCGTCGACGGATCCTGCTGCTGGCCTGGATTGACTGCTTTGTTCATGCTGGGCTCCTCGATGCTGGAAGCCCATTATGCGCACGCCGCCGCGGGCGTGGCGCAGGCCTGATGCGGATGGGCGCTTGGTGGCAGGGGCCGGCGCTGCTATACTGTATATAAACACAGTATCGATTCCGCCCATGCCCACTTTCCTTCCGATCGACCTCGACCCGCTCCCAGACGATTCGCCGCAGCGGCTGGCGGCCAGCGCGCGCGGGGCCGTCTTCCGCGGCGTGGCCGACGAGCCGGTCACCGATGCCCGCAGCGACGCCGAACTGGCGCGCGAATACATCGGCCAGGGCGAGCTGAGCCCGAAATCCATCGCCAACACCCAGAAGGAACTCTACCGCTTCCTTACCTGGTGCCGGGAAGAGGCGCGCAAGCGCTTCCAGCAGCTGACGGTGGCCGACCTGAACGCCTACAAGGAATTCATGCGGCATCCGCCGCCCGAATGGGTGTCCGCCACCAAGTGGCCACGCAACGATCCGCGCTACCGGCCGTTCTCGGGCCCCTTGTCCGACGCCAGCCGGCGCCAGGCCATGATCGCGGTCAAGGGACTGCTCGCCTATGCCGAGCAAACCGGCTACCTGCGGCGCAATCCGGCGCGCCTGGTGCGCAATGTGCGCGCCGCCCACGCCGGCCGCATCACGCGCTACCTGTCGCCGCAGGCGATCGCGCATGCGCTGGACGCGGTCGCGGCGCGTGCGGCCGACACCCCGGCCGCGATCCGCCAGCGCGAACGCGACCGCTTCCTGCTGGTGGCCTTCGCCCAGACCGGCGCGCGCCTGAACGAGATCGTCGGCGCCCACATGGGGGCGATCTACAGCGAAGGCGACGGACGCTGGTGGCTGGACGTGATGGGCAAGGGCGCCAAGCCGCGCCGGCTGCCGGTGCCGCCGGCCATGCTGGCCGCCTTCCGCGACTACCGCCAGGCGTTCGGCTTGCTGCCGCAGGCCAGCCGCGCCGACCGCACCCCGCTGGTGCTGTCCAGCCGCAGCAAGGAAGCGCTGCGCATCACCGACGAAGCGGCGTCCGAAGCACTCAAGGCGGTCTTCGCCGCCGCCGCCGAACGCGCCGCGGCGCAGGGCGACGGCGACAGTGCGGCCGCGCTGCGCCAGGCCTCGACCCACTGGCTGCGGCACACCATGCTGACCAACCATGCCAACAGCGGGGTCCAGCTCAAGACCCTGCAGGACACCGCCGGCCACGCCAACATCGCGACCACCGCGGGCTACCTGCACAAGCGCGACCACGAACGCCACGACGAGATCGTGGGTTCGAACGCGAACCTGCCTCCCGGCCTGCTGCCCTAGGCAGGGCCGGTGGCCACGGGTCTCAGATTGGCAGTTCCGAGCTGCCGCCGGCCGAGCTGCCGAAGTTCTGCAGGTCGTCGAGCGACAGCCGCCCTTCGTTCAGGGCCGCGACGATCGATTTCAGCTGATCCGGGTCCGGATGCAGGTAGACGATGCGTTGCTCGAGCTCGTTGTCCCAGTACCTGGTGTACGGCACGTCGGTCTCCGCCATCACCCTGGCGTCGAAGCTGCCGTCCATCATTTCGCCCACCAGGGTGACCTTGGCCGTATCCGGCGTGGTGTTCTTCACGGTGATGCCCATGCTCTTCCTTTCGAGTGATCAGTTCGCATAGTGCATTCTGACCCACCTCGGTGCGGCGATGCAAACGGCGCGCCGTCAGCCGTGCGCGCCCCGTCAGGGCAGCATTCCAAGGCGTGCACGGCCCTGGGCGCACGAGGGTGCTCCGTCGAGGTAGCGCCAGCCCCCCGGATAGTTGCCGCTGGCGCCGTCCTGCCGCACCTGTCCGCCGGCGCCGCACAGCGCGGCATTGGCGGCCTTGCTGTCGGCGTTGAACAAGACCTTGAGCGGCGCCGCCGCCGACGGGTAGGCCGCGACAAGGTCGTCGTGCATGACACCGTCTTCGTGCAGCGTGCGTTCGGCGAAGATTTCCGGGTCCGGTTCATAGGCCGCCGGGAAGGCGGCCAGCACCAGGCGCGCGGCCGGGCTGAACTCGACGTATGGGGCAGCCAGCGCAGGCGATCCCGGGCCGCCAGTGGCGCCAGCACCAGCAGCATCGCCACCGGCAAACCGACAATCGCCCCCTGGTTCAGGTCGAAGAAGAAGGACAGCAGGCGTGCCGGGGTGATCAGGGCCGGATTGGTTGCGAGCACGGCAATTGCGCTGGGCACGCCGAACTTCGCCAGGTTGAACAGCACCGGCAGCGCCGCCAGGGCCACCAGCAGGACCGAGGCCAGGACGGTGTGGCGGTGCAGGACCCTGCGCAAGGCAGCCCCGAACGGGATGCGTTCGTGCGCGTGGAGATAGCAGATGTGCACCAGGGGCGCGAACACCGAGAACAAGACCAGCGGCGGATTCTGCATCGCCGCCACCCCGGCCAACAGCGCCGCCAGGTAGGGGCGGCCCAGCAGCACGAACAACAGGCCGGACAGCAGGGCGCAGGCGCTGAAGAACTCGGGGCTGCCCCAGTTCGAGTACAGCAGCGCACCGGAGAGCAGGAAGAACAAGGTACCGAACATCGCGCGCCGCGCCGAGCCGGTGGACTGGAACAAGGCGACGCCGAGGATGGCCAGCGCGCCCAGGTTCACCAGCTGGAAGGCCTTGAACGGCTGGCCGCCGGCGGCGTCGATCAGCTTGAACGGCAGCGCGGCCAGCGCCGGATAGGCGAAAAAGTGGATCGCGTAATAGCCGTCGTCGCCGGCGCGGATGAAACCGGGGAAGGGATGGTCCACGCCCTGGCGCATGCCGGCGCGCAGCCGCTCGTGCATGTCGACGAAACCGGGTTCAGGCGAGAGCCTGGCGGCCACCGCGATATCGGACGGGCGGATATCCGGCGTCCCGTGCCCGGCCAGCGCGATCGTCATCAGCGCATATTCCTGGAAGTCGCCGCTCTTGGACGGACGGGTCAGCAGCAGCCAGCGACAGCAGGACGATGAACAGGGCAACACGGGCGGCGGGGCGGGCAGGGAGCAGACGCTGCATGGAATGCGGGGACATGGGCCGGCGCCGCATCTGCATGCGGCCGGCGCTGCCACGAATCCTTTGTGAAGGTCAGTGAACGGACATGATTCTAGCTTGCAACTCCTGCAAGTGGAACTCCTCCCTTGGCCCCAGGCGCACCGGCCTGCCTTGGCGCTGGGTATGCCTTCGGCAAGGCCATGGCGCTTTCGTCCGGGGGCGACCAGCTGTTCGACAAGCGCCAGCCATCTATCCGAAGCTGGTCCGCAGGCAACACGGACACGATGAGCCAGGACCCGCTCGGCCACCGCCGGCACCTGCGCCCGGGCTCCAGGTTCTGACGGGGCGCCGTGGTATAACACCGGCTTTGCGTGTTTCCGGCCCCGCACGCGGGCCGGGATAACCCATCCGACGACAAGATATGCAATCAGCTTTCTGGGTGCGCCGCGCACATCAATGGATCGGACTCGTCATCGGGGTACAGGCCCTGCTATGGATGATCAGCGGCCTCTACATGGTGGTGGTGCCGCTGGAGGTGATCCACGGCGACCATCTCGCCCAGGTACCGAGCGAGCCGCTGGCGCCGTCCGCCATTCGCATCACGCAGGCACGGCTGCATGCGCAGCACCCCGGCATCGTCGCGCTGCGTCTCAAGCGCCTGCTTGGCAGGGAGGTATACGAAATCAGGCAGGGCAAGCAGACCAGCCTGGTCGATGCGGCGAGCGGCAAGACCATCAGTCCGCTCGGCCGCGAGGCCATCGTCGCGCTGGCCGACGCCGCCTACGTGGGAGAGGGCCGCATCCGCGGCGTCGAGTGGATCACCAGGGCGCCGCAGGAGATCGGCGGCCGGCCGGTGCCCCTGTGGGCCGTGCACTACGACGAGCCGGGCAAAAGCACCTTGTACTTCTCGCCGTATTCGGGCGAACTGGTGGCGCGCCGACACGCACTGTGGCGCTGGTTCGACTTCCTCTGGATGTTCCACATCATGGACTACGCCGAGCGCGAGAACGTCAACAATACCCTGCTGCGTGTCGCCTCGCTCAGCGGCCTGGCCTTTGCCCTGAGCGGGATCTGGCTGCTGTTCTACAGCTTCCGGCGGAGGAAGGCGGCATGAGCCACTGGATGAAGAAGCTACACAAATGGATTGGACTGCTGATCGGGATCCAGTTCCTGCTGTGGATGTCGAGTGGCGTGGTGATGAGCCTGCTCGACGCGGACAAGGTCGCGGGCCGCACGCTGCGCACCGCCCTGCCGCTGCCCGCGGCGTGGCCGGCCGATGTGCTGGCGCCGGAAGCGGTGCTGGCCGCGAACGGCGCCCAGGTCATGACGCTCAGCTCCGCCTGGCTGCTCGGCCGCCCGGTGTACATGCTGCAGAACGACCAGCGCAGCTGGCTGGTCGGGGCCACCGACGGCCGTCCCGTGGCGATCGACGCGCCGCTTGCGCTGGCCATCGCGCGCGCCTCGTATGCCGGCCGCGCGGCGCCGGCCGCGCCACGCCTGTTGACTTACTCGCTGGAGACGCGCGCCCACAAGGACGCGGTATGGCGCGTCGATTTCGCCGATGCCGACGAGACGACGGTGTACGTGTCCAGCGTGTCCGGCAAGGTGCTCGAGCACCGCAACAGCAGCTGGCGCCTGTTCGACTTTTTCTGGATGCTGCACATCATGGACTACAGCGAGCGCACCGATTTCAACCATCCGCTGCTGGTTTCGAGCGCAGCGGCCGGCCTGTGGATGGCCTTGAGCGGCGTGTGGCTGCTGTTGACGAGCCTGCGCCTGGCAGAGTTCGTGCCGGCTTCCTGGCGCCGCCGGCGCAGCGTCAAGCTGCGCGGCTGCGATGGCGAGACGGTGCGTTTGGTCGATGCGGCCGAGGGCGATACCGTGTTCCGCGCGCTGGCGCGTGCCGGCCTGGCCTTGCCGTCGACTTGCGGTGGCGGCCAAAGCTGCGGCCTGTGCGAGGTCCGTTGCCTCGGCCAGGCGCCTGCGCCCACGGCGGCTGATCGGGCCTTGCTGTCGCCGCGGAAGCTGGCGGCAGGCTACCGGCTTGCCTGCAACCTGCCGGTGCGCGGCAGCGTCGACATCGCGGTGGAGGCGTCGGCCGCACTGCAGACCGAACATACCGCCACGGTCACCGGCACACAGGCGCTCACGCCCTTCCTGCGCGAGATCACGATCCGTGCCCGGCAGCCGCTGGCCTGCCGTCCCGGCTGCTACGTGCAGATCCACGTGCCGGCCTACGCCCGCGACGCCGGCGACATCGAGCTTCCCGAACATCACCGCGCGGACTGGCGTGCCGCGGGCAATCCGGCGCGCCTGGTCAACCACGCACCGCTGCGCCGCGCGTATTCGGTCTGCGTTCCGGTCGAGCAGCTCGACGGCCAGTTGTCCTTCCTGGTACGCTTCATGCCCGGCGCCAGTCCTGGGCGCGGCTCGGGCTACATGTACACGCTGAAGGCAGGTGAAGAGGTGAGATTCAGCGGCCCGTTCGGCGACTTCGCACTCAAGACCGGCGGCCGCGAGAAGGTGTTCATCGGCGGCGGCGCAGGCATGGCGCCACTGCGCGCCATGATCCATGCGCTGCTCGCCAAGGGCAGCGGCGAGCCGCTGCATTTCTGGTACGGCGCGCGCAGCCTGCGCGATGCCCCCTACGTCGAGGAAATGCAAGCCTTCGCCGAGCGCCACCCCAACTTCCGCTGGCGCCTGGTGCTGTCGGAGCAGGCCGCCGATGGCTGGATGCATGGGCTGGTGGACGACGCGGTGGTCGACGGCTTGTTGCGCTGCCATCCCGATCTGGCTTCGCTCGAGTTCTATGTATGCGGCCCGCCGGCCATGCTGGAGGCCACCCGCAGGACGCTGCGCCACCTGGGCGTGGACGACGCCCAGGTGGCCTTCGAGGACTTCAAGGTCTGAAGGGCGGCGCAGCGCACCGGCTGCAGTGAGGGCGCCTTACTACGTCCTCACTGCGTCCTTACTGCTGCTTCTCCAGCTGCACGACGGTGATCGCGCCGTTCACGCGATCGGCCGCGAAGCGCACCTTGTCGCCCACCTTGACCTGCTCCAGCATCGCCGCATCCTTCACGCGCAGGACCATGGTCATCCCGTTCATGTCCAGGTTCTTGATGGGGCCGTGCTTCATCGTGATCTTTCCGGCATCGGTGTCGATCTTCTTCACTTCGCCCTCGGTCAGTTCCACGGGCGCGGGCGCGGCGTGCGCGCCATGCGAGTCCTGTGCGAATGCGACAGTGCCGCAGGTGGCCATGGCGATTGCCAGGGCCAGCATCGGGAATGCGTTCATGGTGTTTCCTTCCGTTTTTCGATGCAGTGGCCGGTTCAGTGGCCAGTTTAGTGGCCGGTTCAGTTGTAATGCTTGAAGACGCTGGCCTTGCCCTTGCCCTGCACCAGCAGGACGTCGAACGGGTCCTTGCGCGGGCCTTCCATGCCGGGCGAGCCGAGCGGCATGCCGGGAACGGCCAGTCCCTTCGCCTTCGGCCTGGCCGCCAGCAAGCGCTTGATGTCGCTGGCCGGGACGTGCCCTTCGATGGCATAGCCCTCTGCCGTCGCCGTGTGGCAGGAGCCCAGTTCGTCGGGGATGCCGCCGCGTGCGCGGTAGTCCGCCGGGTTGGCGACGTTGTGCACCTTGGGTGCGAAGCCATTGGCCTTCAGGTGTTCCACCCAGGCCGCGCAGCAGCCGCAGGATTCGCTCTTGAAGACCTCGATGACCGGGGCGGCCGCCATTGCCAGCACCGGCATGGCCAGGGCGGCTGCAAAAGCAGACCGCAGGATGAATCGATTCAGCATGATGCAGCTCCTTGAAATGTGTCAGTGATGGCCCTGGTGGCCAGTGGGTTTGCGCACCGTGACTTCCACCTCGGGCGCGTTTGCCGCGGGCATCGACTGGCCGCCCGCGTCCTGCTTGCGAAGCGCCGCCGGCGGCTCGCCTTTCCACTCGTAGGCGAGGGTGCCGGGCGGATGCCTGTACCAGCCCGGGTCGCTGTAGTCGCCGGGCTTCTGGTCCTTGCGCACTTTCAGCACGGTGAACATGCCGCCCATTTCCACGCCGCCGAACGGCCCCTGGCCGGTCATCATCGGCAGCGTGTTGTCGGGCAGCGGCATTTCCATGTCGCCCATCGAGCCGCCCTTGTCGCCCATGACCATGTAGTCGGGCACCAGCCTGGCGATCTTCTCGGCGACCCCGCGGTGGTCCACCCCGATCAGGTTCGGGACGTCGTGGCCCATGGCGTTCATGGTGTGGTGCGACTTGTGGCAGTGGAAGGCCCAGTCGCCCGGTTCGTCCGCGATGAATTCGATCGCGCGCATCTGTCCCACCGCGACATCGGTGGTCACCTCGGGCCAGCGCGACTCGGGACGGGTCCAGCCGCCGTCGGTGCCGGTGACCTCGAACTCGTGACCGTGCACGTGGATCGGATGGTTGGTCATGGTCAGGTTGCCCACCCGGATACGCACCCGGTCGTTGCGGCGCACGTTCATTGTGTCGATGCCGGGGAAGGCGCGGCTATTGAAGGTCCAGAGATTGAAGTTGAGCATCTCGTTGACGCGCGGGGTGTAGCTGCCAGGGTCGATGTCGTAGGCATTGAGCAGGAACACGAAGTCGCGGTCGACCCGGTGCTGGGCCGGATTCCTCGGGTGCGTGACCCAGAAGCCCATCATGCCCATCGCCATCTGGACCATCTCGTCCGCATGCGGGTGGTACATGAAGGTTCCCGGACGGCGCGCGACGAATTCGTAGACGAAGGTCTTGCCCGGCTGGATGCCGGGCTGGGTCAGGCCGGTGACCCCGTCCATGCCGTTGGGCAGGCGCTGTCCGTGCCAGTGGATACTGGTGTGCTCGGGCAGCCTGTTGGTCACGAAGATGCGCACGCGGTCGCCCTCGACCACCTCGATGGTCGGTCCGGGGCTCTGGCCGTTGTAGCCCCACAGGTTGGCCTTCATGCCGGGCGCGATCTCGCGCACGACCGGCTCGGCGATCAGGTGAAACTCCTTGACGCCATTGTTCATGCGCCAGGGGAGCGACCACCCATTCAGGGTCACCACCGGGTTGTAGGGGCGGCCGTTCGGGGGCGGCGGCGGCGGTTGGGTCGCCGCGCTACTCATGATCGGTGCTTCGGGCAGGGTGGCGGCGCCGGCCCGGCTTACCAGGCCCGCGCCCACCAGTGCTGCTGCGCCGGTAAAGAAATCTCGACGAGAACGCATTGCTCTATTCCTTATTAATGTTCAGGCGCTGCTGCATCCACAGAACCGGCGGCGGAGCTGACCACCGATGCCGCTGCGGCGGCGCTCCCGCCGCTGCCGTTGATCGCGGCTTGCAGCGCTGTCTCGGCAATCCAGAAATCGCGCTGCGCCTCGATCGACGCGGTCACGCGGGTGATCTGGGCGCGCGCGTCGGCCAGCAGCTCGAACACGCCGATCAGCATGCCGTTGTAGCGCAACAGGGTTTCTTCCGAAATCTTCTTCTGGAGGGGCACGATCTCGTCGCGATAGTGGCGGGCCAGGTCGTAGTTGGTGCGATAGGCCGAGTAGGCTTCGCGCACCTGCGAGCGGGCGCTCGTGGCGGCATGGGCGGTGCGGTGGACCGACTGCATGTACAGGGCCTCGGCCTTGGCGACGCGCGCGCCGCCCCAGTCGAAGATCGGCAAGACCAGCTCGATCTCGTAACCCTGTTCGCGCGGCGCGCCGGTCTTGCTGGTGTTGACGTAGCCGGCATCCAGCACGTTGACGAAACCGGTGGCCTTGCTCAGGCCCAGCGCGCGTGCCGTGGCTTGCGCATCCAGCTTCGCGAGCTGGACGTCGAGCCGCTGCCGCATCGCCAGCGACTCGACATTATCGCCGTCGCGCGGCGCGGCCGGCAGGTCGGGGAGCCGCTCCAGCAGGGTAAACGCGGTCTGCGCGCCCCACACGCCCATCAGGCGGGCAAGCTGTTCGCGCGCCGCGGTCGCCTGGTGACGCGCCCGCGCCAGCTGCGCCGTGGCCTCGGCCGAGAACACCTGTTCGCGCGCCCCGTCGAGGGCGCTGAGGTTACCGGCCCTGGCCATCCGCCGGGCCAGCTCGGCGCTGGCCTGGGCGGCTTCGCGCACCTGTTCCGCGTATTGCGCGGACTGGGCCGCGGCAACCGCGTTGAACCAGGCCTTGCGCGTGTCGGCGGCCAGGCGCACCGCGTCCATTGCGGCAGCCAGCTTGGCGCCCTGGAAGCGACGCGCTTCGATATCGCGCCGGATGGGGATGGTCAGCAGGCCGACCAGGTCGAACATCACGCCGCGTTCGATTTCGGTTTCGCCGCCGCCGGACATGCGGCTGAAGCTCAAGCCCGGGTTGCGCATCCGTCCAGCCTGCACCAGGTCGGCTTCGGCCACGCCCAGGCCGGCCAGCGAAGCGCGCAGACCGCGGTTATTCAGCAGCGCCACCCGCACGGCGCCGTCGGCCGTGAGCGGTGCGCCCAACAGGCGCGCGACTTCGGCCTGGGTTGCGCCGCTGTCGTGCTTGGCCTGCGTCAGCTGCAGGTCCTGGCCGGTGCGCGCCGAGGTCATTGCCGATACGGCGTCGAGGCCGCCGTCCGGCGAAAAGCTGGCGCAGCCGCCCAGGAGCGCCGCGAGCGCGCCGGTGGCGACGGCGCGCAGCATGGGAGACGAGGTGTATCTTGTCATTGTTGTGCCTTGGCTTGTCTCAGTGGTGTTGACGACCCGAGTGCGCGGACGAAGCCGCAGGTGTGGCTGGCTGGGCCGGCGCCGGCGCCTTCCGGGCGTGCGCGTGGCCGCCGGCCTGCGCCGGGGCGGCGTAGGTCGTCTGCGACGCATGCGCCGCATGGGTAGCCTCTGCCGGCTTCTCCGTGAGCGCATCGTTCATCCGGCGCCAGGTCTTGTCCGGCGTGGCGCCGCTGTCCTGCTGCAAGGGGGCATGGTCCGCGAAGGCGGGCGCGAAGGCGGACACATATTCGGGCCGGGGAACTGCAAGCGTCGGATCGGCGGGGTCGCCCGGGTCGGACGGGCGGGACGCTTGCTGGGCATGCGCGAACGGCGCCGCCGCCAGCACGCCGAGGACGGCGGCCAATTGCATGGGTTTCATCGTGACTCCTCAAAATCGGTAGCAGCTCGTGCGTCGGACGCACGCTTGCCAGGGATGCATGCGCATCGGCGCCGGATGGCTGAAGTCAGCTTCCGGTGCGCGCGCTGCGCGGGGCCTGATTAAGCGGAGCGATGCCGGGGAGGTCGCTGTAGACCGTCCGGGATGAAGCCGGCGGCGAAGTCCGCGGGCGACACGACGCGGGCGTCGGAGCCGTCGAAGGAGGGGAGGGACAGGATGGCCGATGGTGGCGCCACCGCGCCGGCACAGAGCGCCGAGCAGGCGCTGCAGGACGAGTGCGCCTTTTTCGCAATGTCGCTTGCCGAGCCATGATGGCCGGCATCCGGCGCCGCGCCGTGATCCGCCTGCACCGCATGGTCGCCGTGCGCGCCGCCGTGGTGCGCATGGGCTGGCGCCGCCGGCTGGTGGTGCGGCATGCCGACCTCGGCCGTCACATGCTGGCGAACCGGCGCGCAGGACATCCCGACGCTCGCAGCGGCCGCATGGAGCGGCAGCATGAGCATCAATAGCCAAACGAGGAATGTCTTGACAGTGCGGTTCATGGGCAGGCGGAGTATATCACGGCGGTTTTCAAGTGATAACCGACTCGAGGCTGACCAAAGTCACGACCTGCGAGCGCCGATCGGATGAAAGTGCGCGGCAGGAAGCAGGTCGAAAGCGCTTGACCTTGCCGTAACTGGAAGGGCGTGCGCCTTCTGTCGGTGGCATCGTCGGCCCCCCAGCCTGAGCTTAATCTTCCTGCGATGGGAAAGTTCAAGCTGCAAGCATATCGATCGTGCAGGAGCAAATCCGTGCGTACACTCAAAGTGGAAAAGATGGTCACGCGTGCCGTGCGGGCACTGGACCCGCAGGCAAGGGTCGATGTATCGTTGAAGGACCGACTGGCCCAGGTGGAGCGCGCGGAAGCGCCGGCCGCGCTCGCCCATGCGACCGCCGCCGCCGGCTATCCGGCAAGTGAGGCGGCGGACTGAACGGCGGTGCCGGCGCACACCGGCGCCCATGGACGACACCGGAAAAGCTGTCGACATGAACGAGCTGACGCCTGACGACCACCCCGGCCACCACGGCCCTCAAGCGGATCGAGGGCCGGGAAGTGGCCACGGCATCGGCCACGGGCAGGCGACCGGTGGCGCGTGCTTCACCGACCCGGTGTGCGGGATGACAGTCGCCGCCGAGCCTTCGAGAGAAGTCCGGCACGGGGGGCAGGCCTATTACTTCTGCAGTACCGGATGCATGGACAAATTCCGTGCGGCGCCCCAGCGGCACCTGGGCGGGTCCGGAGCCGGACCGGCGCCCGCCGCGCCGGAAGGCAGTCTCTACACCTGCCCGATGCATCCCGAGATCCGCCAGCCCGAGCCCGGCAATTGTCCGATCTGCGGCATGGCGCTCGAGCCGATGCTGCCCTCGCTCGAACAAGAGGACAACCCGGAACTGCTGGATTTCAAGCGCCGCTTCTGGTGGACCCTGCCGATGACGGTGGTCGTGACGGTGCTGGCGATGGCGGGGCATCGCCTGTTCGGGGGCGGGCTGCCCGGGCAAAGCTGGATCGAGCTCTTGCTGAGCACCCCGGTCGTGCTGTGGGCCGGCAGGCCGTTCTTCACGCGCGGGGTGCAATCCATCCGCAACCGCAAACCGAACATGTGGACGCTGATCGGACTGGGCGTGGCCGCAGCCTACGGCTACAGCGTGGTCGCGACCGTTGCCCCCGGCATCTTCCCGCGCAACTTCGCCATGCACGGGCGCATCGGCGTGTACTACGAGGCGGCGGCGGTCATCATTTCACTGACCCTGCTGGGGCAGATCCTGGAACTGCGGGCACGTTCGCAGACCTCGGCTGCGATCAAGTCGCTGCTCGGCCTGGCGCCGAAGACGGCGCGGCGCGTCCATGCCGATGGCAGCGAGGAAGACATTCCCTTGACACATGTTCACCCCGGCGACGCGTTGCGAGTGCGTCCCGGTGAGAAAGTTCCCGTGGACGGTGTCGTCCTCGAGGGCGAAAGCGCAGTCGACCAGTCCATGCTGACCGGTGAGCCGGTGCCGGTGACCAAGCGGCCGGGCGACAAGGTAATCGGCGCCACGATCAACGCCAGCGGCAGCCTGGTCGTGCGCTCGGACAAGGTGGGCGCGCAGACTATGCTGTCGCAGATCGTCCAGATGGTGGCGCAGGCCCAGCGCTCACGCGCGCTGATGCAACGCCTGGCCGACGTCGTGGCCGGCTATTTCGTGGCGACCGTGGTGTCGGTCGCCGTGCTCACGCTCTTCGCTTGGGGCTTGTTCGGACCGCAGGCAAGCTGGGTGTACGGCTTCGTCAATGCCGTCTCGGTGCTGATCATTGCCTGTCCCTGCGCGCTGGGGCTGGCGACGCCGATGTCGATCATGGCGGCCACCGGCCGTGGCGCCACCGAGGGCATCCTGTTCCGCGACGCGGCGGCCATCGAGGACCTGCGCAAGATCGATACCCTGATCGTCGACAAGACCGGCACGCTCACCGAAGGCAAGCCGGCCTTCCACGCGGCGGCCGCGCTGTCGGGCGGCGGCGACCACGCGGCGGAGGAAGTCTTGCGGGTGGCCGCCAGCATCGACCAGGGCAGCGAGCATCCGCTGGCCCATGCGATCGTCGCCGAGGCCCGGCGCCGCGGCCTGGCCATGGCCAAGCCCGAGCACTTCGAGTCGTCCAGCGGCATCGGCGTGCACGGCGTGGTCGAAGGCAGGCAGATCGCACTCGGGAATACCGCGCTCATGGACGTCGAGGGGGTCGACTGGAAACCACTGGCTGCGCAGGCGGAAAGCTGGCGTCTCCAGGGCGCGAGCGTGATGTACCTGGCGGCCGACCGGCAGCTCCTGGGGCTGGTGGCGGTCTCCGACCCGGTCAAGCAGAGCACCCCGGAGGCCCTGGCGGCGCTCAGGGAAGCAGGCATCACGGTGGTCATGGCCACCGGCGACGGCGTCAGCACCGCCAGGTCGGTGGCGGCGGCGCTCGGCATTTCCGCATTCCACGGCGAGGTCAAGCCGCAGGACAAGCTGGCCCTGGTGGAGAAGCTGCAGGCCGAGGGAAAGACGGTCGCGATGGCGGGCGACGGCATCAACGACTCCCCGGCGCTGGCCAAGGCCGATGTCGGCATCGCCATGGGGACCGGTACCGACGTCGCGATTCATTCGGCGCACGTGACCCTGGTAAAAGGGGACCTGCGCGGCATCGCACGGGCGCGCCTGCTGTCCTTCGAGACGGTACGCAACATGCGGCAGAACCTGGCCTTTGCCTTCCTGTACAACGCGCTCGGCATCCCGCTGGCTGCCGGCCTGCTGTATCCATTTACCGGCCGCCTGCTGTCGCCGATGGTCGCGGCGCTGGCGATGAGTCTGAGTTCGGTGTCCGTGATCAGCAACGCGCTGCGCCTGCGCGGCCGCGCGAAGTAGGGCGCTGCACGCCGGATTGCGCCGATGCTATTGGCACTGCTGTTGCATCATCTCCATGTGCCGTTGACGCATCTCGGGTGACATGGCCGGCATATATTGTTCCATCATGCCTTGCCGGGCCTGTTCGTTGGGGGCATCCCGCATTCCGCGGTACATCGAGCACATTTGCTCCCGGTTTGTCTGTTGCATCGCACCGGCGCCGCTCGCCTGGCTGCCGCCCGCCATGGGGCAGCCGGCCCGGGTTCCTGCGCCGGCGCCGCCCGTCATCGCGCAAGCGCCGTGGCTGCCGGTCATGCCCGGCCCCATCATCCCGCCCTGGGCGGAGGAGGTCCCCCAGGAAGTCCCGGAGGTGCCCGCGGCGCCCGGGTTCGCCGACCGGGTCGACGCTTGTCCGGCAGCATCCTGGCTGGCGGGGGGAGTGGCACAGGCGACCAGTCCGGTTGCCACCAACAGCGCGGCCAGGCTGCGCATTGAAAGGATCGGTTTGATGGGCATGTCGGGCTCCTGAGCTAAGTTCCTTCGCGCGTTCGATCGGGAATTCCAGGGGTCGCACTCCGCAGGGCGCGATCTGCGTCGAGCGGGGCAGTGTGGAGCGGTGGAACGGCGGCCACTGCAGGCGCACGGCCGCGACAGCGACGCACGCCTGCGTCATCCCGACCAAAGGGTAGACCGCGCAATTCCTGGAAAAGTTCGCGCGCCAGCTTACGCGGATCCTGGTGCCGACAAGGGTTTGCCGCTCAGGCAGGCGCCTCCGTGTCGCCGATTCCTGTAGCATATTCATGCTAAATCTCAGTCGACATTAGCATATATAATGTCGAGTTCGATAACCCGGCGCGGACATGTGCCTTCGTGCTCTGTCGAAGAGGCCGCCGTTCAGCGTCGTTTCAAAAGGAAACCAGATATGTCCATCGCCGTGCTCTCGTCCGGCGCGCAAGCGCATCACAACGAAGACTGGGCCGGACATGTTCGTGGCCCTCGGGGTACCGATCTTTTCATCATCGACGGTGCCAGCCCGGTTGCCGACCGCGATTATATCGATCCGCTCGATGGCGACGTCGTCTGGTTCGTACGGCGGGTGGCAGCCGCACTATGCGCCGGCAGCGCGTCCGCCCAGGACCAGGCGGCGGCCGTGCACGCCGCCGCCGACGCCGCCTACCGCGAGTTTTGCGAACGCAGCGCAGGCCGATCGATTCCGCTGCATGCCTGGCCGATCGCGGCCCTGACATGGGTGCGTGCGCGCCAACTCGGCGACGGCCACCGGCTCGACCTGTACTGCCTGGGCGATTGCAAGGTGCTGATGCGCACGCCGGACGGTGCGGTACACGATCTCGACCCGTTCGTGAATCCGCAGGAAGCGATCCTGCGCGCGGAAATCGCCATTCTGCAGGCCGCTGGCCTCGACGACGACGCCACCCGCCAGGCCCGGCTGATGCCGATCCTGCGCGCGCGGCGCGAATTCCAGAACACGGTCGCCGGCACGAATGCGCTGTGCCTGCGCCCGAACGGCCCGTTCGGCGCACGCAGCGTCGCCGTGGATGCGCCGGCCGGCGCGACGCTGCTGTGCATGACGGACGGGTTCTATCGCCTGGTCGACACCTATGAACTGCTGACGCCGGAAAGCCTGTTCACGCTGTGCATGGAACACGGGCTACCGGCGGCGCTCGATGTGCTGCGGCGTCACGAGGCGCACATGCAGGACGCTGCGGCGACCACGGTGAAACGGGCGGACGACGCGTCGGCGATCCTGTGGCGCGCAGGCTCCGTGCAGGACTGATTCCAGCCCGCGGGCAGCGCAGCGGGCCGGGCCTGAGTGGACGCCTGTGACGCGGCCAGCACGGAGGTCCTGCCGGCGCCGGCATCATCGGTGGCGAGTGCTTGTCTTCGACGCGAGGGGACGGCGGTTCAGGCAGTCGTCCGGCGAACTAAATTCGACCTGTCTCGTTCGCATGTAACTATTTGATTCTACGCGATTTCTTTACTCTGCTATCTCAAAGTTAGTTCGCTTTATCGCGAACTAACTTTGAAACTCGGCGAACGCGCGAACTAATTCTGAAACTTCGCGATGACTCTGGCCTGGGGTGCGCTGCCACCTAGAGCGGTTTCGCCCATGCGAGTCAATTGGAAGGTCTTCATACTCTATTCAATGGAGTTCACTCGGCACCCTTCATGAAGGTCCCTGTAGATCTCGCAGACATGCCGGCAAAGACTTCATCATAGCCTTCTTGCGCGGCCTCAATGTCGCGAATCGCAGGCTTCTCAACCAAAAACTGGATCCAACGATCTTAGACTCAAACGCCTAACAGCACATCAGAGGGTAGAGCAGGGCCGCGGAAAAATGTTATGGCACAAAAAGATTCTCTAAGTTAAGATTGCCTAATCGCTAACGTTGGGTTCAGGAGGTGTCATGTCTGTTCCACTGAGGTTCGCAAGTCCCACTGACAATAGTCGTCCGCACGGAAGCCATCGCTATGATGTGTTCGGTCCCAAGATACAACGGCAGTTGGCACTCTTCGGACGTGACGCGCTCGATGCATGGACTCTGCTTGAGGCCGATCCAGACGTCGTAGCCTATTGCGAGCGTCCGCTTAGCCTCCCCGACCTTAAGCGCAAGCGGGTAGTGGATTTCTGGGTCTGCCGGAAGGAACGCGAAGAATTCATTTTTCTACTGCGCCCCAGCGAACTTGCATCCAGATTAGATCATCCTTCTTCGATCCCAGCGTTCAGGGCCTGGGCTGCTAGTTCGAACGTCGAGCCTGCCTTCGTGGATCCTGATGACATTGCGCGGCAAAAATTGTTGTTGTCGAATTGGGAGTCTTTCCTCTGCGACCTCTCTGCTTTTGGAAGATATGTTCCAAAGGCATTATCGGACCAGGTACTAAAAGCGCTTCCTTCCTTTAAAACCCTGACCGAACTCGAGCAACATTTCGCTGAAGAGGATCCCGTACTGTTACGTGTTGCGGTCGTGTCCTTACTTCACCAGGGGCGTGCAATATGCAGCACCCTTGGAAGCGAAACGTTCTCGTCCCGAACTGTGATCGAGGCTAAATCATGAAAGAGCTAGTCTTTGGGGCGCTGAAGTTTGACAGATTCTCGATACCTGAGCACCTGGCCGACCTCATAAGCTGGCCTGCCGTCGATCCAATGGCACTTTCAGAGGAGTCGCGATCCTCCTTCAAGCAGCTTTGCGAAGCTATCACAATCTTCCTGACAGACCCACACACACCTGTCTCCATCATCCTCGAGACCACTGGAGTGACCAGGGCCTCACTATATCGTGCGCTCGCTCGTTGCTGGAAAAAACACCCTGATGGGCGCATCTACGGATTCCGAGGGGCCATTCCCTATAGTCGACTGAAGTCCTACGAACGATCCGCAGCGATACGTGAGGAAATGTTGGGGCACGGCGGTTCATCGGGGGCATTCCAGCGCTTGTTGCGCAACTATCCGAATATCGAGAAGCTTCTGAACAAGCATGCAAGGAAACGCAACGAGAAGATAAAGTCGGCGCGCGAAGTGCGCAAGCCACTTCGAGAGGTGCACGATCTATTCCTCAAAGCGTGCCGTACGGAAGGGATCAAGCCAAACGAATACCCGTTCACCGAGAGTCGACTCGGCTTTCGAACGCTGCAAAAGTATTTCAAAACCATGGCAGAGAAGGAATACGGGACAGCAGTGACCAATGCAGGCGGCCTGAAGGCGGGTGCGGCGGTAAGTGGTAAAGAACAGGCGCCTGCTGCCACGCGTGCGTTCGAAGTCGTTGAGTTTGACGGGCACAAGATCGACCTACGTTTGACGGTAAAACTGAAGGATCCCTTCGGGTTCGAGCAGTGTCTCGAACTTCACCGCATCTGGATTCTTGTGCTTCTCGATGTCTATTCGAGAAGCGTGATTGGGTATTCGCTCGCCCTTGGAAAAGAATATAACAAGGACGACGTGGCAACCGCATTGCAGTCAGCGCTCAGCCCATTCGCGCCACGCTCGTATACGATTCCTGGTCTCCAAATAAAGGCTGGTGGAGGTTTTCCATCGTCATCGGTTCCAGGCGCCGCGTACGCGTGCTGGAACTGGTTGCGTGTCGACGGCGCAAAGTCGCATCTCGCCGTGGATACGCAGATCAGGTTAAACCAGATTATCGGCTGTTGGTCGGACAATGGGCCGGCTGGTGAGCCAAACGAGCGACCCTTCATCGAACGTTTTTTTCACCTTATCTCACTTCACTTCGCGCACCGACTGCCGGGAAATCTGGGGAGTGATCCGTCGTCAATAGAGAGGGCCCTCAGCGATCCTGGCTCTGATATCTCTCTGCTAGTGGAGTATCACGAATTGGAAGAACTGATCGAAGTTCTTCTCGGAAATTATAACGGTGAACCTCACGGCGGCATTGGCGGGCGCACTCCGTTGGAGGCGGTCGCATATTCAGTGAATCGACCTGGATATTTACGAAAGCTTCCAGTATTCCTGCGCTCAAGTCTTTGCCTGTTACAGGAGGCTCGCGTCGTTACAGTGAAAGGTTCACTTCGAAACGGCGTCCGTCCCCACATCAACTTCTCCAACGCTCGGTATACCAACGAAGTCTTGGCTAGTAATGCTGGATTAATTGGAAAAAAATTGCGAATCTATTATGACGTTCGGGACATCCGAGTTGTGAAGGCGTTCTTCGAAGATGGATCGGAACTCGGCATTTTAACCGCAGCGCGGCCATGGTGCTTTACGCCGCATTCGCTTCGCGTTCGACAAGAGATACATCGCCTGATAGCAGAGAAAAAGCTGCTCGTCCGAGAAGGTGAAAACCCGATCGAACTGTGGGAAAAATACAAGTGGAGCCAAGCTCAAACAAACAAGAAGGCGGCAAATGATTTAGCGAAAGCACATGTGAACGTTTCGTTGCTTCCCCCGGCAAGCGCCCCAGCTCCACGCGTACCGGAGAACAGTTTAGCTAGCCGAACTCTCCGTGCAAGCAGCGAGGAGCAGAAAGAAAACACCGCTGAACCAAATTCCTCCGATCTGACTCCAGCGCAGCCACGGGTTCTTAAAATCCGTCGTACTGTTACATTCTAGGAGTTGCTTTGATAACGTATCTCCGGCCCGTCACATTTGCTGAGCATCCGGTAACACAGCAAACCTACATTGTTCCGACGCCTTCGATCGATGCTCTGACTGAACGTGTCAAACGCCTGATTCGCCTACGAACTCCTGGTGCGATTATCTACGCGTATCCCCGTTTCGGCAAAACCTACAGTATTCGCTACGTCATCAATGTCCTCCAGGCAGACTTCCCTGAATCGGTTTTTATTAGTTTCGGCTGTGAGTTTAAGAAAGCGCCATCGGAAGATGGCTTCTTCGCAAACCTTCTTGAAGCAGTAGGACATAAGGGAGCAGCGCCAGGGTCTGTAACGAAGAAACGCATACGACTGATTGAGCGAATATGTGAGCTTGTCGACAGATCGGGGCACAACTGGGTTGTTTTTTTCGGGGACGAGGCGCAGAAGCTCGGGGTGACGGAGTACGAATGGTTGCGCGATGTGCACGATAAGCTTGAAAGGAGAGGGATTCGAATGATCACTTTTTTGGTGGGGCAGCCACAATTGCTTCATCAGAAGACAGCATTACGGCAAAGTAACCACACCCAGATCGTATTACGCTTCATGATTGTAGAAATGCGCTTCGACGGGCTTTGCAGCGCCGAAGACATAGCTACTTGTTTAGCAGCATACGACGAAGCTTATTTTCCTCAAGGGTCCGATTGGTCCTACACAAGGTTCTTCTATCCGAATGCTTATGACAGTGGCCTAAGGCTGCTTGATCAGGCAAACGTCCTGTGGGAGGCATTTTGTACGGCGCATGCTAATGCCGGCTTTACCTTTGACATCGAGATTCCTATGCAGTACTTCGCCCATACCGTAGAGATCGCGCTGTCAGAGAATAAGCATCTTGACGCGCCTGATTTTCGATTTAGTCGGGATATCTGGAACAAGGCGATCAAGGATGCCATGTATGTAGAAGCGCAGGAGGAGCTGCGCTTAGGGTTGCCAGCGACGGATTTAGCCGCGAAGAAGCGTAATGAAGAGCGCGCGAATAATTCTTGATACTGTTCGGCCACCAGTCGCTGGATGGACCTGGCGCGACGACTGGTACAGCGGCATCGACTCAAGCTTCGGCCTGCTTATGAAGTTTGCTATGCTCAACGCGCTGTCCGCTCGCGAGCTTGCAAAAATATTCGTGAGCGCAAATTGCCGGAGGAGGGCTGCGATATGTGGTCGACCCGATGTCGACCTCCGCAGCGCCGACGTATTCGATCTTGAAGAGATGAGCAATATTTTTCGAGTTGGTCAAACTCAAGTGCGCTCGGCATTTCTCCAAGAAATTCTTCCCGAGGGGAGGCTCAGATCAAGCGACAATCTGCGTTGGTGCGAATTATGCCTTCAGCGCGGGTTTCATCCGGCTATATTCCAAGTCTCGATGGCAGCTTATTGCCCTATTCATCGGACTGCTATTCGCTCCACATGCCCTCAATGTAATTCTGAGATGCCTTACAGGTTGAGGTCGGATATATTCTCAAAACCTTTTGCATGCATCCATTGCGGAATGGACTGGGCTCCCAGGTTGCGCGCGCCGCGTGCGAACATGCTGATACCTCGGTTAAAAGAGCATGGTTTCTTAACCAGGCTTCAACGGTTTTTTCAGTTCGAGGATCGTGTGCTTACCTCGAAACTCGAACTCGGCAAAAAGACCCTTCAGCTCGCACAGGGGGAAATTTCATTCTCGCCGATCGAGCGCTCCGGCTACATCTCAAGATACCTCGGATTCGTTTCGCATGTACTTGAGGAAACTGGATACGGCAGAGGTAGTCAGCAGCTGCATCTTACAATGGAACGCGTTGAACATTGTGAGCGAGGTGTATCACGTACCATTCTATTTGAAGACGATGACCCTTTAGCAGATGATTCCGCCGACGTTGACCTCTCGGTTGCACGGACAGTCGCATCAAAGAGCGATGCCGAGTTGGCGAGCTTAAAGGCTGTGTATCGAGCCCTGCGTCGGCGATTATGGCGGCACGTGGTAGGTCCCCATCGCCGTTGTGTTTTCACCGCCGCCCAGCATCTCTGGTGGCGGGTTGAAGGAGAGATCACCAGCAGTTTCTGTCCAGTCGCCGAGGCTTTTATCCGCTGGAGGATGATCTGGGAAGGCTGCGGCACTCCACGATATCTTTTTAGCGAAACCGATCTAGAAATGTACGGTATTGTCGGCTGGCTGTCAGCTCGGGCTTCTCCTTGCCCTGGGCACTGGTCGCCAGCGACACAAGTTTGGGTGCTCGCCCATATATTTTCTAGTGCTTGCATTGAAAGTTTCCGGGAACTACTAGCGGTAGCACAAAAAAACTCAGAGCGAGGCAAAACATACTGGCTCCGCCAGCGCACTGCTTCCCGGTACGACACATACTGGGCAGTCGGAGGCGCCGACTGTGCCGACCGCCCAACCTATGTATATGTGCGATCGCCGATGCCGGCGTTTCGCCCTCGAATAGCTGAAGCTACTCGGCAGGCTCACTTTAAGAACCACATCACACGTCTTTCGACAATCTATCGATAGCTTCCTGCTGTCCGGTCCAGGAAAGTGCCGCAACGAGCGCCCACACAACAGGACCTCGTCGACGTGTGATGCGTCAAGATATTGCTCTCAGCGCTGAGTACACTCGTCGTTCGGCTATTGCACGCCTAAACACAGCATGGGTATCGACGAGTCCTCAGAAGAATCCGACGCGCCAGCGTCCGTCGCCCAAGTCATCGCGAAGGCTTGGCACACCAATTCCGCACTCAGTCTGGACAGGGAAGAGTCAGCCTTTCTTGCTGGAATTCATGCGTACTTGCTCGACGCCCGTGAGCCGAGCGCGGATGACAAGACTCTCCGCCGCATTTTCGAACCCGTGTATGAATTAGCCCAGTCAGGCACCGACAGCGAGGCGCAACTTTGATGGGTCAGGCCAGTAGTTAGCCGATCTGCTCGGGCAACCGGTGGTTGAACTCCACGTGCGCCCCCACCGACTGCCCGGTTAGCATTTCAAACGACACATTTCCATCTCCTAGAACCTTGTCAAAAAGGATACTGGTCATCCATGATTCCGTTATCGGTGCCGGACGGTTCCACGGCCGTATCGTTTTGTTGTTGCTTAAGCGGTAGTCGAGGTAGCGCCGTATGCTTCCAGGAATCATGTTGTAAACGTGTTGGCGGGCGTAACTCCTCTCTTGCGATAGCGCAGCGATGTCCTTTAATACGTAGTAGATTACGTTCCACATCTGTCCAATGGAATAGTGGGGCAGGAAGTCACGTATCGCGGCCGCGACCTTTGCGGAATAGATCTCCGGCTGAAAAAAGCGATACCGCTCACACTGCTTGACGAAGTACCGGCGGCATTCGCTTTCTGCGACCATGAACCACAGCTGCTCAACGGCTTCCGGCTCCGGGTCGTCGAGACGCGTGAGCAGTAGGGAAAAGACCTCTTTCATGGTGCGCCCGGATGCATCAGGAGCCAGTACCCACGCGACGCTGCCTAAGGAGAAGTCAATGTCTCCGTCCCCATCAGGAAGTTTGAACGCCCGAGTATCGGACGCGGGATCAGGAGAAATGATCTTGTCTTCGTAGAGCGCCCTATAGACATGCTCCGACAAGTCTGGCGTTGGACCGAGGTCCCCTGGTTGCGAGTCCAGCGGCGCGATCCGATTACCTTCCCATCCGCCATTGGCTGCGACCAGTACGGAGTAAAGGAAGAACGACTGTATATAGCTTAATTCCGAGTAATCAATGGACAAGGCCTCCCCTCGGGCACGCGACAGTGCCTGCGTTACGCGAGCTCTGTGTTGCACCAACGCGAGTTCAATGGCCCTCTTGTCGGCGGCGAGGGCTGCAGCCGAACAGGATCCACACCGGTTCACTCTCCGATAGTACGCGGAGCCAACTGGCCGCCCGCTCAGCGGCGCATACTGGCTTCTATTTCGTATCTCCAGTGGAGCACCGCAATCGACACAGGGAAAGTGACGCAAGTATGCGCGGCAACTGGACTTCAGTATCTCAAGCAGTTTGGGTTTGCTGATTCCTGAATCGTGCAGTATTGCGTCAAATTTTTCGACCCATGCTCCGTCGTTCACAGCCCAGTACCTTAGGCAGAAGGCTTGATGGAGAGGGTCATCGGTAAGAAAGCAGAGAAAAGGAAAGCTGGTTGACATCGTTGAAGAATGAGGCAGGGAGGCGTGCAGCACCCAATAGCCCGGAAGCTGCGTAAGGCGACTCCGGTTCTGTGCCGCCAAAATGATGACTATAGTCCGAAGACGAAATGATACAGCAGAGACATGATTTCTCCTATGCAATCGGGAGAATTCTTTGGATCCAGGACTGGCGTTCGGTAAAGTTTTGCGGGTAGTGCGGAAGGAAGTCGGTATGACGCAGGAGGAGCTGGGCCACGCTGCAGAGATAGACCGGACATTTGTCAGCCTCATGGAGCGCGGCGAGCGGCAGCCGACTGTGCGTGTACTCTTCAGGCTCGCAGCTGCCTTAAAGCTGGAGCCAGTGCGATTGATTCAACTCACCCAGGAACTGGTCGAACAAGACCCTGACGCATAGTTCAGTACCTCAACCAGCTGAAGCTGGGCCTCGCGTTCATCGGATCGCCAGGATCACGATGAACCACAGTTACCATCCGATCTTGTGCTTGCTCTCTGTCTCGGCATGGCGAGCGTCGTCCGACGAATGCAAGTAGGTATTCGTCGTGCTGATCGACTCGTGCCCGAGGTTATCGCGCACGTGCCGAAGATCGACATCATTGTTCGCCATATGGGAACCTGCTGTATGTCGCAACCAGTGGGCTGACGCCTGCGTCATCCGGGCGGCAGCCGCCGCGTACTCGGGACCACGCTGACTAAGTCGATCGGCGGTTTGGGCAAAAATCACTTTGAAAATTTCGTGCACGCCGCCACGTGTCATCGCCCGCAGTTGGCCCCCGATCGGCAACAGCAGAGGCATCGACTCCCCGGGTACAGGGTACGGTGAATGTCCGAGCTCACGTCTGTAACGACCGAGCTCTACCATCAGCTCGTCGGTTGCCGGCACGATGCGCAACTTGTCGCCCTTTCCGACCACTTCCAGCCACCACCGCTCTTCGCCGTCGCGGTCGCGTCGGCGAAAAAATCCGCCCATGCTGTTGCTGGTAATCTCAGAAATGCGCAACCCGCAAACATACGAGAGCGAAACAAGCCAACGCAACCTTAAATAGCGTTCGCGTTCCCGCGGTGTTTCTCGCGGCATCGTGTCGACCGTCATCTTGACCTCGTGCCACATTTCGTCATCGAGATATCGGGTAACCCTTGCTTGGGGCCGGCGCCGACGCTCACGCGAGAGCGCGAGTGGATTCCCGGCCAAATAACCCGCGTTGACAAGCCAGGAGAACATGGTATTCAGGATAACCGCAGCCTGACGCTGGCTTGATGCCGACAGCGGCCCGGCGAAAGGTCGCCACCCGGGGTGGCTTCGCGGATACTTGCGGCCCTCGGCGCTAATCCATCGGCCAACAGGTTTGGGATCACGAAGGAATCCTTGATAAACGAGCCAATCCTCGTGGGTCAGCGATGAAAGCGGCTTACCGAGTTGCAGCGTGGACCACAGTAGCAACCGCTCGGCTTCCTTGCGATAGTTGTCGAACGTGGTCTGCTTATCCAGGAAACGTGCTAGCCAGGCCTTGATCGCATCGATATCGTTATCGGCACGAATCTGGCGCGTGCCGCCGTGTGCCCGGTTGCTTCCGTTTGAACCATCGATATGTGCTGGTACCACAACCAATTCAAGGGGCGCAACGGAATGTGAGGTGGCAATGATGCTGTTCGAGTCAGGCATGAGCAGGGGAGGGTTAAAGGATTGTCTGCCGATTATAGGAAACCAGGGCGAATTAAACGAGTGAATCACTGTGCCGCCGGCGCCGGGGGGGCACTCCCATTGCTGAAGCGCGAATCCAAAGCGCTTGTCCATTATCAGATCGTTAAGTTTGGCTGGCCCTAGGATTGGTAAACCTCGACATCCGGACTTCAGCCATGCCAAAGATCACAGTACTTCAGCGCGCGAACCTGTCCGAAGACCAATGGCATTCGATGCTCATCTCGCTTCTGCGCGGCCTGGCTGCGCTACAGGTTGCTGCAGCTCACCTGCGCGCCCAGGTATACCCAGGCTTCGACACCGTCCAGGACCCCTCGCTTGCATTCCAGGGACTGGCCTTCGCTACAGGATTCGCCTACCTTGCTGTCATCGTATTTTTCGTGCTCAGTGGTTGGCTGGTCGGAGGCAGTCTGCTGAACCGCCTAGACACCGACCGTGCGATCGCGAATTACGCTATCGACCGTGTGACCAGGTTGTGGATCGTGTTGATACCGACGTTCGGCGCAATGCTCTTGTTGGGAATGGCCACATCCACGCTCGATCCTGCGCGCCCCTCGTTTGCGCTCGACAATGCGTACTCGGCGCCGGCGTTTATCGGCAACCTCGTCGGACTGCAAAATATTGTCGTGCCCGAGTTCGGCGGAAATTTCCCGTTGTGGAGCCTGTCGAACGAGACCTGGTATTACGTGCTGTTCCCACTGCTGGTGATGTTGTTTCGCACGCGGTCCACTTCATATCGGCTCGTGATACTGGTAGCAGTCGTGGCAATCGTGCATTTGCTGAACGAAGCAATCCTGCTGTACTTCTCGATCTGGCTCTTGGGGGCAGCATTCTCACGCGTGCGCATTGAATGTGGCCCGCTCCTGCGCTGGGCATTATTCCTTGGTGTCGTCGCTGCCGCAGTCATTATTCGACTGAAAGGAAAGAGCCATATCGCCGTCGACAGTTTTGCCCAGTACCTGTTGTTCAGCCTGGTCTTCGTGCTCTTTCTCTCGAGCATGCAGTTCCGGCGTACGCGAGGGCACGCAACCGAGTGGCTGAACCGGATTGGCCGATTCTTCTCGGAGTTTTCGTTCACGCTGTATGTGCTGCACATCCCGCTGATCGCGGCGCTACTGCGGCTTGCCGCGCCAGTCCTCGGAGATGGCAAGCTGAACCCGAACCAGCCGCTGGACATGCTTGTGTACCTGATCTTGTATCTCGGGCTGGTCGCCGGGGCTTACCTGTTCCACCTGCCGTTCGAAGCCAAGACCTACCGTGTTCGGGAATGGCTGAAAACAGTGCTTTATGCCCGCGGACGTGCTGTCCGAGCGTAATCACGTGGGGTTGCACAGTCGGCTCAGTGGTCGGCACTCCCACAGCCGACGTGGGAATATGCGCAGCCGATGCCCCGTTGTACTGGTGCAGCTACTGTGAGTGGATGATGTAGCAGAAGAAGTTCTTTCGCCGGGCTGCGCCCCCGCTGTCAAGGCAGGGGGCGCTCGGCAGCAACGTCACTTCAGCTTGAGAATCCGACGCGCGCCAGTAAGAACGATGACGGCGATGACAGTGCCAACGATCAGATCCGGATAAGGCGATCCAGTCCAGGTGACGAGCGCCCCGGCGGCGATCACGCCGAGGTTTGCGATGACGTCGTTCGCAGAGAAAATATAACTTGCCTTCATATGCGCTCCGCGATCGCGCTTCTTGGCGATCAACACCAGGCAAGCAACGTTCGCAACGAGGGCCACCGCGCCGACACCCATCATCAACGCCGATTCGGGTTCGCTGCCGAAGAAGGCGCGGCGAACCACTTCACTCAGGGCGCCCAAGGCCAATACGAGCTGCAGCCACCCAGCCACGTGGGCTGCACGGGTCTTCAGCGCAGCCGCACGGCCAACCGCGTACAAGGCCAGGCCGTAGACGGCAGCGTCGGCGAACATGTCCAGCGAATCAGCCACCAACCCGGCTGATTGTGCAATCAATCCCCACACCAGCTCGACCACGAACATCACGGCATTGATGGCAAGCAGCAGTCGAAGCGTCTTCGCCTCCGATGCGTCACCGGCCTTGTCGCTATCAGGGGCCGCTTGAGACAAGTCAGGTCGGGATCCAATCAAATGGGTGCCGAAGTTTAGCGGGGCAAGCTTCGCCAATATGGGATTGACATCTGCCGTGTGCGAGACGTGGAGCTGCCGCTGGGAGAGATCGAAGTTGAGCGATTGGATGCCATCGACATCAGCGAGTGCCATGCGGATCATGTTTTCCTCGGATGGGCAGTCCATCTTCGGAATTCCAAGTGTGCTGATCGTACGCTGGCTGGCTGGCTTGGCCGGGCGCGATCCGCGCAGTTCGACGCCGAGTCGCAAGGGTTGCAGCACCTCGACAATGGCATCTGCGTTCCCATGGTGCAGCACAGTGACAGTGCGGGTATTGAGGTCGAAGGCGATGTGATCGACGTCGTCGACTTTGCCCAAAGCCATCCTGATCAGGTTTTCCTCGGACGGACAGTCCATTTTCGAAACGAACAGTTCGGTTTCAAGGCGGGTTCCCGCTGTGGTTTGATCTTGTGTCATGACAATGAACCTATGGTGACTGATTATCGGAGGATAAACCTTCAACCAGCTTTAAGGTCAAGTGTGTTCAGGACCTGCGATCGGCGCCAGGCTGAGTGAGCTACCCGGCTTGTCCCGGCGGCGTGAGGGCATCAATGATCCGACAATCGGCAAATCGACCGCCCCGGCATGAAACCAGCAGACGGGAAAGGTGTTCTTTCAATACGTTGAGGTCTCTGATCTTTTGCTCGACCTCGGCAAGGTGTTGTTCTGTCAGCGCTGTCACGGCGCAGCAGTCGCCGTCTCGCTGGTCGGAGAAGGCCAACAGGCTTCGAACTTGGTCGACCGTGAACCCGATCTCCCGTGCACGGCGAACAAAGCTCAGGCGGGCTACATCCTCGTTCCCATACAGCCGGTAGTTGCTGCCCGAGCGGGATGGAGAGTCGAGCAACCCAATTTTCTCGTAATAGCGAATCGTCGCTGGGGGCATCTGCGCCGCAGCGGACAGCTGTCCTATCGTAAATGTGCGTGACATGTGCTTGACATTAAAGTGGCTTCAAGGTTTATAAAGCTCATTTATTAATCCGTCAAGCAAATCCAATCATGCGCATCAAGATGAACGCTTCCGTTGCCACGGCCCTGCTGGTCATGTGTATGACCGCAGGCTCTGCCTTTGCTGAGGGCACTCCACTGACGCTTGGCGAGGCCGTCGCTCGGGCACGTAGCCAAGCACCGCAATTGCAGGGCGCTGAAGCAGCCCTGCGCATCGCCGATGCGAATGTGCGGCAGTCTGGACTTCGACCGAACCCGACACTTTCCCTTGAGGCCGAAAATGTCATGGGATCGGGACGCTACTCCGGTTTTGGTGGGGGAGAAAAGACAGTCGCGCTGTCGATGCCCCTGGAGCTCGGTGGGAAGCGGGGCGCGAGGATGCGCGTGGCACAGGCCGAACGGGCCGCCGCGGGTATTGGAGCGCGCTCCGCTGAAGCGGAGCTGACATTCCTGATTACCGAGGCGTTCGTTACCCTTGCTGCCAGCGAACGCCATGTCGCGATCGCAAAAGCTGGTCATGAACTGGCTGCGCGTGCTCACCATGCAGCACGTGAACGGGTACGCGTCGGAAAAGCATCTCCGATAGAAGAGCAAAGGGCGGACGTGCTGCGAATCAATGCCGAGGTTCGGCTGGGCAAAGCACTACGCGCCGTCGAACTGGCGCAGAAAACGATCGCACGACTGACAGGTATGGCGATGCCGCTCACGATCGCTTCCACGTGGTTCGAGCAGATCGAACGCAGCGAGACGCCGCCGCCGGCAGGGCAGGGGCTGGCGATCGCGACAGCAGAGGCCGAGGTGGCCGCTGCGGAAGCCCGCGTCGATGCGGCCAGGCGCGACCGGATACCGGACGTAACGCTGACCGCAGGCATGCGCCGTTACGGCGAATCGTCCGACAAGGCCGCTGTGCTCGGCCTCTCGGTCCCGCTGCCATTGTTCAATCAGGGTACGGCCGCGCTGGCGCGCTTGCGGGCGGAATTTGATCGGGCTTCCGCCGCGCGCCGCGCCGTCGCACTGGAATTCGAGCAATCCAGCGCGCAGGCGGAAGGCGAGGTGGCCGACGCATTGGCAGCCGCACGGGCCGCCAATGGCCCCGCGCTCGCCGCCGCAGAAGAAGCGGCGCGCATCGCCAGAATCGGCTATGCGGAAGGGAAATTCCCGCAACTCGAATTAATCGAGGCCGAGCGCTCTTTGGCCGAAACCCGCGAAAGCTCGGTCGACGCGCTCGCAGCACTCCATACTGCCCGGGCACGTCTGGCTCGGCTCCAAGGTTCCAACTCTCCAATTTATAAGGATTGACCCATGCAAGCGGTATTCCGATCGGGCCTGTGCGCCGCGATGATCCTGTTGGGCGCATGCTCCCCCAAACCAGAAACAGCCCCAAAAGAAGCTGCCGAACAGGGTGAAAAAACGGCGAACGCCTCAGGCGAGAAAGCCGAAAATTCCGAAAAGGGCGAGAAAGCCGAGAAGGCCGAGAAGAGCGGCGAAGCCGGCGAGCGGGGCGAAGCCGCGGAGAGGGAAGGCGAAGCCGAAGGCAAGGAAGACTTTGTTGCGCTATCGGACCAGCAAATCAAAGCCGCGGGTATCGAGATCATGTCGGTTCGACAGTCCTTCGCTGGGGCGGTCGAGGCGCCTGCAGTCATCGCGGCAGACCCGAAGCATGCAGCCGTCGTCTCGAGCGCCGTTGGCGGCCGGGTTGTCGAGGTCCGGCGCAACCTGGGCGACCCGGTCGCTCGGGGCGACGTGCTGGCTGTAATCGAAAGCCGTGACGTAGCCCAGCTCAGGGCCGACGTCGAAATCGCCAAGCGGCAATACGAACTCTCGCAAGCCACGTTCGCGCGCGAAGAACGTCTGTTTGGCGAAAAAGTCACCTCGCGACAGGAATTCGAGATTGCGCGCAATGCCGCGCAAGAAGCACGCACCCGCCTTCGCCTGGCCGAGCAACAACTTGCCGCCGCCGGGGGAACGGGCGGAGGGCAGCTTAACCGCCTGATGCTGCGCTCCCCGATCAAGGGTAACGTCACGGCGCGGCAGATCGCACTGGGCGACATCGTCGCGCCGGACGCACATCTGTTCGAAGTGGCCGACCTCAACGAACTGGCCGTCGAGCTTTCGCTGTCGCCGAACGACGCTGCCCGCGTCACGGTTGGTACGGCGGTGGACGTGTCGACTGACGGCCGAACCGGTGCAGGCCGCATCACCCACGTATCGCGCGTCCTCGATCCCGCCACCCGCCAGGTACGCGCCATTGCACGGCTGTCGAACGGGCAGGGCAGCTGGCGCATCGGCGAAACGGTCAGGGCGTCGATCGCGCTCGAGGGCGGTACCAGCGGCACTCAGCTGGCCATTCCACGGACCGCCGTGCAGACGGTGGAGGACAAGCCGAGCGTGTTCGTCCGGGAGAAAGAAGGGTTCGCGATCAAGCACGTTGTCCTCGGCGGTAACGCTGCCGGCTACGTCAAGGTGATGTCCGGCCTAGACGGCAAGGAACAGATTGCGGTCAGCAATACTTATCTGCTGAAGGCGGAGCATGGCAAGGGAGAGGCAGGGGACGATGACTGATTTCCTCATTCAACGGCTCCTGAAGGATACCCAACCATGATTGCTCGCATCGTCAACTTTTCCGTTGCGCGGCGGTGGCACGTCCTCATCGCCACCATCCTGCTGTCGATCCTCGGCGCATTCGCACTGACGCGCCTGCCGATCGACGCGGTACCGGACATCACCAACACGCAGGTGCAGATCAACGTCGTCGCACCAGCGCTCGCGCCGGCCGACGTCGAACGGCAGGTCACCTATCCGATCGAAACGGCGTTTGCCGGCATTCCCGGACTGGAATCCACGCGCTCGCTGACCAGGCATGGATTTGCACAGGTCACGACGGTCTTCAAGGACGGCACGGATATCTATTTTGCTCGCCAGCAGATGGCGGAGCGGCTGCGCGCCGTCGAGCGCAACTTGCCCCCGGGTGCTACCGCGAGCCTGGGCCCGATCGCGACCGGGCTTGGCGACGTCTACATGTGGACGGTGGAGTATGCCTCCAAGCCGGCCCAGAAAGCCGGCACGTCGGCGGGCTTGCAGGCGGACGGCAGCTATATCACCCCGGAAGGGGAAGTGCTGCGCAGCGCTGCCGAGAAGGCGACCTACCTGCGCACGGTGCAGGACTGGATCGTCGCACCGCAGCTCAAAAATACCGAAGGGCTGGCGGGCGTCGACGTCATCGGGGGCTACGTCAAGCAGTATGTGGTCACACCGGATCCGCAACGACTCGCGGCCCTGGGCATCAGCCTGACGATGCTGGGCGAGGCACTGGAGCGCAATAACACGAGCGCCGGCGCCGGCGTCGTCGTCCAGAACGGCGAGGCCCTCACCGTCAAGGCCGATGCGCGCATCACCTCGTCGGAAGAACTGGCGAAGACCGTCATCACCACCCGTAACGGCACGCCCGTGCTGGTGTCGCACGTCGCTAGCGTCGGCCTGGGGCAGGAGCTGCGTTTCGGCTCGGCGTCCGAAGGCGGCCAGGAGGTCGTCGTCGGTACGGCTGTGATGCGCATTGGCGAGAACAGCCGGACCGTTGCCGCCGCCGTCGACGTCCGACTGAAGGAAATCGCACGTTCCCTGCCGCCCGACTTGCTGATCCGGCCAGTCCTCGACCGGACACGCCTGGTCGATGCCACGATCAAGACCGTGGCAACCAACCTCACCGAGGGCGCGCTCCTGGTCATTGCGGTGCTGTTTGCACTTCTCGGAAACCTGCGCGCGGCGCTGATTGCCGCGGCAGTCATCCCGGTCACCATGCTCCTGACCTCGGCCGGCATGCTCGAAGCGGGACTCTCCGCAAACCTGATGAGCCTTGGTGCGCTGGACTTCGGCCTGATCGTCGATGGCGCCGTGATCATCGTGGAGAACGCGCTGCGCCGCATCGCCGAACGCCAGCACGCCACCGGCAGGATACTCACCAGGGCGGAGCGTCTCGATACCGTTGCCGCCGCCGCGCGCGAGATGATCCGGCCGAGCGTCTATGGCCAGGCGATCATCATTCTCGTCTACGTCCCCCTGTTGACGTTCCAGGGAGTGGAAGGCCGGATGTTCGCACCGATGGCGGTAACGGTGATTCTGGCCCTGGTCTTCGCTTTCATCCTCTCGCTCACCTTTGTGCCGGCTGCGATCGCGCTGTGGCTTTCGCGCCATGTCAACGAAAAGGAGAACAAGCTGGTTAAGGCTGCCTCGTCGTCTTACGCGCCCTGGCTGGACCGCGCGCTCGCGAAACCCAAGCTGGTCGGCGTGCTGGCGGCTGCCGGTTTCGCAGGCGCGCTCGGCCTGTTCACGACGCTTGGACAGGAGTTTCTTCCGACACTCGACGAGCAGGACGTGCTGCTGCAGGTAGCCCGCATTCCCGGCACCTCCCTGGACCAGAGCCAGGCGATGCAGTTCGCTGTCGAGAAAGCGGTCGGCAAGCTGCCTGAGGTAAAGCTGGTGTTCTCCCGAACAGGTACGGCTGAACTGGCCGCCGACCCGATGCCGCCGAATATCACGGACACTTTTGTCATCGTTAAAGACCGTTCGGAATGGCCGGAACCCGGGATGAGCAAGGCCGAGCTGGTTGAGAAGATCGAGAAGGCGGTTGCAGGCATCCCGGGCCAGAACTACGAGCTGACCCAGCCGATCCAGATGCGCTTCAACGAACTGCTGGCCGGCGTACGGGGCGACATCGCGGTCAAGGTCTACGGCGACGATTTCGACGCCATGATCCGCACCGCCGAGCAGGTTGCCGAAAAACTGCGTGCGGTCGAGGGCGCGGAAGACGTCCGGGTAGAGCAGGTGCAGGGGCTTCCGCTGCTCGATGTCCGCCTGGACCGCGACGCCATGGCCAGGGTCGGGCTGACCGCCCAGGACGTGCACGACACCCTGGCGGCAGCCGTCGCGGGACGTGAGGCCGGCTCGATCTACGAGGGGGATAGGCGCTTTGACGTCGTGGTGAAACTGGGCGAGAAGACCAGGAACGATGTCGAAGCCTTGCGCCTGTTGCCGGTGCTGACGCCGGGCGGCAGCTTCGTGCCGCTGGGGTCGGTGGCCGCGCTGGAGACGGCCAAGGGACCGAACCAGATCAGCCGCGAGAACGGCAAGCGCCGGGTCGTCGTTCAGGCCAACGTGCGCGGACGCGACATCGCCGGCGTGGTCGGCGAAGCGCGCGCAAGCATCAACGCGGACGTGCGGGTGCCCGCCGGCGTATGGCTCGCCTGGGGCGGGCAGTTCGAGAACCTCGAGCGTGCGCGGATGCGCCTGGCGGTCGTGGTACCGGCCTGCTTCGCGCTCATCGTCCTGTTGCTGTACTCGGCCGTCGGTTCCTGGCGCGCTGCCGCGGTCGTGTTCACGGGTGTGCCTCTCGCCCTGATCGGGGGTATCGCCGCACTCTGGCTGCGTGGCCTGCCATTTTCGATTTCGGCAGCCGTCGGATTCATCGCACTGTCCGGCGTTGCCGTCCTCAATGGGCTGGTGATGGCGGGTTCGATCGACGACCTGGCGAAACAGCTTCCGTGGGCGCAGGCGGTGCGCGAAGGTGCGCTGCGGCGCCTGCGCCCCGTTTTGATGACGGCACTGGTCGCGTCGCTGGGCTTCGTCCCGATGGCATTGGCAACCGGCGCCGGCGCCGAGGTGCAGCGCCCGTTGGCCACCGTCGTGATCGGCGGCCTGATCTCCGCCACGATCCTGACGCTGTTCGTGCTGCCGACGCTTTACCAGCGCTTCGCCCGTCCGCCGGAGAACGTGGCGGAGGGAATTTGAACAATCCAGTAGAGTGAACGCAACGACTCGGACATTAAAAGGAATCACATGAAAGCGCAATACGACCTGGTCATCGTTGGCGCGGGTTCAGGCGGTTACATCGCCGCAATCCGCGCCGGACAACTCGGCTTGTCCGTGGCCTGCATCGAATCGAATCCTTACGCCGCACCCGACGGCCAGGCGCGCCCCGGAGGAACCTGTCTGAATGTGGGATGCATCCCATCCAAGGCATTGCTTGCGTCGAGCCACCTGTACGAACAGGTCCTGCACCACACTGCCGAGCACGGTATCACCACCGGCGGCGCGGCGATCGACGTCGACAAGGTGATCGACCGGAAGGACGGGGTGGTCTCGAAGATGGCCAAAGGGATCGAATACCTGTTCAAGAAGAACAAGGTCGACTTTATCAAGGCGCGCGCGCGCTTCGTCGGGATGCAGGACGGGGTGTATTCCCTGGAAGTCTCGGCCGGGGATTCCGTGCAGCAGATCAGCGCGCGTAACGTGATTATCGCCACCGGGTCGAAGCCGCGCCAGCTGCCGGGCACCCGGATCGACAATGCGATCATCTGCGACAACGCCGGAGCACTCGATTTCCGCGAGGTGCCGAAACGCCTGTGCGTGGTTGGTGCCGGCGTGATCGGTCTCGAGCTCGGGTCAGTGTGGCGGCGCCTGGGTGCGGATGTCACCCTGCTCGACGCCATGCCGGACTTCCTGCCGGGCTGCGACACCGCCGTGTCCAGGGAAATGCTCAAGCTGCTGTCTGGACAGGGGCTGAAATTCGACCTTGGCGTGGCGATCGACAGCATTGCACTCAGCGTCGGCGGGGCGCACATTTCGTATCGCGACCGCGCCGGCGCCGCCAAGGAGCTCGCCTGCGACAAGGTGATCGTGGCGATCGGGCGCGTGCCGAATACGGATGGCTTGGGAATCGAGGCAATTGGCCTGGAGCTCGACCAGCGCGGCTATGTTCCGGTCGATGAACACTGCCGGACGAAATTGCCGAACCTGTTCGCCATCGGTGACGTCGTGCGCGGGCCAATGCTTGCGCACAAGGCCGAGGAAGAGGGAATCATGGTCGCCGAGATCGTCGCAGGGCAATCCGGGCACGTGAATTACGCCGCCATCCCCTTCATCATCTATACGAGTCCGGAAGCCGCGTGGGTTGGCAAGACGGAGCAGGAACTGGCCCGCGAAGGACGCGCATTCAAGTCGGGACAGTTTCCTTTCTCGGCCAACGGGCGCGCACTCGGCCACGGCGACGCACAGGGGTTTGTCAAGGTCCTGGCCGATGCCCAGTCGGACCTTGTGCTGGGCGTGCATATCGTCAGCTCGCTCGCGTCGGAAATGATCGGTGAAGCGGCAATGGCGCTCGAGTTTTCGGCGTCTTCGGAGGACATTGCCCGGATCTGCCACGCGCACCCGACATTGTATGAAGCAATCAGGGAAGCGGCGCTCGCTGTCGACAAGCGTGCGCTGAACATCTGACCGGCAACTGCACAGGAAACGAATAGTGGCCAAACCCTTTTCACCGCTCGCTGCCGTATTGGTCGCCGGGCTGATCGCCCTTGCCGACCTGGTCACCAAGGCCGCAATCGTGGAACATCTGGCCTACGGCCAGCAGATCGAGTTGTTACCCTTGTTGAACATCGTCCATGTGATCAACCAGGGAGCGGCGTTCGGTCTTCTGGCCACGGCTGGCGGATGGCAACGCTACCTTTTCATCGTTGTAGCCGTACTCGCGTCGATCCTGATCGTCCGGATGATCCGGAAACCGGAAACAGGCTCCGCGGAAAGGATCGCTCTGGCCATGATCCTTGGCGGAGCGCTTGGCAATCTCGTTGACCGAACTGCGCGGATGGGCGTCGTTGACTGGATCGATGTGCATGTAGGAGCGCATCACTGGCCAGCTTTCAACATCGCCGATATCGGGATCACGGTCGGCGCCGCGGTCATCGTGTTGCACGCACTGTTCGGCGACCGCGCAGCGCCTTCGGTAACCGACAAGACAAGGTAGTCATCGCCTCCCTGGGCGCGCACTGCCGCCGGAAGCATGGGCAGTTGCGCCGGGCGGTCTGAGCAGGGCGACGATCCGGGCCCACAGAACAAAGATAATCAGATCTACAACAATTCGAGACCCATGTTTTTGCCCAGCGGGCGTTGTAAAATTTGCCATACTCCAGTGTTCTCTTCCGTGACCAAGCAGTCAACGACTCCATGAAGCGCCTGTTTCTGATCATATTGCTCGCGCTTTTGCCCTTACAGACCGGCTGGGCGGCAGGATGGTGCGTGATTTCCGACGAAGCGTCGGCCACCGAAGCGGTGTCCGACGTCACCGGTTCTAAGAATCCAACAGAAGTGCTGTTCGAAGCTGGCTGCAGCGCGACTTGTGTATCGGCATGCGACTTGCAGCCCCTCGGCAGCGGTTCTTCCGCAATCGGATGGTCAGGACAGTCACGCTCCTGCCCCGCCAGTCTTAGTCAACTGAATTACCAGTCTCCAATACTGGACGGCCCGATTCGGCCGAAATGGTTCTGATCATCGAAGCCGGCAACTACCGCCTGCGCTTGATGGGTAATCGTGCACAAGCACTGCACGACTCCATCCGTCTCTACAAATAAAGCAGTCGCATCTGACTTACTCCCGACCATGGCGGTCCACAATCGGCCACGTCGAGAGTCAGTGCGCTTGAAAAATCAAATGTTCAACAGGAAAATTCAATGAAAACTCACATCAACTTCTTATCCGCGGTACTTCTCGCGTGCATGTTCATTCCACTCGACTCGCGGGCCAATGAGGGGGGCATACCCGCAAGGAGCGCTGCAGAAGCGAAGACTGGTCGAGAAGCACCGTTCGGATACTCCTCCAATGCAGCGCCTGACCGCGTTATCACGATAGTGGCAGGCAAGACCAGATCGATTCACGTCAAGCGACTCGAGACTATCCGTATTGTAGACGGTCCAAGAAGCGTTACCTGGACCTTCGATACGCTCGGCCTGTTGCCGATCTCCTTGGCGAACATCCTTCCAAACGCAACGAATGTAACAATCTATGTTGAGGAAAGTCCAATGTACGCCAACTAAGCTTCGCCATTTGGCGTTCTGGTAGGGCGCTATCACTAGTTCGAAGCCGCCCGCGGCATCGAACTAGTGTGAAGCCTGATATGCAAGCTACCGGGCGACAACAAGCGGGGTGCGCGTACCCCGCGTGCGACGCTATTGATATAAGCAGTGCTGAAACAAGCGCCGCTGAACTATGTACTCGGGCAGTATGAAGACGGCTCAATTTGACGGAGACGCTCATGCATGAGATACCGCGAGATGGTGTTCCGGACAGTACTCTTTCGTTCGCCTGGGACGGCTATCTTTTCATCACTAAACGCTGTACGCGCCTGGGGACCGACCTGTTCCGCTCACGACTGATGCTTCAATCGACAGTTTGTATGCGCGGCGAAGAATTGGCCAGACTCTTTTATGACAATGAGAGGTTCGAACGCGCCGGTGTTGCTCCATCGAGACTCCAGCAAACACTGTTTGGCCGAGGAGGCGTGCAAGGACTGGACGGTAATCCCCATCGGTGCCGAAAGGAGATGTTTCTCTCCTTGATGAGCGCCGAGCGTATTGCGGAACTGGCGGAGCTCAGTGCCGCGCAATGGCACAGGTCCGCGGCAAATTGGGAGCGCCGCAGTCAGGTGGTTTTATTCGACGAAGCGTGTGAAAGCTTGTGCCGGGCCGTCTGTGCCTGGACAGGAATCCCGCTGGTTGAGTCCGAAGTCAGGCGTAGAACGGATGACTTCGTAGCGATGATCGACGCTGGCGCGGCGATCGGCCCGAGACACTGGCGTGGAAGATGGGCGAGAAACCGCGCTGAGCGCTGGATCGAGGGTCTGGTAGAAGATGTGCGTCATCATCGGCTAACGGTGGATGAAGACTGCGCACTATATGCGATCTCCTGGCATCGCGATTTGTCTGGGGAATTGCTCGACAAGCGGACTGCGGCGGTGGAACTCATCAATGTTGCAAGGCCAACCGTCGCGGTCGCCTGGTATATCATGTTCGCAGCCATGGCTTTGCATCAGCACCCGCAATGCCGGGAGCGTCTGCTGGCTGCTGAAGCGTACTACCTCGATTATTTCGTTGAAGAAGTCCGCAGGTTTTATCCGTTTTTCCCGGTGGTAGCTGCACGCACGCGGCGGGAGTTCGAATCGAAGGGCTATCGTTTTCCGAAAGGCGAAAGAGTCCTGCTCGACTTGTATGGGACGAATCACGATCCGAGGCTTTGGGACGATCCCCATACATTCATGCCCGAGCGTTTTCGTCAATGGAAGCGTAGCCCTTTCAGCTTCATTCCACAGGGAGGGGGGGAATATCTCGATGGTCACCGTTGCCCTGGTGAGTGGATCACCATCGAACTGATGAAAGTTGCCGTTATGTTTCTCAGCACAAGCTTACGGTACAGCGTGCCTCAGCAGGATTTGCGGATGAGCCTCTCACGCATACCGGCGTTGCCGCCCAGCCGTTTTGTGATTGGTAATGTACAAATCTGATCACCTGAGGGAAGGGAAATACCTGCCTGATGAGAATGTCCAGGGTCCCGCGCCAGGCTTCCCTGATTTGCGTCGCCATTCATGCTCCGACCAGACAGAGAACCACACTGGATGTATTTCTGTTGCGCGTGCAGAATTCGGATGGCAGACCTCGTATCACGACTGATGTCCTTTTGCCTCTGAGAGGATTTCATAACCTCCCTTGGCGGCGATGAACGAAACCACTGTTCCAAGCAACAGATCAGGAAGGTTTGAATTTGTCCACATTACTAACGCGCCCGAAAGCACGATCGCGCCATTTACAAGCGAATCGTTATTCGTGAATATAGTCGAGGCCTTGAAATTGATGTCCTGGCCGCGATGCTGCTTCAGCACGCGAATGCAATAGATATTCAGTAGGGCATTTGTTGCAGCTATGGCCATCATGGCTGGTCCCAGTGGTGCCTCACCGCCAAGAAAGCGACGGACAACTTCAACTAACAACAGGCAAGCGAAACCAATGAGGAGCCAGCCAGATAATTGCGCCGCACGCTTCTTGATTGTGCTGGATCTGCCGACCGCGTACAGACTGACGCCATAGACTGCAGCGTCACCCAAGTTGTCAAGGCCAGCGCCAACTACGGCAGTTGAAGATGCCCATGTTCCGACAGCCACCCCGGCCAAACACTGGCCCAGATTGATTAGCAAGACCTTCCATAAAATGCCACGATCACGCTCGTTGGAAGCGTCCAGACCTGATTCGTCATCGCTGTCCTTGCCAATATCCGACATCGGATCTCCAAAAGATTGCAGGAAGAATGCGCCCTGCGCTTTTCTCGACCGGACGCGCTTGGATGAACACAGAATACGTCAGTTACCAAAGCGAGCGCGCACATATCAAACAAGATCCAGGTAAGAGGCTTGGATTAGGGCTGCCGAGCACTTGCAGTAAACTGCCAGGACAACGCAAGCATGGAGGTTTTCGGGAGGCTTGAAGAACGAATTGATCCATCGCCAGAGGTATGCGACCAGGGCCAACGCTGAATCGGCAATTACAAAATAAATCAAGATTTTCTGGAACCGCCAGCGGCGCCATTCGCGTCTCGACTATCTATCGCCAGCATCGTTTGCCGAAAAGATCAGCAGACGGCAGCTGGCTGCTTGAAACGGACGTGTCCACGATTGACAGTACACCTCACTTGACCAGGGCAGGAATTGCACGGACGTAGACCAGTTCACTGCCCAGTTCGCTCAGGGTTTGTGTGATCACAGCCGCCGCCGCAATTCCACGCAAATCTTCGGGTAACGCGAGCGCGAGTGGCAGCACTACCAGGGAATTGCGCGTCGACGCGCTGAAGGTCACGGCGCGAGCCGCTGCTACCGGCAGTTTAAACATGCGCGACGTAAAGGCTCCTATCAGTGGGGCGAGCACCATGAAGCCAATATAAACCGGAATGACCGGCACCAATTGCTCGATCTCCCTGATGATCGCCCCGATCTGCGAACCGATGACGACGACCAGCACTGCGGCCATGGCAGGGACCGGAAGCCAGGCCCATCCGGCATTCCATTTCTCGACGATGGACGATCGCTTCGCCAGCCCGGCAGTAGCCACTGCAAGCAACAGCGGAGCCACGATCAGCAGCAGGAATGCGTCGACAAACGGCGCGACAGCGATGACGACCCCGGATTCTCCGCCAGTCATTACGCTGAGGTAGATGGGCAGAAGGAGCAGCTGAAGCAGAAGCAGGATTGGCGTAGCGGCCAGGGTCAGGCGCGAGTCGCCCTTCCCGAGATGGGTGAATACGACCACGTAGTCAATACATGGGGTCAGCAGGACCAGGAGAGCGCCGATGAGGAGCGCGGGATGATCGCTCAGTCCACGCGTCAAGACCCATACCAGAAGCGGTATCAGCACAAAATTGGCGACCAAAACTGCAGATATGTACGCTCTATTACCCAACCCCTGCTTTAGCTCGAGAAAGGGAATCTGCAGAAACATCGCATACATCAGGACCGCAATGGCAGGTGTCACCAACAGGTCAAGCTTGGCCGCAGCGTCAGGCGCAAGGATCCCCCCAAGCACGGCCAAGGCGGCGCTTACAACATAGACTGGAATCTGATTCCGCTCCAAGCTTTCGCGGTTCAAGCTGTTTACCTCCCGGCGATAACGTGATGATTGCATGCGTCAAGCCAGGTAAGGCTCAAGCCGAAGATTGCTCCGGCTGGCATCGGTCGCGATGCCAGCTGCGAGCGTCCGCTTGTTATTTGCGGACCTTCATCAGATTGAAGCCGAAGCCAAGACCAGCCGCCAGGAGCAGGGCCAGTTGCGCCGCATAAGTCTGTATCGTCGGGTAGAGGCCCAGAACAGGCATGCGCGGTCCCGAGACTGGCGTGGCCGTCAGCCATCCGGCTTCCTGCAGCCCTGCAATCCCTTTTCCGACCAGGACAACTGCCAGGGCGGCCACCAGCACGGAGCTGAACGAGAAGAATTTGCCGATCGGCATGCGTGCACTGGTACGCAGGAAAATCACGGCAATCACCGACAGCAGGACCAGGCCTGTAACGAATCCTGCCAGCAGGGCGGGGCCGTTGCCGTCGGCGGCGAGCGCCGAGTAGAACAGGACCGTTTCGAAGACTTCCCGGTATACCGCGATGAATGCCAGGGCAAACAGGGCCCATGCGGAGCGTTTTTCCATTGCCGCCGTCAGATGCTGCTTGAGGTAGGCTTGCCATTGTCCAGCCTGGCCTTTCTGGTGCATCCATAGCCCGACCGACAGCAGCACCGCTGCGGCGAAGAGCGACGACAGGCCTTCGGTCACTTCACGGCTTGCGCCACTGATGCTGACCACATAGGTGGCTACCACCCAGGTCAAGGCGCCGGCGGCCAGCGCCGAGATCCAGCCTGCGTGCACGTAGTGCAAGGCCTGTGGACGCTCCGCTTTGCGGAGGAACGCGACCATCGCGATCACGATCAACAGGGCTTCGACACCTTCGCGCAGGAGAATGGTCAACGCGCCCACGAACACCGTCGTCGCGTCGGTCTTGTTCGCGCCGGTAAGCTCCTCGACACGTACGAAATACGCGTCCAGCTGCCCGGCATATTCGGTCGCACGCAACACATTGCCTTGTGCAACCGCGCCCCGGTACAGCTGCATGGTTCGCTCCACGTCCACCAGGAGCTGGCGGTCCGTCGCGTCGAGCCTGGCCTCGAGCGGCTCGAAGCCGTCCAGGTAAGCCGATAAAGCAAGCTCGGTGGCCTTCGCCCGCTGGTTATTCTTCAAGGCATCCAGGCTGTCCTGCAGCAGTTTGCGCGCAAGGACGATGCCCTTGCGTTCCTGCTGCTCCTGTACGGCCTCGGGGTGGATGCGTGCGTAGGCCAGAACCGCCCGCGCGGTCGACGGTGAGCCTGCCTTCGCCAGTTCTTCTTCGGTTGCCGTCACTAGCGTGTTCATGTCGGGAATCGTTGCGGACGCGGCGTTGTTCTGTGCGAATGCAGACTCTCCGGCTGCGATGTCCGTGTCCTTGAACGCCAGGCTGCCGACATAGAACGCCAGAGACCAGCGGTCATGCTCGGACAAGCCTGCAAAGGCCGGCATCGATGTGCCCTCGACACCCTGGCTGATGACCTGATACAGGGCCATGAGAGAGCGCGAGCGGGCTCTTTCCTCATCGGTAAATGCGATTGGTTTGGGTTCGAGCTTGGCCGCGAGTGCCCCATCGCCGGCGCCGGCCGCTCCATGGCATGAAGCGCATTGCGCCTGGTACAGCGCCGCACCGCGGGCCAGATCGGGCAGGGCGCGCGGCGCAACAGGGAAGGGGTAGGCCTGCAGCAGCAAACGGTTTGCCTCGCGCGCAAGCTGGGCAACCTGTTGCGGCGACTCCTTACGCTCGACCGCCTGCTTTAGTTTGATGGTGGCAGCTGCCAGTTCTGCATGCAGGGGATGCGGAGGCAATGCCTTCACCTGGTTCTGCGCGCGCGTCGAGAACTCCTGCATTTCGCCGTATTCGAGTTCGCTGACAATCGCTCCGTTCTGGACCGCGCCGGCGTAATCGACGGCGACATAATCGAGCAACTGCCAGAGCTGTCGGACTTCTGCTTCCGATGATGTGGGATTAGCGTGTGTCGTACCGATCACGCAGCAGCAGAACATTACGAAGGCGATTAGCCGACGCCAAATGGGGTACGTCATATCGGGATACTTGTCTTCAGGTTCGAGAACCTGATATTAAACACCTTCTAGCTACTTGAAGGTCAAGCGCATTGTTCCGGCTGTTCGCTGATTCGGCAATGCAGTGATGGCGCGGAAAGTCCAGGGCTGGTCAATGGCGCCCAAGCCTTGCTGGCTCGTCGCAAGCGTCGGCAGTGCCGAGCGCCTGCAGGATTTCACATGGGTTTGTGCTGTTGGTGGCGACGCAACGGCTTCTGAGGTCTCTGAGCTGCGCTTCCAGTACTGACAGGTTTGCTATACGGTCGACGATGTGCCCGATGTGCTTGTCGAGCAGCGCGTTGACGCTCTCGCAATTTTTTCCCGGCGCCTCGCGAAAATCGAGCAGCGTCCGGATCTCATCGAGTGTCATGTCCAAGGCGCGGCAATGCCGGATGAACAGCAAGCGCTCAGCGTGAAGCTCGTTATAGGCTCGATAATTGTTTGCCGACCGCTCTGGCGGGGCAAGCAACCCGATGCGCTCATAGTAGCGGATGGTTTCAACCAAGCAGCCCGAGCGGTCTGCCAATTCGCCAATTTTCAAGAGAAATCCCGGTACGTTAACTTAATGCTTGACCCCGTACCCGCTACAGGGTGTTCAATGGGAACTATACACAGTTCTCAAGGAGTCGTCATGTCGGAATGCCAGACCAAATCATGTTGCGAAAAATCTGCACCGATCGAGACCGCGGGTGCCTCATCTGCAGCCCTGGACCGTTCCCTTGTCATTCGCATCGACCAGATGGACTGCCCGACAGAAGAGGGACTGCTGCGGCAAGCGCTCGGGCGCGTCGCAGGCGTCGGAAAGCTCGAGTTCAATCTTGTCCAGCGCCGCTTGCGGGTGGAGCATAGCCTCGGCGATCCACATGCGATCCTTGCAGCAGTACGGGCGGTCGGCATGGACCCGGTGGTTGAACAGACCGATGAGCAAAGCGGCTCAGCAGCCGGTACCATTTTCCGCATCGACAACATGGATTGCCCAACCGAGGAGACGCTCATCCGTAACAAGCTGTCCGGCCTGGCTCAGGTTGAACAGCTCGACTTCAATCTCGTCCAGCGTCGTTTGGTCGTCAGGCATAGTGGGCCGGCAGCGGCGATCCAGGATGCACTGACGTCCATCGGTATGCAGGCGGTGCTCGTTGCAGCGGGACAAGGACGAGCCGAGACGGTCCCACCTGCCTCCCGAAAGCGGCAGTATGCAGTCCTTGCCCTGGGCCTGGCCGCAGCAGTCGGTGCCGAAATCGTCGCATGGACGACGGGCGATGAAAACTGGTGGCCAGTCATCCTGCTATCGCTGCTTGCGATCGCGACGACGGGCTTGAACGTATACAAGAAAGGCTGGATCGCGCTCAAGAACCGCAACCTGAATATCAATGCCCTGATGTCGATCGCCGTGACCGGCGCGGTACTGATCGGGCAGTGGCCGGAAGCGGCAATGGTGATGGTCCTTTTCGCCATCGCCGAGATGATCGAGGCCCGCTCGCTCGACCGTGCGAGAAACGCCATCCAGGGCCTGATGGCACTGACACCCGAGCGGGTCAGCGTGCGCCTTGACGACGGTAGCTGGAGTGAACAGGACGCCACCACGGTCGCGATCGGCGCCCTGGCCCGTGTCGCGCCGGGCGAGCGGATCGCCCTGGACGGGGAAGTGACCACCGGTCAGTCGTCCGTCAACCAGGCGCCGATCACGGGTGAGAGCATGCCGGTACCAAAGACAGTCGGCGACAAGGTGTTTGCCGGCACGATCAATGAAACCGGCTCTTTCGAATACCGTGTCACCGCGGGCCACAGCAACTCGACCCTGTCGCGCATCATCCGCGCGGTCGAGGACGCGCAGGGCAGCCGCGCGCCCACGCAGCGTTTCGTCGACCGCTTCTCCAGCATCTACACGCCCATCGTGTTCGCCATCGCGCTCGGAGTCGCCCTCGTACCGCCGCTCATGCTGGGCGCCGAATGGATGCCATGGATTTACAAGGCGCTCGTCCTGCTGGTGATCGCGTGCCCCTGCGCCCTGGTGATCTCGACCCCGGTCACCGTCGTCAGCGGCCTGGCTGCCGCGGCGCGGGCCGGCATCCTCGTCAAAGGCGGCGTCTACCTGGAGCAGGGTGGCAAGCTGCGCTCGCTCGCACTGGACAAGACCGGCACGATCACCCAGGGTAAGCCCGAGGTGACGGATGTGTTGCCCCTGCAAGGCGATGCACAGACTCATCTGCAGCTCGCAGCCGCGCTCGCGGACCGGTCCGACCATCCGGTATCGACCGCGGTGAGCCGCTACTGGCAAAACTCGGGCCTGGACCTTCCCCTCGCATCCGTGACCGCGTTCGAGGCCTTGACCGGCCGTGGCACGAAAGGGCGGATCGACGGGAAATGGTACTACCTCGGCAATCACCGCCTGGTCGAGGAGCTCGGCATCTGCAGCACCGCGACGGAAAGCGTCCTGTCGACACTGGAGGGTGAAGGCAAGACTGCGATTGTTCTCTGCGATGAAACGTCGCCACTGCTGGTGATCGGGGTGGCCGATACCATTCGTGAAACCAGTCGCGAAGCTGTGGCCCAGCTTCACGGGTTGGGAATCCGGACGATCATGCTCACCGGCGACAATGCAGTGACGGCCAAGGCGATCGCACGGCAGGTCGGCATCGATGACGCCCGCGGGAACATGCTGCCCGAGGATAAGCTCTCTGCCATCAATGACGAAGTGGCGCGATTCGGTACCGTCGGCATGGTGGGGGATGGCATCAACGATGCTCCGGCGCTGGCCAAGGCCGATATCGGGTTCGCGATGGGCGCAGCGGGCACCGACACCGCCATTGAAACAGCCGACGTCGCGCTGATGGATGACGACCTTCGCAAGATCCCGCAGTTCATCCGCTTGAGCAGGCAGGCCGCTGCCATCCTCAAGCAGAACATCGTCGCCGCCTTGCTGATCAAGGCTGTGTTCCTGGTGCTCGCTATTGCAGGATCGGCTACCTTGTGGATGGCCGTGTTCGCGGACATGGGCGCGAGCCTGCTCGTGGTGTTCAACGGACTGCGGCTGCTCAAGAGCCGGGAGAAACGCGGCTAGGCATGGCGGCCGTGCGATGCCGGCTCGCCTTGTACCCGGCAGCCGCCCCCCATGGGGGAGGGGCCATTCTTGCGACCGTTATCCTGATCTTATGGTTTTACGACATAGTTGGCTGGTTGAAGGGTGCGCTCCACCAATTCGATCAGGATGTGAATCACCTTGATGTGGAGTTCCTGCACCCGGTCGGCATAGCGTCCCGCACTCGTGCAGATGCAGACATCGGAACTTTCCGCGAGCGCCGCGCCGGGACGCCCGGTCAAGCCAATCACCTTCATGCCCTTCGCACGGGCGGCTTGCGCGGCGAGGATCACGGACCGGCTGCTGCCGCTCGTGCTGATCGCAAACAGGACGTCGCCGGCGGCGCCATTGCCCTCGACGAAGCGAGCGAACACCTGCTCGTAACCATAGTCGTTGGCGACGCAGCTGATGTAGCTTGGGTCGCTGATGGCTACCGCTGCCATGGCAGGGCGGTCCTCGCGGAACCGCCCCGACAGCTCTTCCGCCAAGTGCATGGCATCGCACATAGAGCCGCCGTTACCGCACGAGATAACGCGGTGCCCGCTTCCCAATGCGTCGACGAGCAGGTTTGCACCGGCCTGGATATTGCCCAGCTGGGCATCGTCGCTGATGAGGCGATCAAGTGCATCGCGCGCTTCAACAAGATTGTTCCTGATATGGTCGATCATCGCTTTTCTCCCTCATGTTCATCGTGACCGGCATGGTCGTGGGATGCAGCCGGGCCGAAGCTGTGTTCCTCGACAGCCTGCTCGCACGGCGTTGTCTCGATCTGAATGGTGCAGTGGTGGATATCGTACTTGCTCGCGATGAGCTGGCGTATGCTGGTCAGGAGCGCTTGCGCGTCAGTGACGTCTTCACGTTGCACGACGTGTGCCGTCAAACTGGCCTTGCCGCTTGTGATCGACCAGACGTGCAGGTCGTGCACGCTGTCCACGCCCGGTATGCGCGTGATCGCGTCCTTGACTTCAGCAATGCCGAGACCCTCGGGGACGCCTTCGAGCAGCACGTTCATGCTTGCCTTGAGCAGCGTCCAGGTGCGGGGAAGCACCCATAAGCCGATGGCAACGGCGATCGCCGAGTCGACCCAACTCCAACCGGTATAGCGGATGACGAGGGCGCCGATGATGACGCCGATCGAACCGAGCATGTCGCTCCATACCTCGAGGTATGCGCCCTTGACGTTCAGGCTGCTGTCCTTGCCGCTCGATAGCAGCTTCATGCTGATGAGATTGACGACCAGGCCAAAGGCAGCAACCAGGAGCATCGTTCCTGACTGGATTTCCGGCGGGTTGTTCAGACGCTGGTACGCCTCATACAGGATGTAGATGGCCACCAGGAACAGCAGTATGGCATTGAAAGCCGCGGCCAGGATCTCGAAGCGGTAGTATCCGAAGGTTCGTTCGCTGTCGGCCGGCCGCTTGCCGATGCGGATCGCCGCAAGCGAGATCGCCAGCGCCGCGGTGTCGGTGAACATGTGCGCCGCATCCGAAATCAGCGCAAGACTGTTAGTGAGAATACCTCCGATGATTTCGGCTACAAGAAAAGTCGTCGTGAGAATGAGCGCTATCCAGAGCGGACGCTCATTCTGACCCGGCTGCGCTGCATGAGAATGTCCTGAACCCATCGTGCTCCCCTCACGTTGTGATGATCGTGTTGCTGCCTTCTCCTACTTTTTCTTGCCATTTTCCTTTGCACGCTTCCGAGGTTTCGGCCCGGGGCGCTTGTAACGGTCTCTGTACTTCAGCCAGCCGAGAAAAACCATAATCACCCCGACCAATGCAAGGCCGATAATGCCGAAAACTTCAAAGAGGTTTTCGTGCAATGGCTCTGGTGCCTGTTGTGGCAGTCTCATGTCACCTCCATTCGATGTTGTCCTTCACTTGCTTGCTTCCAGCCATTCAATCCAGCGTCTGGCCGAGATTGATCACGGTGCGCACACACAGGACCAGTACAGCTGCAAGTCCGGCGAGCGCGTCCAACCTTCCTGCAGCGATGCCCAAATCGCAAAAAGCGACGCCGAGCGCGAGTGCGGTCGGTACCGCGGAAAGAATTGCATCGACTCTGCTGGGGGCCTCGCCGGCGCTAGCCCGCCCACATGCCAATCCAGCCGTCGTGGCAATGGCGACCGATCCAGGCAGGGCAAACGCAGCAACGGCCACGGCATCGAAAGATTCTCCGTGAAAGATGCCATGCGTCCCCAGCGCGATCACGACCAAGACCATGACAACGCAACACATGCATAGAGCGATCTGCAGGACCGAGAACGCGACCTCGGTTTTGGGTCTCGTTTGCATCGTCAGCTTTTCGATCGATAACAGCCGGAACGCAATCGTTGCGGCGTGATGCGTAGCGGCTGCCACCAGGATAACGCTTTCAACAATGATTCCTCCCGCCGCGCAACTGGCGAAGGCCGCTCCATGCGCAGCGAGGTCCAGCCTGACAAGCCGGCGCCCGACCGGGAAACGCCGACCCGGATTGTCTCGACCCATATCGTCCTCTCTGAGTTGGGCCGCAAACGGCAGCTGCGGCCCATACGCTTACTGGACGACCACTTTCGCCGGCTTTACCGGTTCGTCATCAGGATCCTTGCGATGCGCGAGCCGATAGAGCAGGGGAAGAACGAGCAGCGTCAGTGCGGTCGAGGACAGGATCCCGCCGATGACGACGGTTGCCAGCGGCCGCTGGACTTCGGCGCCCGTCCCGGTCGCTATCGCCATTGGCACGAAGCCCAGCGATGCGACCAGGGCAGTCATCAGGACCGGCCGCAGTCGTGTGAGCGCGCCATGCGTGATTGCCGTGTCCAGGTCCATTCCCTCTTCACGCAAGGTCCGGATATAGGAAATCATCACGAGGCCGTTCAGGACGGCCACGCCGGACAAGGCGATGAATCCCACTGCCGCGGAAATCGACAGCGGAATTCCCCGCAGGGCCAGGGCGATGACGCCGCCGGTGAGCGCGAACGGGATGCCGGTAAAGACGAGCAAGCCATCCTTCACGTTGCCGAACATCGCGAATAGCAAGGTGAACACGATGAAGAGGGCAAGCGGCACGACGATCTGCAGGCGCTGGGTCGCCGACTCTAGCTGCTGGAAGGTGCCGCCCCAGCTGGTCCAATACCCCGGTGGGACCTTGACCTTGCCTGCGATGGCAGCCTGCGCTTCAGGAACGAAGGTGCCGATATCCCGGCCTCGCACGTTCGCACTCACGACGATGCGCCGCTTGCCGTTCTCCCGGCTGATCTGGTTGGGCCCTGGCGTGAAGTTCAGGGTGGCGACTTCGGCGAGGGGAATGTAGGTCGTTGCGCTACCTTCCTTGGCTGGCAGGGGAATTGGCAGCTGCCGCAATGCGTCCAGGTCGGTGCGCATCGCTTCGGGCAGGCGAACCACGATGTCAAAGCGGCGGTCACCCTCGAACATGGTGCCGGCTTCGCGCCCACCAGTGGCGATTGCCAGTGCTTCCTGCACGTCGCCGATGTTCAGGCCGTACCTGGCCGTCTTTTCGCGGTCGATATCGACGGTCAGCATCGGCAGGCCGCCGGTCTGCTCCACCTTGACCTCAGCCGCACCAGGCACCCGTTGGAGGACCTCGGCAATTTCCTTGCCAGTGGTTTCCAGCACGGCCATGTCGTCACCGAAGACCTTCACGGCGACGTCGCTGCGTACACCCGAAATGAGCTCGTTGAACCGCAGCTGAATCGGCTGCGAAAGTTCATATGCATTGCCGGCATACTTTTCCGCTTCCTCCTCGATCGCCTCGATCAGCTCGGCACGGGTCTTCCTTGGTGCCGGCCACGCGGACTCGGGCTTGAGCATGATGTAACCGTCCGAGATGTTGGGTGGCATCGGATCCGAAGCAATCTCGGCGGTACCGGTGCGGGCGAATACGCGATCGATCTCCGGGAACTTCGCCTTCAGGCCGGCCTCGAGCTTCTGCTGCATCTCCACCGACTGGCTCAGGCTCGTGGCAGGGATGCGAATCGCCTGCAGCGCGAGGTCGCCTTCGTTCAGGTTCGGGATAAATTCGCTGCCCAGCCGTGTGGCCAGCAGTCCCGACAGGAGCACCAGCACGACGGCGCTGGTAATCACTAAGGCGCCGTTACGGAGGACCTTTTCGAGGGCCGGTGCATAGGCTCGCTTGGCCGCAACCATGATGCGGTTTTCCTTTTCCGTGACGCGCTTGCCGATGAACAGGGCGACGGCTGCGGGAATGAAGGTGATCGACAGGATCATCGCCCCGAGCAGCGCGACGACAACGGCAAAAGCCATGGGATGGAACATCTTGCCTTCGACGCCTGAAAGAGCAAAGATCGGCAGGTACACCACCATGATGATGAGCTGGCCGAACAGCAGAGGGCGACGCGCTTCTTTTGCAGCCGCGAACACCTCGTGGAAGCGTTCGGTAAGGGTCAACTGGCGCCGGTGGTGTTCCTGCGCGTGCGCGAGGCGCCGTACGCAGTTCTCGACAATGACGACCGCGCCGTCGATGATGATGCCGAAGTCGAGCGCACCAAGACTCATCAGGTTCGCGCTAACCCGGTAAGTCACCATCCCGGTAAAGGTGAAGAGCATCGAGAGCGGGATGACCAGGGCCGTAATAATTGCAGCGCGGATATTGCCGAGGAAGAGGAACAGGATCACGATCACGAGAACCGCGCCCTCGAGCAGGTTCTTCTTGACCGTATTGATCGCCTTGTCCACCAGTGTCGTGCGGTCGTACACGGGAATCGCCACTACGCCCTTCGGCAGCGAACGGTTCACCTCGACCATCTTGCTGGCCACTGCCTGGGAGACGGCCCGGCTGTTTTCGCCGATGAGCATGAAGACCGTTCCCAGCACGACTTCGCGGCCGTTCTCCGTTGCCGCCCCGGTACGCAGCTCGCGTCCGACGTCGACCGTCGCGACGTCACGCACGCGGATGGGAACGCCGTCGACGTTGCTGAGGATGGTGTTGCGGATGTCGTCCAGTGTGCGCACCTGGCCGGGCGCCCGGACGAGGAACTGCTCGCCGCGGCGCTCGATGTATCCCATGCCGACGTTGCTGTTGTTGCGGTCAATCGCATTGACGACGTCCGACAAGGACAGCCTATAGGAACTGAGTTTTGCCGGATCCGGGGCAATCAGGTATTCCTTTGCGAAGCCGCCGATCGAATTGATCTCGGTGACCCCGGGAACCTGGCGCAGCTGCGGCTTGATGATCCAGTCCTGGATCTCGCGCAGGTCGGTGGGCGTGTAGGGCGTGCCGTCAGGCTTTTTGGCCCCTGGCTCGCTTTCGACCGTCCATAGGTAGATTTCACCCAGGCCCGTCGAGATCGGCCCCATCATGGGCGTCACGCCGGGAGGCAGGTTTTCCCTGGCTTCCTGGATCCTCTGGTTGACGAGCTGGCGTGCGAAATAGATGTCGGTGCTGTCCTTGAAGATGACGGTCACCTGCGACAGGCCATAGCGCGACAGCGAGCGGGTCTCTTCGAGTCCAGGCAGGCCGGCCATCACGGTCTCGATGGGAAAGGTGACACGCTGTTCGACTTCGAGCGGCGAATAGCCGGCCGCCGAGGTGTTGATCTGCACCTGGACGTTGGTGATGTCGGGTACCGCGTCGATGGGCAGCTTCTGGTAGTTGTAGATGCCGACGGCGGCCATCGCAATGACGGCCAGCATGACTAGCCATCGGTGTTCGATGGCAAAGCGAATGATGCGTTCAAACATGTCCGGATCCTCGCTCAGTGTTCATGCTCGGCACTGCCCTTGCCCTGCTGGGCCTTCACGACGAAGCTACCGGTCGTGACATAGGGTGCGCCCGAGGCCAGGCCGGAGACGATCTCCGTCAGCTTTCCGTCGCTGACGCCGGTGGTCACCGGCTGGGCCTGGAACCCCTTGGCGGTTTTGACGAACACGACGTTCTTGCCTTCCAGTGTCTGCAGGGCGTCGGAAGCAACGGCAACCGCAGCGTCCTTCTGCCCACTGACCACGGAAACGTTGACGAACAGGCCGGGGCGCCATGCGAGTCCCGGATTGTCGATCACGACCCGTGCGCTTGCGGTCCGGGTCTCTTCGCCGAGAAGGTTGCCCACGTAACTGACCTTGCCTGCTACGGACGGGCCACCGGCTGCCGACCTGACTGTGACCGCTTGGCCGACGCGGACCGAGGCCAGGTCTTTCGGCGCGACCGCGATGTTCACCCACACGGTCGACAGATCCGAGACGAGGAAGACGTTCGCGTCCTCCTTCACTGCTTCACCCTGGGCGAGGTGTTTTTCGACGACGACACCGGTAAACGGAGCTCGCAGGACAAAGCGGTTGACCGCGCCGGCCGATACGTCCGCGCCGAGTGCGGTCAGTTTCGAGCGAGCCGCCTGCGACTCGATCTCGGCTTCGCGATAGGCCTGTTGGGCCTGGAGGTAATCCTGCTCAGCGGAGACCTTTTGTTCCCACAGCTTCTTTTCGCGCTCGTAGGTGATGCGCGCCAGCTCGAGCCTCTTGCCGGCAGCGAGCGCGGCACTGCGCAGGTCCGCCAGTTCGGCGCTGGCGATGACGGCCAGGGGTTGTCCCTTTTTCACATCCTGGCCAAGCGAGGCGGCAACCGATTCGATCACGCCCGCAACGCGCGGCACGACGTGTGCCGTCCGGTCTTCGTTGAAGCGCACCTCGCCGGGGAGGACAAGTTCGGTGCGAATGGCTGCCGGACCGGCCGTTGCAGTGGCGATGCCGGCGGTCTGGATCTGCTGCGGGCTCATTTCGATGAGGCCGGGCTCTTCGGCATGACCTTCTTCCTTCTCGTCGCCGTGTTCGGCCTTCGTCTCGGCGGTTTCCTCCGCGTGCTCGCCGCCTTCCGGTGCCGGAGTGCTATCGCTTTTCCAGAACACGATCAGCAGGGCCAGTACGATGCCGACTGCGATCACAGCCGCGATGGAAAGCGCCGATTTTTTGTCGATATTGAACTTCATGGGGTAATCCTGTTGGTATTGGTGGCGCCGGTGCCAGCGTCGGCAAATCGGCCAAGCTCCGCGCTGAATCGGTAGCTGTCGTAGAGTGCCTGTACGTACTGCGCGCGGCTTTGCAGCAGAGTGCGCTGGGCATCGAGAACATCCAGGAAGTTGAACTTGCCAGCCTCGAAACCGATGACGGCGGCATCGAAAACACGTTGCGCTTCCGGCAGAATTTCCTGCCGCATGGTGCGCACTTGGTCCCTCGCCAGCTGGGCGCGCTGATAGGTACTGGTCAAGGTCTGGTCGAGCCTCAGCTGCTGCGCATCGCTTTCGGCGCGCGCCTTGTCCGCACGGGCGAGCGAAGCTTGCAGATTGCCCTGGTTCCGGTTGAACAAGGGGAGCGGGAGCGAGACGCCGAGCACGGTTTGCGTTCGCCCCATCTCCTCATCCTTCTGGCGGCCGACGACAAGGGTGACGTCGGGCATGCGCTGCGCGCGGTCGACCGACACCTGCGCCTCTTCGCGCTCGACCTGCAGGCGTGCGCGCTGCAGCTGCGGCGAGCCCGCCAGGCGTGTTCGCAAGTCTTCAAGGGAAGGAACAGCCGCGAGCTCGTCTACTGGCTCGACCAGGGCCAGAGTTCCCGGCTGTGCCTGGCCCCAATACGCCGTCAGCAAGCCGCGCGCGATAAGCAGTTCGCCGTCGGCCTGGGAAAGGTCGAGGCGTGCAGTCGACTCGGCTACCTTTGCACGCGACAGTTCGACAGGCGAGACACGCCCGGCGGCAACACGCTTCTCAGCCGCCGCCCTTGCTTTTGACGCAATGTCGAGCGAGGTTTGCGCAAGGCGTACCTGTTCCTGGGCGCCCAGCGCGTTGAAATAGGCGGCAGTGACGTCAGCGCGTAGTTCGGCCCGAGCCACGCTTGCGGCCGCAAGTGCAAGCCGGCTGTCGCGCTCGGCGAGCTCCACGCGGGCGCGCCGCTTGCCGCCAAGCTCGACCAGCTGGCTCAGCTCGAAGGTACGGGTTCTCGTACCGCGCTGCGTTCCCTCGGTCGTGTAGGAGATTGTGGGATTTGGCAGTAATCCCGCCTGGCGGCGCCCGGCGCCGGCGATGACGATGTCCAGGGCGCTGGCGCGCAGGCTCGGGTTGGCGGCCATGGCCATGTCGACCGCCTTTTCGAGGGTCAATAGCGTGCCGGCGGCGGGTACGGTGGGAACAGCGGCCGCGCGCCCGACTGGCGGATCGCCAGCCAGTTGTGCGGCCGCAGGGAGCGCCCATGCCAATAGCACGAGCGACCCAACAACAATACGTTTGGGGTGCATGAATAAACTCCGAAAACAATAGGCGAAGGATATTCAGCGACGATCCGCATCAGGAGTGCCGTGACGACACTCCTGAGAGACATTAAGACTGACTAGTTACGAGTCGCCGCCGAATCAGACGACGGCAACCCATTGGGGCCGCTCGGGCGGGGCCACATCGATAGAGGAGAGGCGAAGCAGGGGGGAGATGGGTGCAATGCGCAGAGGTTCGGAAACCGCGGCCATGACAGGCAGCGCCTCGAACGTCAGGGGCGTGTGGGTACAGGAAGTGCAGTGCGAATGCAGCGTCCCTGTTTTCGACTTGGATGGCTGGTCGAGCGAACTGAAAGCCTCTTGAGCAGGCTCGTCGTGCGACGCATGGTGGCCAAGATGCTGTGCAGCGCGGCCGGTTTCGTGCTCGCAATACTCTGCCACGACGCTCCAGCTAAGCTGAAGCATCATGATTGTAAGCACAAGGTAAATAAACCGGCGGGTCATAGGAAAAGTATAGCATGGCCTCATGCAATGGACTGCGCTCTTGTCATTCTTCAGTCCTGCCGCCTTTGTCGAATCTCGGACCCTGTACGTGTTTTCTCTTCAATATGGTCCATAGGCGTTCCGATGTCGATTGCAATGTGTTCAAAGGCCTTGTCGCCAATGAGGGTTGTCACGTGCGACTTGATCGACATGACTTTGTCTGGAAACGCTTTCTGCGAGACGATGACGTGGGTTGTCAGTACGTGCTTCTCGCCGTCGATCGACCAACTGTGGGTATCGTGTACATCGATGACCTCGGGAATAGCCCTCACCGCAGTTTCGAAGGCAGGAAGGTCAAAGGTGGACGGAGTCCGCTGCAGAAAAACTTCGAAGAACTTCCGGAGATTGCGGAAAACGTTCCACAACACGAAGAGCGAAATACAGATCGATAGGGCCGGGTCGATCCAGGGGAGGTCCCAGACTGCCATCACCGCTGCGCCGATCAGCACCGCAATCCAGCCGAGGGTGTCCTCCAGCAGGTGCCAACTGACGACTTTCTCGGTCAGCGACTCCCCCTTGCGAACACGCAGAACCGCTGCGCCATTGAAGATGACGCCAACCACCGCCAGAACGATCATACCCGTCGCGTTGACTTCCTCCGGATCGAGAAGGCGCTGCGCTGCGTTCCACAGGATAAAGCCGATGCCGGCAATCAATACGATAGCGGTGATCAGGCCGCCAAGCAGTGAGTATCGAGCGTAGCCGTAGGTGTCTTTCGGGGTGCTGCCGTGCTTTGAAAGACGATCGAAGTACCAGGCGAGTCCGAGCGAGATCGAGTCACCGAGGTCATGCACGGCATCGCTGAGAATGGCCACGCTATTCGTCCACAGTCCGCCGGCGAATTCGATCAGCGTAAACGTAAAGTTCAGTAGAAATGCAACCTTGAGGTTGCCGCTGCCGTTGTGGACGTTGTGGCGGTGCTGGTCTCCCATCCATCATTCCTCATCGGTAAATGCCAGTCGAATGGCTTATCAGACTCTTTAAAGTACTGTTGAGCATCCTACAGTTATGCGAATAAAAACGACGCCCGTAAGAGGAGGCTAGTCAAACTGTCTGCGATCGGCGGCCTCCTGCCAAGCGCCCGAAGATCGGAAGGTTGGTGTTCGCGGCCTTTTCGAATCGTAATGCGAAGCACGCCTTCATGGACGTCCGGCGCCTTGAAGCTAGGTCACTTCGTTCTGACGCTTACCTATACGCCGCTCTTGTAGTAGCCGCCAGGCGGCAGGGATCACAAACAGCGAAAGTAGCGGTGCGGTGACCATTCCGCCAATCATCGGTGCATCGATGCGCTGCAAGATTTTGGAGCCGGCCGCGCTTCCGAGATATTCGAACTGCCCCGACCAGCCGATGGCATAAGCTGGCGGCAGCGAGACGTTGTCGCGGACACGCTCCGGCATCGCACGAACCGCAGTGAGCAGGCCAACACCGCGGGCATCGACGTATACCCAACCTGACAGGCGCGCTTCCTCGCTTCGGATCGTTAGAGAACTGTCCATCACGACGACCGTCGTCACGTCGCCAAGACGAATCTGCGGGCCCAGCGGTGACGATCGGCAGCTAGCGCAGGACCTGGAATGAGTCGCGGTGGTCCTGCGGGTAGCGCAAGCTGATCGGGAAGCGCCGGCGCCCGTCGACGACTTCGCGGGCGTTGTCGCCACCGATCGCCGGACACCACTGTCTGGATGTCGGCCACGCTCATCCCATAGCGCGAAGCGCGCAGCCGGTCTATGCTGGCGCCGATATGAATTGGGTCGTGGGTTCGAAGGTCGCAAGTAGCAGCAATTCGACGGGATCACCCGCATAACGGCAGAGTCAACTTCGGGATCCGCGCCGCAGATCCCGAAAAAGGTACTTTAGTGGGCGTGAGTGCCTACGGAAGTTCCTTGACCACTGGTCGGCTGCATCATCCTGCGGCACTCGTCCGCACAGCGGCGGCAGGCGGCGGCGCAATCTTGGCAATGCTGGATCTGGTGGCTTGCGCATTCCTGGGCGCAGGCGTCGCAAATGTCGGCGCACAGCTGGCATAGCTGATGAGCATGCTCGGTTGCGCGGCTCATCAGCTGCGCGGCAAGACGGCAGATTGCCGCGCACTCGTCATCGAGCATAATGCAGCGCGCCATCATCCTGGGGTCCGTCTCCCGCAGGCACGCCGCGGCGCAGGTATCGCACGCCTCGGCGCATTCGTAACACGCCTTGATACACGACTGGAATTGACTTTGCACCATGATATTCTCCTTGAATGTACTCAGGGTTATGGGAGCCTCTTTGGGAACCCCGTCACGCTCTGCTGGCGAGTCAATCAGGTCAGGACGACAGCTCGTTGTGCCATTTCTCGGTTCTATTTACGCCACTTTCCAAAAGCGTTTGAACAAAACCCAAAACTGACACGTGACGCGTCTTCCTGAAGATGTAGTGCGCAAGATCATATTCAATCAACCTCAGCGCAATGGCATGTCGGAGGCTAGGAATGCCTTGGCCTGCCACCGCACTGAACAGCTCGGATACGAGCATGAACGCTCGCGTCCGCCTTATTTGACGGATGAGATGACGTAGTCCGACCCTTGCTGGGTGAACTCCACCTCAACTTTTTTGCCGACTACCAGCTTGTCAAGCAATGACTTGTCCTTAACGCCGAAGCTCATCGTCATTGGTGGCCACTTAAGCGTTTTCACCTGGTCATGTGCAAGCGTCACTTTGTCGTTTGCTCGATCGACCCCCTTCACTACAGCTGAGGTTTTGTGTACCACTCCATTCTTGGATGCACCTTGGGCTTTGCTATCGGCCGCTTTCTCCTTCATCATGTCCTTGCATGCCGACATATCCATACCCTTCATGTCCTTCATGTCCTTCATATCCATACAGGCTTGTTTCATGCCCATCCCCTTCATATCGGCAGCTTGACCGAAGGCCGCGCCGGAACTGGCCAATGCAGCGAGAAGGGACAGGGGGGCAAAACGTTTCATGAGATTTCTCCTCAAAGTGGGTAAAGTAATTTTCGTCCGTGAGCAGACGACATCCCAAATATCTTCTTCATGATCGTCTCCTTTAATGATTGAGTAATCCACGGAGACCTGGTCGACTCGTGCTATCCCGTCGTTGTAACTCATGTATTTTCATAGATGGCCTCCTTGGCTCCGGATTGACGGACGTTCTCTTGTTGTACCTCCCGACGGCGCATCAACATGTAGACCACTGGCACCACAAACATCGACAGCAATGGCGCGGACAACATCCCACCGACCATTGGCGCTGCAATACGCTGCATGATTTCCGAACCCGTGCCATGGGCGATCATGATCGGCACTAAACCGGCAATGATGACCGCGACGGTCATTGCCTTTGGCCTCACACGTTGAACCGCGCCCTCGCGAATAGCGTCTAACAGATCAGCTTCCGACGCCTTTCCTGCCGCCAGGCGGGCTTCCCAGGCATGTTTCAGGTAGAGCAGCATGATCACCCCGAATTCTGCCGCAACGCCTGCAAGTGCAATGAAGCCCACCGCGCTGGCGACCGAAATGTGGTGCCCAAGTATCCAGAGCAACCAGATACCGCCGGCCAGTGCGAACGGCAAGGTCGCCATGATGAGGATGGCCTCGTCAAAGCGCTTAAATGTCATGTAGAGAAGGATGAAGATTACCAATAGCGTTGCCGGCACCACGAACTTGAGCTTCGCACTGGCGCGTTCCAGGTATTCGAACTGACCTGACCAGGAAATCGAATACCCCGGTTGCAGCTTGACCTCCTTCGCGACAACCTGCTGCATGTCGCGCACCACCGAATTCATGTCGCGTCCTCGAATGTCGACGTACACCCAACCGGACAGGCGCGCGTTTTCACTCCTGAGCATGGGTGGGCCGTCATTGATGCGGATCTCTGCCACATCACCCAGGCGAATCTGTGCCCCGCGCGGCGTCAGGACGGGCAATTGCCGCAGGTTTTCGATGGAATCCCGGACCTCGCGCGGATAGCGGACGTTGATCGGGAAGCGCTGCAGGCCTTCCACGGTCTCACCAATGTTGTCACCGCCAATTGCCGCCGAGACGACGCTCTGCACATCGGCGATATTCAGGCCGTACCGGGCTGCCTGGTCGCGGCTGATGTTGACGTCGATATAGCGTCCTCCATTGAGACGTTCAGCCAATGCCGATGACACGCCCGGAACCTTCTTGACGATCCTTTCGATTTCACTGGCAACGCGATCGATTTCCTGCAGGCTGCTACCGGCCACCTTGACGCCGACCGGACTCTTTATGCCCGTAGCCAGCATGTCGATGCGGTTCCGGATCGGCGGTACCCAGATATTGGAAAGTCCAGGCACCTTGACTACGCTGTCCAGTTCCTCCACCAGCTTGTCCGTGGTCATTCCTGAGCGCCATTGATCCCTGGGCTTGAATTGAATCGTGGTCTCGAACATCTCCAGGGGCGCAGGGTCGGTTGCCGTCTCGGCCCGCCCTGCTTTGCCAAACACGCTTTGCACTTCGGGTACGGTTTTGATCAAGCGGTCAGTCTGCTGGAGCAGCTGCGACACTTTGCCTGCCGACAGTCCTGGCAGCGCCGAAGGCATGTACAGGAGGTCGCCTTCATCAAGAGGCGGCATGAATTCCCCGCCGAGCCGCGTCATCGGCCACACGGTCACAAGGGCAATCGCAGCGGCCGCGATCAGCGTCGCCTTGGGGAAGCGCAGCACCCCATCGAGCAAGGGGCGGTACACGGCAATCAAGAAGCGATTCAGTGGGTTCTTGTGCTCCTCGGGAATGCGTCCGCGGATCAGGTAGCCCATCAGTACCGGGATCAAGGTCACAGCCAGCCCTGCCGCCGCTGCCATTGAGTAGGTCTTCGTGAACGCAAGCGGCGAGAACAGGCGGCCTTCTTGCGCCTCCAGCGTGAACACTGGAATAAACGACAGCACGATGATCAACAGCGAGAAGAACAGCGCCGGCCCGACTTCGGCCGCTGCATCTCCAATGACCCGCCAGCGATCTTCTCCTTCCAGCTTCGTCCCCGGATGAGCGTGGTTCCACACTTCGATATGCTTGTGCGCGTTCTCGATCATGACCACGGCGGCGTCCACCATCGCGCCCACCGCAATCGCGATACCGCCGAGCGACATGATGTTCGCGTTTACCCCCTGGTAGTGCATGACGATGAAGGCGATTAAGATACCGATCGGCAGTGTGACAATCGCAACTAGCGCCGAGCGCAAATGGAACAGGAAGATTGCGCACACAATTGCAACGACGACGAATTCCTCGACCAGCTTGTCGCGCAGATTGTCTACCGCCCGTCTGATCAGGTGCGATCGGTCGTAGGTCGGAACGATCTCAACTCCAGGGGGCAGACTTGGCTTGAGAGCCGCCAGTTTCGCTTTCACCGCATCGATAGTCTCCAGCGCATTTTTCCCTGAGCGCATGACGATGACGCCACCTGCAACCTCGCCTTCGCCGTTGAGCTCGGAGATGCCGCGTCGCATTTCCGGACCCAGCTGGATTCGCGCGACGTCACCCAGCAGGACGGGAACACCGGCCTCCGAAGTCATCAGGGGAATCTTGCGGAAGTCGTCGAGCGACTGCAGGTAACCGCTCGCACGTACCATATATTCGGCTTCGCCCAGCTCGAGCACTGAACCGCCGGCCTCCTGGTTGGCCTTCTGCACCGCGTCGATGACCATGCCATGCGCAATGTTGTAGCCGCGAAGCTTCGCGGGATCGAGTACGATCTGATATTGCCGCACCATGCCGCCCAGGCTTGCGACTTCCGACACATTGGCGACCGTCTTGAGCTCGTACTTGAGGAACCAGTCCTGAAACGCGCGCAATTGCGACAGGTCCATCCTGCCACTGCGGTCGACGAGTGCGTATTCGTAGACCCAACCAACTCCCGTAGCGTCGGGGCCGAGCGAGGTCTTCGCCTGCGGCGGCAAGCGCGACTGCACCTGATTCAAGTATTCCAGTACACGCGAGCGCGCCCAATACGGGTCGGTGCCGTCCTCGAACAGGATGTAGACGAAGGAATCGCCAAAGAAGGAATAGCCGCGTACCGTTTTCGCGCCCGGCACCGACAGCATTGTCGTAGTGAGCGGATAGGTGACCTGGTTCTCGACTAGTTGAGGCGCCTGGCCCGGGTAGGATGTGCGGATGATCACCTGCACGTCGGATAAATCAGGCAGGGCGTCGAGCGGAGTACGCTGCAACGCGTAGATGCCCCACGCCGTGATCCCCACTGTTGCCAGAAGTACCAGGAAGCGATTCAGGATCGACCAGCGAATGAGTTTGGCGATCATTTCTTTGCGTCTCCCATAGCGGCAGGAGTGTGGGCGCCATGCTTGATAGCGGCGGCGCCCATGTCACCCATGCCCTGCATCGACGGTCCAGCAGGGGAAATGCTGGTGATCTGGAACGAGCCGTCCTTGGTTTGCTGGAACTCGAAGTTCACCGTATCGCCGATTGCCAGATTTTTCGGTGCGCCCGCCACCGGCACCTTGAATCCCATCGTCATTGCCGGCCATTGCATGCTTGGGATCGGATCGTGCGAAAGCGTAATTTCATCCTTGTCGATATCCTCGACTTTGCCTTGAGCGCGATGCGTCGTCGGGCCAGCGGTTTGCTGATTGCCTTCGGTTGGCACGGGGCCGCTTAGCCGGTTCGTGGTACCTCTCAGGCTGGCTTCCGAATCGATCAGGAACTGACCCGAGACAATGATTTTTTGCCCAAGGTCGAGACCTTTGAGAATTTGAGTCTGGCCATTGCTCTCGCGGCCGGTTTGGACGTCGACAGGGCTGAATTTGCCCTGACCTTGAGCGACCATCACAACACTGCGTGTACCTGTCTGGATCACCGCTTCCGTCGGGACCATCAAGGTTTCCGCGCTGGCTGCCGGCGTGAAGCTTACGGTCGCGAACATACCCGGCACCAGGCGTTGCTGTGGATTGGCGAGTTCGACACGCGCCGTCAATGTGCGTGTAGTCGCTTCAACTTCAGGCAAGATTGCGCTGACCTTGCCATGTAAGACAGTGCCTGGCAGCGCGGGGGTACGGGCTTCGACTCTGGTGCCAGGACGTACTTCAGCCGCCGCCGCTTCGGGCACCTCGGCGTTGACCCAGATTGTACTGAGCCCATTGATTCGGAACATCGGAGCGCCGGAGGCGAAGGTCATCCCTTCACGAACTGCGAGCTCTGCAACGACACCACTGATGGGCGCGCTGATGGTTACCCGAGGCTGCACCTTGCCGCTGGATTCGACACCTCGGATCTGCGCGTCCGTCATCCCGGCGAGGCGCATACGCTGCCGCGCGCCCTCCACCAGGCCGTCCGTCCCTGGACCTTTCATCTGCTTGGCCGTCAGATATTCTTCCTGCACTGCGACCCAGTCAGGCACATACAAAGCCGCCAGGGGCTGCCCCTTTTTCACCTGGTCGAGGGGTGCGCGCACGAAGAGCTGCTCGACGTAGCCGTTACTGCGCGCCTGCACGACGGCGACGTCACGCTCGTTGTAAGCCACGTTGCCGACAGCCTCCACGCTGGAGGCAAGCCTGCCCTTCGTGACTTCGGCGGTACGGATACCCAGGTTCTGTTCCACTCGTGGGCTGATGCTGACACTGCCCTCATCGCCAGCCTCGTCGGCATACACAGGAACGAGTTGCATATCCATGAACGGCGACTTGCCCGGCTTGTCGAATTTCTGGCCCGGGACCATCGGGTCATGCCAATAAAGCACCTTGCGTCCAGTAGCTTGATCTGCACCTGCTTCTTGGGCGGAGGGCGCCGATTGTGGAGCAGGGGACATCCCCATCCCGCGATTCATACCAAACTTGTAGAGGCCGTACCCGGCGGCGCTCAGTGCCGCAGCCACTAGCAGTACAGTTGTTAATTTTCTAGCATTCATTTAAAAATCCTTGTTCGCCCTGCTTCTCAATGGCTGGGTATGGCCGTATTGCGGGAAAAGAAAATTAAGTTGCGCCCACAGGCGATCGGTTTCCTGCCCGAGCTGTAAAGCCTGCAAGCGCACATCGATTTCACTGCGCCGCGCCACGAGGACGTCTGCCAGCGTGGCCTTGCCGCCACGGTAAGAGGCAAGCGACGCTTCTGTCCTGGAGCGAGCAAAAGGGATCAGTTCTTGCTCGTAGCGGATCTGTCGCTGCCTGTTTGTATGCCACTCGTTCAACATGGCCCGCACTTCAGCGACATGGGCGCGCAGCGCGTCCTCGCGTTCCGCCCTTGCTTGTTCGACCTGGGCCAGCTTCGACGACAGTTCGCGGTCCTGGCGGTTTTTCCGGTCCCACTGCAGGGGCACCGAAAGGCCGACCGATGCCATGTCCGAATACCCTGGACCGCGTTTTTGGACTGCGACCTCGATGCTCCAGTCCGCCTTCTTGTTCGCCTTTGCAAGCTGCGCTTCTGTCGTTGCGATGTCTTCCTGTTTGGCAAGCACGGCAAGTTCCGGATGGTGTCCGAGTTGGGCCTCGAGTGTAGCCTCGTCGAGGCGGATGGAGTCGACTGCCGGCTTGTCGCCGAGCGGCAACTGAGCCGCGTCGCCAATCCATCGGGCCAACACGATGTTGGCATTGCCGATGCGGCGCCTGATATCGCTTGCCTTGTCTTCCAGGAAAGCGAATGCGCTTCGTGAGTTGAAGATGTCTGCCTGGTTGCCCCGGCCGGCCCGATACGCCGACTCCGCCGCCTGGATCTCGAGCTTCGCCTGATCTAGCTGTTCGGCTATTGCGGTCGACATTGCTTCGGCGTAGTAACGGTCCAGCCAGGCCAGTGCGGTCTCGCGTTCGATTGTCGCGGTCGTGGCAGATTTTTCCGCCACCGACTTTTCCGCTTCGCGTTCAAATCGTTGCGCACGCAGGCGACGTTTGTCGGTACGCGTCAGCTCTTGCATCACGCCGATGCGTCGCATCGTCATGAAGTCGCGCGTCATGCTGAAGCGATCTTGTCCATTGATCGGTAGATTGTCGACACCGAGCTTCAGGACCGCATCGGGGAGCTGACCGGCAGCGACTGACATCTCCCGTGCAGACTGGACAGCATGGTCCTTCGCCGCCAACAATCGGGATCGCTCGACTGCCTGCTGCTGGGCTTCAACCAGCGACAGTACCCGTTCGCTGGCAACGGTGGCGTTGGTAACGACGACCGATACTGTGAATACAACAAAGAGGACTGCTCGGAGAGGCCGAACAGCCGGACGAGGCGCGGGGTGGCGCGCTTTGATATCTCGGGAAAGCATGAAACCTCCAGAATGCATTGAGTAACATCGCTCGCGCCGACGCGTAGCGATGAGGAATCAAGCAGACTGAAGGATCAAATTCGGAAGCAGCAGTTGCGAATGGCTATAGGCGGAGCCGTCGCGCGCGCGAGGAAAGCAGGAGCTGACCTGCCGAGAAAGCGCTCGAATGAAATTACTTCCAGGTTTATCGGAAGACCGTAGCCGACAGCAACGAAAGCTGCCAAAGGTGGCGTCGCAGGCTTGTCGAGCGATTGCTTAGCTGTCTGGTGGGACGCATGGCACAGATTCGGCTGTTCCTTATCCATGTCTTCGCATGGGACCATATCGGCTGGCATTGTCTGCACAGACGAGGTCATCTGACGGTCATGCCCCAGACCCAGCGCTGGGCACGCATAAGCCGACACAGCGAGTTGCATAAACAATATGCTGAACAGCACTATTGTCGCGGCAATTAGTCGAGATGTGCGTGGAAGTCTCATGGTCAGTTCGAAGTCTAGGCTCGCCCTATGTCTTTGTCAATTGAATGGGCCTTCATGGAAACGCCGTATCTGCCCCAGGCATGCAGGGTGTGACGAGGAATTATTGATCGTGTCTTGTCGGAAGGAGCAAACTCAAGAACTCGAAGACATACCTGCCGGATTTCTGGGCCGAGGCGGTGAAGCTGCTGGAGCAAGGATTGTTCAGGAGGAAGCGGCCCAGCGGATCGGGATCCCGAAAGGGACGCTGGCGAACTGGGTGAGTGCGGCGAAGAGCCGCGCGGGCAGCGCCACGGAATTGTGTGCACGCTATGCCGGGAGCATGCTACATTGACCATATGCGCGCCAGGCTTCGAACATTTTTCTTGTGCCTACTCATCGTCTCCCTCCCTTTGCAGAGCATTGCGGGAGTGGCGAGGTTCGAGTGCGGCATGGCGCATCATCCCTTGGCCGCCCACGCTGACCATGCCGCTGGCATGCCGATGGAGGCGACGGTGGCCGGTGAGGGACAAGATGGCGGGCACGATCATGCCGCCGCGCCGGCGCAGAGAGTCGCAGCGCAGGATGAAGACTGCGACGATGACGGCGCGCACGCGCGATCTGGCTGCGGCACCTGTGCAAATTGCTCCATCGGCGCCTATGCGCCACCGCCTGTAATGGCCGTGACTGCGGTCGAGGAAGCGGTCAGCACTGCCCTGCAATTTTCCTTGCCTTCGTTCCCCGGGCATATTCCTGCCCGGATCGAACGCCCCCCACGCACTGCCGCGTCAATCGCGGCGTAATCCTTCACGGCTAACGCCGGCGATGCGTTCCTGATTTGCGGAAGACCGGCCCGTGCCTGCGCTCGCGCCTGCGCGAATGAGTCAACCTGACCGGGCACGCGTTCAAACAAATCAGATCAAACAATCGAGTCGTGCCCTGTTGGCTATCCGCCGCGGGGCAGGTGTGTCCGCGTCCCTGGTTACCGGCATGGGGAACGTTTGGGCCGAATCGAGCAGATTACTGTGTACTGTGCCAGAAGTCGCATGTCGAATCGGAGAACCTTATGAAACGTTCAGTAGTTACTCACGGCTGCGCAAGCAGCTGGCGCCGCCGCTTCCTGCAAGGGATCGGCGCAGCGATAGGCCTCGCGGGCTTCAGCCCTGGCGCGTTGTTTGCCGCGCAGGACAGGCGCCATCTTCGCGGTACCAGTTTCGATCTCGAGATCGGACCGATGCGCGTCAACTTCACCGGAGCGGACCGCATCGCCATTGCGGTCAATGGCCAGGTGCCGGCGCCCACCCTCTACTGGAACGAGGGCGATACCGTCACGATTCGGGTGACCAACCGGTTGTCGGCAGTCAGTTCGATTCATTGGCACGGCATCCTTCTCCCCGCCGACATGGATGGGGTGCCGGGTCTGAGTTTCGCCGGGATCCAGCCAGGGCAGACATTTACCTACCGGTTTGAGGTCAAGCAGAGCGGTACGTACTGGTACCACAGCCATTCTGGACTTCAGGAGCAGCTCGGCTTGTACGGCCCGATCGTCGTACTCCCGAAAGCCGGCGAGTGGGTCGAGGCCGAGCGCGACTATGTCGTGATGCTGTCGGACTGGACGGACGAGAAGCCGGAGCGGGTGCTGGCCAACCTGAAGAAGATGAGCGACTTCTTCAACAACAAACAGCCCACCTTCGGCGAGTTCATCCGGGACGTGCGGAGCATGGGATTCGCTGCGGCCGTGGACAAGCGCAAGATGTGGAACCAGATGCGCATGATGCCGACCGACTTCAGCGATGTGACGGCCAGCCGGAATATCAGCGGGGCACTGCGTTACCTCATCAACGGCTCCACAGCAGAGATGAACTGGACCGGCCTGTTCCGCGTCGGCGAACGAGTGCGCCTGCGCTTCATCAACGGCGCCGCGACGACCATCTTCGACGTGCGCATCCCGGGTTTGAAAATGATCGTCGTCTCCGCGGACGGACAGGAAGTCGAACCTGTCACTGTGGATGAATTCCGGATTTCGGTCGCCGAAACCTATGATGTCATCGTCGAGCCACGAGACGACATGGCGTACACCATCTTTGCACAGTCGATCGGCCGCTCGGGCTTCGTCCGCGCCACGCTGGCACCACGGCCGGGAATGCAGGCTCCAGTGCCCGAGATGGACGAGGCCCAGTGGCTCAGCATGACCGACATGATGGGTGCGATGGCCATGTCAGGCATGCATGGTTCGGGGGCCGCGGGCGGCCATGCGATGGGTGGGCATGCGCAGATGCCAGCGGCCGGCGCGCCGGCAGCGGGCCATCCGCCGAAGGTGACGCATGCGCGCACCGAATACGGGCCGGGCGTCGACATGCACGTCGATATGCCGCGCACCAACCTCGACGACCCTGGCGTCAACCTGCGCGACAACGGCCGGCGCGTCCTGACTTATGCCGATCTGCGCACGATCGGCGGGCCGGTCGATCCACGGGAACCGAGCCGCGAGATCGAGCTTCACCTGACCGGAAACATGGAACGCTTCATGTGGTCGTTCGATGGCCAGAAATTCTCGGAATCCTTGCCGATCCGCTTCCGGTTCGGGGAGCGGCTGCGCATCGTGCTCGTGAACGACACGATGATGAACCATCCGATCCACTTGCATGGCATGTGGAGCGAGCTGGAGTCTCCCGACGGGAAATTCCAGGTTCGTAAGCACACGATCAATGTACAGCCGGCGCAAAGGATCACCTACCGGGTCACGGCCGATGCGCCCGGCCATTGGGCTTACCACTGCCATCTGTTGTACCACATGGAAGCCGGGATGTTCAGGGAGGTGGTCGTATCATGAAAAACCCATCGATCAAGCCTGCGCCTTGCGCGCTCGTGCTGGCGTGCCTGGTTGCGGCGCACGCTGCAGCACAGACGGCAGCTCCAACCCAGCCGCCCCAGTCTACCGGCAGTCACGACATGTCGACCATGGACCACTCGAAGATGGGACACGGGACACCCGCGCCGGCCAGCAAGAAGTCGCCGCAGCAGACACCGCCCAATCCGGCTGCGTCGAATGCTGCTGGCCATGCCGTGCATGCGAACACTCCAGTCGCAGCGCAGAAGGCCCCGCCAGCGCAGGCGGCGGAACACCAGGGTCACGCTACCGGCCATACGGGTCACGCAGCACAAGCAGCAACTCCCGCGAAGCCGCAGGCCCAGCCGGCAACCAGGGCCATGCCCGGCATGGATCATGCAGCCATGCGACACGGCGCAGTTCCCGCAGCAGGAAGCGGTGGCCAGGAACGCGCGGCAGGCCCGGAGGGCGTCATGGCAGGTCATGCCATGCGAATGGGACCCATGCAGGGAGGCGACCCTCCGCCGGACTCCCGGGATCCGAACGCCTATAACGAGGGGACTCGCCACGCCAACTTCGGCAACCACGAAATGAACGACAACGCTCCGTTCGGGAAGGTACTGGTCGACAAGCTCGAAGCAGCCAGGGGCGATGGCGAACACGGTCAGAACCTCGAAGCCGAGGCGTGGTATGGCAATGACTACAACAAGGCCTGGCTCAAGGTAGAGGGAGAGCGCCGGGGCGGCTCGCTCGATTCGTCCCGCACCGAGCTACTGTGGGACCGGGCATTCGCACCGTTCTGGAGTACCCAGTTGGGTGTGCGGCACGACAGCGGTGAGGGTGGCGGAAGGAACTGGCTTGCCGTCGGGGTGCAGGGGTTGGCCCCTTACTGGTTCGAGACCGAGGCCACCGCGTACTGGCGGCCCGGAAGCGGCCTCGCCGCGCGCCTGAATGTGAAGTACGAAATCCTGTTCACGCCCCGTTTGATCCTCGAGCCCGAGCTGGGCGCGAACCTGTACAGCCGCGCGGATCCCGAGCGGGCCACTGGGAAAGGCCTATCCGACATCAACATGGGCCTGCGGCTGCGCTACGAAATCACGCGCAAGTTCGCGCCATACATCGGCGTCACCTGGAACCGCCAGTTCGGCGGAACCGCTGATTACACGCGACAGCGTGGCGGCGACCGGAGCGAAGTCCAGGCGGTGGTGGGAGTGCGCCTTTGGTTTTGATTGACCCGCGGCGCGGCATCGTTCTGCGGCGCGCAAAAGTTTTGTCCTGATAGAGACCGAGACCAACCGTTTTTAGGAGATCACCATGAACCAGCAACACGAAACCTGTATCGAGGCCTGCAATGACTGTGCGGATGCGTGCGACATGTGTGCCGCCGCCTGCCTGCAGGAGGAGGACGTAAAGATGATGGCCCGCTGCATCGCACTCGACATCGATTGCGCTCAGCTCTGCCGGGTCGCTGCCGCCATGATGGCACGGGGCAGCGAAGCGGCCAAGCTCGTCTGCGAGGCATGCGCCGCGCTGTGTGACATGTGTGCCGAAGAGTGCGGAAAGCATCAGATGCAGCATTGCCAGGAGTGCGCTGCGGCCTGCCGCCGGTGTGCCGAAGAGTGCCGCCGGATGCTTGCAGCATGATCGTGACCTGAGCAGGGACAGGCGGCAGGGCAGGACACCTAACTCCCTCCGCCACCAAGTAAGCTCATGCCGGCGCGAATTTGCGCCGGCGCATTCGCTCATTCTGAAATTTTATTCGGAAAGTTTTTGTAAAAATGCGTGTTTATTGCTTATCGGCAGAAAGCGCGCTACATTAAAAATGCTGCGCAATTGTATATACAAGAAGTAATCGATTGCTTCACCCACCATATGCCGCGACCGAAGCTGTAAGCTTTGCGGTCTTATTGCTCTTACAAAAATAGCCCCGGAGGGTAAATGGTTCACAAATTCGTCCCAAGAACGACAGCCGCGCTCGCAATGCTGGTCCTGCAGCAAGGCGCCCATGCACAGCAACCCGCTACCACCGAGAACACCCAGGCGACCGGGATGGAACGGGTCCAGATCACGGGCAGCCGGATCAATCTGCGACAGGAGCAGCTGTCCGGTGTCGGCCCGGTGACCGTGATCGACGCGGAAACCATCCAGCGCTCGGGCGCGATCTCGGTCGAGACGCTGCTACAGCGTATGCCGTCTTCCGCGGGCACCGCGGGGAGCCAGACCAGTGCCTATTGGACCAGTAACGGTTATGGTACCACTCAGGTCAACCTGCGCGGCCTCGGCATCGACCGCACCCTGGTCCTCCTGAACGGACGCCGCGTCGTGTCGGGAGGGACGGGCGCCAACAGCTCGGTCGACCTGAACATGATCCCGGTCGCGATGATCGAGCGGATCGAGGTGCTGAAGGACGGCGCATCCGCGATCTATGGCGCGGACGCTGTCGCCGGCGTCGTCAACATCATCACCAAGAAGGCAATCGACGGTGCCGAGGCCTCTGTCCGGTACGGCAAGACGGAGCGCGGCGACGGCGACGAGAAGTCCGCTGATCTCGTATGGGGTACGCGGAGCGAGCGCGGATCGCTGATGGCGTCGTTGAACTACTCCGAGAGCGGCGCTGTCAACCTGGCGTCGCGTGCGCCTTGTTCACTATTCGAAGAGAATGGCGAACTGGTCTGCTCCGGCAGCTCGTCCACCATCGGCGGCCGTGCCCGCCTCGCGGATGGTCGCCGCGTCAACTTCAACCAGGATCCGAACGGGAATCCACGTGGATTCGAAACCTACAGCGCGGCCAAGCACGCCTACAACAGCAATCCGTTCCTGAACGCGGTCAACCCGATCAAGCGTGTCGGCGTCAGTGCCTTCGGCAATATGCGCCTGACCGATCGGGTGGACATGTTCAGCGAGCTCATGTTCACGAACCGCAAATCGAAGCAGCTGGCGACGCCCGGCGCGATCGGGGTCTACCGTCCGATCGAGATCGCCGCGAACCATCCGACCAACCCGACGGGTCAGAACTTGACCCTAGAGCGGCGCAGGGTGGCCGAGGTGGGGCCACGCTACTTTTTCCAAGAAACGAACACCTTCCGCATCGTCGCCGGCCTCAAAGGCGCGCTTGGAGACAAGTGGGATTGGTCGGCGTCCCTCAACTGGGGCCGCAACACAGGCGTGGATGGGATGACGAACATCATCAACCTGGACCGTGTCGATGCGACCCTGAACGCTGCGACCTGCGGCAGGACACCGACCGCCGCTCCCTGCGGCAATTACCTTGGTTACGGCAACCTGAGCCCGGCGGTGCTGGAGTACATCCACTTCACGACGCGCGACCATGGCGGAAACGACCAGAAGAGCTTCAATGCCAGCATCAGCGGCGAGCTGTTCTCGATGCCGGCAGGTCCGGTGGGATTTGCTTCCGGCTTCGAATACCGGCGTGAGAAAGGCTGGCGGGACCCGGACAGCCTGATCGTGTCGGGCGCGGCAAATACACCTGCCATGGACCCGATTGCCGGCCAGTACAGCGCGCGTGAAGTGTTTGCCGAACTGTCCGTTCCCTTGCTGGCCAAGCTGCCGCTGGTGCAGTCGCTGACCATGAATGCGGCGGCCCGCTATTCCGACTACAGCCTGTTCGGTTCCCAGGGAACCTATAAGCTGGGCCTGGACTGGCAGGTGATGCCGGCGCTGAAAATGCGCGCGAACAGGTCGACGGCCTTCCGGGTGCCGAACGTGCCGGAACTGTTCGGCGGTGTTTCCGAGGGCAACCTGACGACGACCGACCCATGCAACAACTGGAACACGCTCGATCCGAACTCCGCGGTCTACAAGAACTGCCAGGCGTCCGGCGTACCTGCCGGCTACAGGCAGTTCGGCCCGTCGATCCTGACGACCGGCGGCGGCAACCAGAACCTGAAGCCGGAAGAGGCGGATACCTTCACGGTCGGGATGGTGTGGACGCCGTCCAGGGCGCTGACCCTGACCCTCGACTATTTCAACATCGAGATCGACAACGCCATCGAGACGGTCCCGGGATCGACCAAACTGTCGGTGTGCTATAACTCGCCAGGACTGTCCCACATCTTCTGCCGGCCTTCGAGTTTCACCCGCGATCCGCGCACAGGCGAGATCAACTTCCTGTCGTCCCAGCCGGAGAACGCGGCGCAGCAGAAGGTTGCTGGCCTGGACTTCGGCGCCATGTATGATTTCAGCCTCTTCGGCTGGGCCTCGTCCGTCACGGCCGACGTCTCGCGCCTCAACCGCTACGACGTGACGCCATTCCCTGGCGGCGAGGTCATCGAGTACGCCGGCAAGATCACGGGTGGACGAGGAAGCTACGCCAAGTGGCGGTCGACGGCATCCCTGACGGCGTCCAACGGGCCGTGGTCGGGTTCCTATACGGTCCAGTATATCGGCAAGGCGGACGACATTAACGCCGCACCGGAGGACATCGGCTCGCACGCACCGAGCATCTCGTATCACAACGCTAGCGTGAAGTACGCATTCAACAAAGCGATGGCACTCTCGTTCGGGGTCGACAACCTGTTCGACAAGCGTGCCCCGTATATCCAGAGCTGGACGGACGGGAACACCGATACGATGACCTACGACCTGCTGGGTCGCCGCTGGCACGTTCGCCTGGGCTACAAGTTCTAGCCATTCAATGATGCCGGGCGGTCCGCGAGCATGTATGCTTCGCTCCGGTCCGCCCAACTGACCGGGTAACTTTACTATTACAACAACTATGCAATTAGCTTTCTGGGTGCGACGCGCCCACAAATGGATCGGGCTTGTCATCGGCGTGCAGGCGCTGCTCTGGATGATCAGTGGTCTCTACATGGTCGTCGTCCCGCTGGAGGTGATCCACGGCGACCACCTTGCCCACGTCCCGACTGAGAGGCTCAACCCGTCAGCCACCCGTATCAGCCAGTCTCGCCTGCACGAGGCCTACCCAGGCCTCACCGCCGTTCGCATGAAAAGCCTGCTTGGCAAGGAAGTCTACGAGATCAAGCATGGCAAACAAGCAAGCCTCGTGGACGCCGCCAGTGGCAAGAAGATCAGCCCGCTCGATCGCGACCAGATCGTTGCCCTCGCGGATGCGGCCTACGCGGGGGAGGGCAGCATCAAGGGCGTCGAATGGGTGACGAAGGCGCCGCAGGAAGTCGGTTCACGGCCTGTACCGCTGTGGGCCGTCCATTACGACGAGCCAGGCCAGACGACGCTGTACTTTTCCCCGCATACCGGGGACCTGGTGGCCAGAAGGCATGAGCTCTGGAGGTGGTTCGATTTCCTGTGGATGTTCCACATCATGGACTACGAGGAGCGTGAGAACGTGAACAACACGCTGCTGCGCACGGCCTCGATTACCGGCCTGCTGTTTGCCCTCATCGGAGCATGGCTGCTCTTCTACAGCTTCAACCGGAGGAAGCAGGCATGAGCCATTGGATGAGACGATTGCACAAGTGGGTCGGGGTGATCCTGGCGATCCAGTTCCTGCTGTGGATGTCGAGTGGGGTTGTCATGAGCCTGCTCGACGCGAACAAGGTTCAGGGACGCGAATTCCGCATCAAGCCGCCGGCGCCGCCGGCATGGCCGCGCGACGTGCTCAGTACGGACGCCGTGCTTGCGGCCAGCCGCGACAAGGTCATGGCGATTACTTCCGGCTGGCTGCTCGACCGGCCGGTATATCGGCTGCAGAACGACAAGCGCAGCTGGCTCGTCAGCGCCGCAGACGGGAAGGCCGTGGCGGTGGACGCCAGCTTGGCAAGGGAGATTGCCCGTGCATCCTACTCCGGAAGCGGCAAGGCCGGCACGCCCCGCCTGCTGAACTTCACGCTGGAGGCCCGCGCCCACAAGGAGCCCGTCTGGCGCGTCGACTTCGACGATGCGGACGAGACCTCGGTCTATGTCTCCAGCCGGTCGGGAGCCGTGCTCGAACACAGGAACAGTACCTGGCGCCTGTTTGACCTGTTCTGGATGCTTCACATCATGGACTACGGCGAGCGGACCAACTTCAACAATCCCTTGCTCGTCTCCAGTGCAATCGGCGGATTGTGGATGGCACTGACGGGTGTCTGGCTGCTGTTCGTCAGCGTCCGACTTGCGGAATTCGTCCCGAGCCGCTGGCGCCGGCGCCGTACCGTGAATCTGGTCGACGGCAGCGGCACGACGCAGCGCTCGGTCGAGGCGGTGCAGGGCGATACCGTACTCCAGGCGCTTTGCCGCTCGGGCCTGCAGCTGCCGTCGAACTGCGGTGGCGGCCAAAGCTGCGGCCTGTGCGAAGTGAGATGCGTTGGCCAGGCGCCCGAACCTACGAGCGCAGACCGTGCGCTGCTGTCGCCCCGGAAGCTCGAGGCGGGATACAGGTTGGCCTGCAACCTTCCCGTGAAGCGCAGCCTCGATGTCGATATCGGAAATGCCCTGGCAATGCCGGCCGAGCGGATTGGAATAGTCACCAGCGTGAGACCGGTTACGCCCTTCCTGCGAGAGATCACCTTAAGCCCCCAAGGCCGTGTCGATTGCCGTCCAGGTGCCTACGTACAGATTCATGTTCCTCCGTATGAGCGGGACGCCAGCCAAGTGGAAGTCCCGGAGCATCATCAGGACGACTGGCGCGCGATCGGTACGCTGGCTAGTCTCGCAAATGATACGCCAGTACGCAGGTCGTACTCGGTATCGGTGCCGGTCGAATGCGCAGGCTGGCAACTGACTTTTCTGGTTCGCTTCATGCCTGGAGAACGGCCGGGCAGGGGATCAGGCTACATGTACACCCTGAAGGTGGGCGACGAAGTTCGCTTCAGCGGCCCCTTCGGCGATTTCGCACTGAAGCCGGGATCGCGCGAGAAAGTATTCATCGGTGGCGGCGCCGGGATGGCGCCCTTGCGCGCCATGATCCATGAGCTCCTGACAAAGGGGGAGACCGAACCACTGCACTTCTGGTACGGGGCGCGCAGCCGGCGCGATGCGCCGTATGTGGACGAAATGCAGGCGTTCGCAGCGAAACACCCGAATTTCGAATGGCACCTGGTGCTGTCCGAGGAAAAGGCAGGGGACGGGGCGCCAGCGGGACTGGTACACGAAGCCGCGCTGGAGAGTTTGCGCACGCACCCGGACATCGCATCGCTCGAGTTCTACGTGTGCGGTCCCCCGGCCATGCTGACGGCGACACAGGCAATGCTGCGCGGCCTTGGTGTAAAGGAAGAAAACGTTGCCTTTGACGATTTCAAGATCTGATCGTAGGCTTGGTATGTAACGGCCAAGTCCTCCGTCGAGCAGAGCCGCGGGTCTCTTACGCGGCTCTGTCAACATGCCATGCCATCACTATAACCAGCTACAGGATGCATTTCGGCGACAGCCCAGCTTAACCACAGCAGGGGCGCTCAAGCTGGATAGGCGGGCACTTCACTGTGCCGTAAGAGCAAAAAACGCAGCAGTCTCCGGCCTTTGGGCGCAGCACGTTGGCGCAGCCCTCGCATGCATAGTAAAACTGACAAGCGTCAGTCGGCATGATTTCCTGTTTGCTGTGTCCGCAATGCGGACAGGTCAGGACCGACTCGAGGGTTGCATCGCTCATTGCACTTTCCTGGCCGTCGAAGGGAAGCCTGCGTCGGTCGTCGCCTTGGTCAGTATTGTTACGCTAGCCTTGTCGGAGTCGAGTTGCACAGTGGCCGTCTTGCGCTCGTAATCGATTTTTACGTCAATCACGCCCGGAACTCGCTGTAACGCTTTTTTAACGGTGATTGGGCAAGTCGCACAGCTCATGTTCTGCACGTCGAGGGTCAGGGTTTGCGACGTACCGGCGATGGCTGGACTGGCAAGCAATATCCCGGCGATAGCGATGTTAAAGAAGTGCATCGAAGAATCCTTTCAGTAGAAGAGCGCGGCGTACAAGGGGAAGGTCAGTAGCAGTATGACTGGCAAGGAAATGAGCCAAAACAGAATGCGTTGGTTCCTCAAGACATGGTCATCGGAACAGGCGTCATCAGGGGGGCACGCGGGCCGGCGCAGATACAAGTTATGGAATGCAGTACCGAGGAACAGTACCGTAAGCGCGGTGAGATAGGGGCTGTAGGGCTCCAGCGCGATAAGCCGGGATGCCCAACCGCCGCCGACGCCCAGCAATAGCAGGACGAGCGGGCCCGCACAACAAGCCGATGCTCCCAGCGCAGCCAGCACACCCGCGACTAGCGGTCCTTTCGTTCCCATCTTCATGTTTATCCTGATCGGTTTAAGACAGAGATAGGATAAACTCCGTATATAGATACGGAGTCAAGCGCATGCCTGAGAAAATGACCATCAGCCGCTTGGCTGACGCCGCCGGTGTGAACGTCGAGACCGTTCGCTTCTATCAACGAAGTGGATTGATCGATGAGCCGGAACGGCCAAGTTCCGGCTACCGCACCTATGGCAACGAAGATGTACGCCGAATTCGCTTCATCAAGCGCGCACAGCTTCTGGGCTTTACGCTTGAGGAAATTTCGAGCCTGCTCAAGCTGGAAGGTTCGGGGACATGTTCGAGCACGCGCGCTTTGGCGGCGAAAAAGCTCGCCATGGTAGAGGCCAAGATAGGCGACCTTCTGGCGATGAAGTCAGCACTCGCCGGAATGGTTGCGCGCTGCGACAGTGGGGCTCCGGATACAAGCTGTCCAGTCATTCAGGCATTGATCGACGACTGACTGTGCGGCAGGCCACTGAATATAAAACCAGAGTCAGTGCTGCGATAACTCCGTATATCACCGCGTAATGGCAGCGAAATGAAGCTTCATTCTCGGCGATAGCAGACCTACCCAAATGCACTTCAGACGATGATGCCGATCGCTCGTCTTCATTCTAAAAATCTTGTACTACTGCTTTGAACTGTAGAAGCCGTTCGTGATTGACACAATAGCAAACCCGTTGCACATCCGATGACCCTTCGATCAAGCCCGCATCCTTCAGGATCGAGACGTGCTTGGAGATTGTCGATGGCGCCAAAGGCAGCACGTCCGCCAGGCTGCCGAAATAGCACTCGCCGTAATCGATAAGATGCCTGAGCAACTGCACTCGCGCGGGGTGTGACAGTGCCTTGCACATGCGTGCGAGGTCATCGACATCAATTTCTTTTCCCGGGGTGTTGCGGGCGTCCGGGGAGCAGCAGGATTTAGACATGGAAACGCTCATTCGTTATTCGGCGAACGCAGCTTAGTGGTCAGGCTGTGTTCTTGTCAAAGGCTTTCGCGATCGATGGCGAGCTGCCGATACTCACGGCACGCAGGTAGAAGACGAGGGAGGCGATGGAAACGGCCAGAAGCACGATGAGCAGCATTGTGGTCCCACCCTCCGGGCGCAGTAATGCTGCAGCTGCGAGCGGCCCTGCAGCCTTCGATAGTAGCGATGGCCCTGCCAACGCACCGGAGATCGCCCCGTAATGCTGGCGGCCAAACAAGGCTTGCGGGATCGAGCCGCGTACGATCGTCAGGATGCCATTGCTCACGCCGTACAGCATGCAGAACAGGGCAACAATCCATGCATTGGCTCCAAACAATACGAGCACGAGCAGCGCAGCAGGCAGCATTGCGAAGGTCAAAATTCCTACGATTTGCAGAGACGTATTGCGGCCGAGCGTCATCTCCCCGATACGTCCGGCTACTTGCATTGGACCGATCAGCGAGGCCAACAAGACAGCCGTGGACAGTGACAGTCCCAGGCGCTCGAGCAGTGGGATCAGGTGCACCGACATCGCCGAAAAGACGAACGTGTTAGCCGAAATGGCCAATGCCAGCGTCCAGAACGCGGGGTGACGCAATGCATGTTTCAAAGTGTGCCCCTGGTCTTCGGCACTGAGATGATGTCGAGGCTGCCGCACAGGGGCCGCGCCAAGCCATAAGTGCAAAGGCATGCAGAGAGGCAGCTGCATGACAGCGAAGCACGAATTGGTATCACGCCAGCCAAAGACCGTATCCAGCTTGGCGGTGAGCGGCCAGAGCAGCGTACTGGCAAAGCCGCCAAACAGCGTCAGGGTCGAAATCGCTTGCCTTGAGCCGGTCTCGTACTTGCGGTTAATCGTTGCGAAAGCTGCCTCGTACAGTGTGAGGGCCATCGCGATGTCGATCAGCGTCCACGCGATGTACAAGGAAACGACACCGCCAGCACGGCTTAGTACGGCCAGGCCAATGGCGCAAACAAACGAACCTAGGGCCATTACGTAGCGGCCCCCTTAGCGGTCGAGCAGGATGCCGGCAGGGGGCGCCGCCAGGCCAGCCGCAAGAAGATTCCAGGAGAAAGCGCCGAAGACGAGCTCAGGCGAGAGGCCAAGCTCAGGCTGCACACCGGCGGCCAGGATCGTAAAGGCGTAGTACAGCGTTCCCCAGGAGACGATTTGGGTAATCGCCAGTATGCCGATGGTTTTCGAAGGCTGGGACATGGAATGTTCCGATTGGGCGCTGCCGGCATCTGCCGGCAGCGGGTTCAGTCAGCTCAAGCGCAGCAGGTGGATTCGGCTGGCTTGCTGCAGCCGCAGGCGCCGGTCGGCGACGGCGCGGGAACGCAGCAGGCAGCGGCTGCTGCCGGCGCAACATTGCAGCACGAGCCCGTCGGCTCAGGTGCTGCCTCGTATGCCAGCCGCGTGTTGCACACTCCGGTTTCCGGCAAGTCCAGCTGGACGTCATCCGCCGCAGCCATGTCTCCTACCAGGGCTGCTGCCACCGAGCGAACCTGCTCGTAGCCCGTCGCCAAAAGGAAGTTGGGGGCGCGGCCATAGCTCTTGGCACCGACGGCGTAATAACCAGATTCCGGATGTGCCAGTTCCCGGTGACCGTGTGGACGCACGGTACCGCAGCTATGCTCGTTCGGATCGATCAGCGGTGCCAGCGCATCCGTGCTCTCAAGCCACGGATCATGACGGACCCGAAGCTCCCGCGTGAGTGCGAGATCGGGCCGTGCGCCGGCAGCACAAATGATCCGGTCGATTCCCTCGATGACCGGGGCCGGACCGTCGATCGGCTCGGCGGTCACGGCGATCTTGCCATCGGTCTCGGCCAGCTCCAGGATCCGGAAGTTCTGCCGCATCTCGAGGCCGCCCGAATCGCGTAATGCCTTCAAACGCAGCCCAAGCTGCCCACGCGCCTTGAGAGCGTCGGCTTCACCGCCGCCAAAAAACCGTGCCAGCTGGCTGCCGCGCGTCACCCACACGATACGCGTGTCCGGATGTTCCTGGGTAAGCTGGGCGAGGGCGAGCAAGGTGCCTGCTGCAGAATGGCCCGCTCCCACTACCATGACCTTTTTCCCGGCGTAGGTTTCGCGGGCTGAACCAAGAACGTCCGGCATGCCATAGTCGATCCGGTCGGACAGCGCCTGTTCGCCGAGCGCTGGGATGCCGTCCGCACCCAGAGGATTTTGGTGTGACCAGGTACCGGTAGCATCGATCACGGCACTGGCCAAGAACTGGCACGAGCCATCCGGCGTGTTAGCACGAATGAGGAATGGCGCGCTTTCACGCCCCTTTGTCTTGACCTTGTCGAACCCCGGGCGCGTGATGGCCGTGACGCGGTAGCCGAGCAGCAGATTCGAGTTCACCTCGCGAATCGAAGCCAGTGGGGCAAGATAATGGTCGACCAGTTCGCCAGCGGTCGGCAATTCTTCGCCTGCCGGCTCACTCCATCCTTGTCCAAGCAGAAGGCGGCGGGCAGCCTTGTCGATGTTGTACTGCCACGGCGAGAACAAGCGAACGTGGCGATAAGTCGCAAGGTTCGCACCGATGGCAGCACCTGCTTCGAAGATCAGGGGCGTTAGACCGCGTTCGATCAGATGGGCCGCTGCGGCGAGCCCGACTGGACCTGCGCCGAGCACTGCGACTGGCAAGTTTTGTGCGTTCTCATTTTTCATGTTTGCTCTCCTTAAGTGGCTTGACTGTAGTCGACCCGCATGGAAACTATTCGTTATTCGACAAAATACGAATTGCGTGCCGCTTGAAGACGCATGCAGACGTGCTGTTTGTCAGCACCGCGCGAGGCTGGCAATAGCCGTTATTCGCCATTCGACGAATAAAGAATATATCGGTGTCATCAAACGGTCAAGAAACTTCGATATATTTCGAATAGTCGTATGAACAACCCGTCTGCCTGGAGGCCGCGATGACTGACCACGAAACATTCAATGTGCTTTTCCTTTGTACCGGTAACTCGTCGCGCAGCATCATCGCCGAGGCCATCCTTAATGCGATCGGCGCCGGCCGCTTCAGTGCTTACAGCGCAGGGAGCCATCCGACCGGTTCTGTTCACCCGCTGGCAATGGAGGCGATCGAACATCTTCGTTTTCCGTATGCTGATCTGCGCAGCAAGAGCTGGAATGAATTCGCCGCTGCCGATGCACCCTACATGCACTTTGTAATTACGGTATGCGACAGGGCAGCTGGCGAGGTTTGCCCGCGCTGGCCCGGGCATCCAATCACGGCCCACTGGAGCTTCGAAGATCCCGCGACATTTGTAGGCAGTGCGCAGGAGCATCGGCAGCTGTTTAGCAAGGTGTGCCGTGAGATCAAGAACCGCTTGGATATCTTCGCGATGCTGCCTTTCGCGAAACTTTCACGCATGGCCATCGAGGAAGAGCTGAGCGCCATTGCCCGCCCAGATGCGAGCCTTGAAAACGCCTCGCGTTAACGGACAGACGATGGCAGGCAAGAGCTACAGCGTTCTCTTTCTTTGTACCGGCAACTCGTCGCGCAGCATCATGTCGGAAGCACTGTTGACTGTGCTGGGCAGGGGGCGCTTCATGGCATATTCCGCGGGAAGCCGCCCGGCAGGTGTCGTCAATCCATTGGCAATCGAACAGATAAAACGGTTCGATTCCAGCTTCCCGGTAGCGGCGATGCACAGCAAGGGCTGGCTCGAATTCGGGCAGCCTGATGCGCCGCACATGGACTTCATCATCACCGTATGCGACAGCGCGGCCGGAGAGGTGTGCCCCCATTGGCCGGGACACCCGACGACGGCGCATTGGGGCTACCCGGACCCGGCGCAGGTTTCTGGTAACGACAGGGACAAGCAAGAAGCCTTCAGGCAGGTCTTCTTGCAGATCAAAAAGCGGGTCGAACAGTTCGTTTCGCTGCCCTTGGAGTGGCTGGAGGACGACTCGGTACGCCGCGAAGCCGTCCGGGCAATCGCCGAGAGGAAGCTGTAAGGCGCTGTTCCCGACCGTCACGCATATGACTCCTTGCTGTAATGGCTTCAATTCCAATATACTAGAAATATCAAATAGAAGGGTACATGTCATGGACACTAAACCGGCAATCGCTGCCCTGGCTGCACTAGCCCAGGAATCGCGGCTCGCCACATATCGCCTGCTGGTCCAGGCGGGCCCGGCCGGGCTGCCAGCGACCAGGATCGCCGAGGCGCTCAACGTGCCGCCGTCCTCGCTTTCTTTCCACCTCAAGGAACTGTCGCACGCTGGCCTGGTGGTTCCGCGCCAGGACGGGCGCTTCATTATCTACTCCGCGAACTTCGACACGATGAATGCCTTGCTGGGCTTCCTCACCGAGAACTGCTGCGGCGGCAATCCCTGTACGCCGGTCGGCAATGCCTCCTGCGACAGCGCTGACGCCGCTGCAACAAACTGATCTATTTTTTCTACGAAAGGCTTTCCGTGAACGTACTTTTCCTCTGCACTGGTAACTCCTGCCGCTCGCTCATCAGTGAAGCAGTCTTCAACCATATCGCCCCTGAAGGCCTGCATGCCATCAGTGCAGGCAGCCAGCCAATTGGCAAACTGAACGAAAAAGCGGTTGCACTGCTGGCAAGCAAAGGCATCTCCACGGAAGCTTATTACAGCAAATCGTGGAATGACCTGCCGGTTACGCCAGACGTCGTCGTCACCGTGTGTGCCAGTGCCGCTGGCGACACATGCCCGGTTTATCTCGGCCCCATTCTGCGCACGCACTGGGGCGTCGAAGACCCTGGCCACGTGGTCGGCACGGAAGAGGAAATCAACACCGCATTCGAAAAAGCCTACGCCACGCTGCGCGCACGGATCGAGGCCTTTCTTGCATTGCCGCTGGAAGAACTGAAGGGCGACCGGGAACTATTCAAGGCGGAGCTCGACCGAATCGGCCTTATCGGCGCCTGAACACGCCGGGTCTCATGATGGCCGGGCATGCCCCCGGCCTTTTTTCGTGGTGAACCACCACCGTCCAAAGGATTTTTGTGCTGATCGCTTTTCTCATCTTTCTGGCAACCTTGATCTTCGTTATCTGGCAACCGCGCGGCCTCGGCATCGGCTGGAGCGCGTCCACCGGTGCGGTCGTAGCCCTACTTGCAGGGGTCATCCAGATCAGCGACATCCCTGTCGTCTGGAACATCGTCTGGAATGCCACTGGGGCCTTTGTGGCCGTCATCATCATCAGCCTGTTGCTGGACAAGGCCGGTTTCTTCGAATGGGCAGCCTTGCACGTGGCGCGCTGGGGCAAGGGCAATGGCCGGCGCCTGTTCGTCCTGCTCGTCCTGCTGGGTGCGGCAGTGGCCGCGCTGTTTGCCAATGACGGCGCCGCGCTGATCCTGACGCCTATCGTCATCGCCATGCTGGTTGCCCTGCGCTTCTCCGCACGCGCAACGCTTGCCTTCGTCATGGCTGCAGGCTTCATCGCCGATACCGCCAGCCTGCCGCTGGTGGTCTCGAACCTCGTCAACATCGTATCGGCCGACTACTTCGACATTACTTTTGCGCGCTACGCTGCGGTCATGGTGCCGGTCAACCTGGTGTCGGTCGCAGCCACGCTCGCCGCTCTGGTCTGGTTCTTCCGCAAGGACATCCCGGCCGACTATGACCTGGCCCAGCTCAAGCGTCCAGAAGAGGCGATCCATGACCGCGCCACCTTCGTTACGGGCTGGTGGGTGCTGACGATGCTGCTGGTTGGATTCTTCTGGCTGGACGATGTCGGCATCCCGATCAGCGCTGTCGCCGCGGTGGGAGCAGTGGTGTTGCTGGCCGTCGCCGCACGTGGCCACCGGATCTCGACGCGCGAAGTGCTGCGCGGTGCGCCATGGCAGGTGGTCGTGTTCTCGCTGGGTATGTACCTGGTGGTCTACGGACTGCGCAACGCTGGCCTCACCGATTACCTGACGGCGCTGCTGGACCGCTGCGCCGAATATGGCGTGTGGGGTGCGGCGCTCGGTACCGGCTTCATCACCGCTATCCTGTCGTCCATCATGAACAACATGCCGACCGTGCTCGTGGGCGCACTGGCGATCGATGCCACTGCCACTACCGGCGTGGTACGTGAAGCGATGGTGTATGCCAACGTGATCGGCGCTGACCTGGGACCGAAGATTACCCCGATCGGCAGCCTGGCGACGCTGCTGTGGCTGCACGTGCTGTCGGCGAAGAATATCCAGATTTCGTGGGGATACTACTTCCGCGTGGGTATTCTGCTGACGCTGCCGATCCTCTTCGTCACCCTGTGTGCGCTCGCCGTTCGCCTGAGCTGAAAAGGAGTCACCATGGACGTCACGATTTTCCATAACCCTGCATGCGGCACCTCGCGCAACACGCTCGGCCTGATCCGCAATGCGGGGATCGAACCGACCGTGATCGAGTACCTGAACAATCCGCCTGATCGTGTGACCTTGGCCGACCTGATCCAGCGCGCCGGGGTGACGGTGCGGGGCGCAGTTCGCGAGAAGGGTACGCCCTTCCTCGAGCTCGGCCTGGACAATCCGGCCATGACGGACGAGCAGCTGCTCGATGCGATGCTCGCCCATCCGATCCTGATCAATCGCCCGTTCGTCGTTACGCCGCTCGGCGTGCGGCTGTGCCGGCCGTCGGAAGCCGTGCTCGACATTTTTCCTGCCCAGCAGCAGGGCGCATTCACGAAAGAAGACGGCGAGCCAGTTGTGAACGCCGAAGGAAAGCGAATCAAATGAACAAGATCCCGAATCTCCCCAACATCAAGCCGGAGTTGCTGGACCAGCCGACGCTGGAGAAGCTCGCGCAGGTCGGCGACATGAGCCATCCGCCGCGCATTCTCATGCTGTATGGCTCCTTGCGCGAGCGCTCGTTCAGCCGCTTCCTCACCTACGAGGCCGCCCGGATCCTGGAACACTTCGGCGCCGAGGTGAAGATTTTCGATCCGATGGAACTGCCGATGGTGGGAAGCGTGCCTGAGACACATCCGAAGGTGGTCGAGCTGCGCGAGTTGTGCATGTGGTCGGAAGGCCAGGTGTGGTGCAGCCCCGAACGTCACGGTGCGATTACGGCCGTGATGAAAAACCAGATCGACTGGATTCCGCTGGAAATGGGGGCGGTACGCCCCAGCCAGGGACGTACCCTGGCGGTGATGCAGGTGTGCGGCGGGTCGCAGTCGTTCAATGTCGTGAATACCCTGCGCCTGCTGGGACGCTGGATGCGCATGTTCACGATCCCGAACCAGTCTTCGGTGCCGATGGCGTACAAGGAGTTCGACGACGAAGGACGCATGCGCCCATCGGCTTATTACGACCGCATCGTCGATGTGATGGAAGAGCTATTCAAGATCACGCTGTTGATGCGTGGCCGGACCGATTACCTGACCGACCGGTACAGCGAGCGAAACGAGCATGCGCAAAAGGCAATCGACCAGCAGATCAACAGACTTTGACCGGAGGATGGATGTCCGCCGCGCTGCATGCGGACATTCCGATCTGCTCGCAGGTACCATGTTCCTCGCACCGCGAGCTGTGTTTGCACAGCCCTGCGGTGATCACTTCGCTTTCTTGGAAGACCAGTGCACGTGAACGATGGACCAGGAATCGCCTTTTTTTTCAAGGACTGCCGTGCCGGTTCCAAAAACGTGCACCGGTTTTCCCCGAGACGTACCCGTGGTTTCGGATTCTTCCCACACGACAGCGGTATTCCCATCGATGCGCTCGGTCTGCTTCAGCACTTTCCGGGTCGAGTTCTTGGCAAATTCCATGTCGCCGCCTAGATGATGGCTGGCGTATTCATCTCGGGATCGCTCGACGTAGCCTGATTCGTAGATCGCAATCTCCGGGGAAAGCAGGCTGAGCGCCTTCGCCTTGTCGCCGCTGGTGAGGGCTTCATGGAAGGATGCGAGCGTCTCTTTCGGTGACGCCGCCTGGCTTGCCGAAGAAACCGCAATGAGGAGGGCGCTCAGGACGAGAGCCGGAATGGTTTTGCTTTTCATTATTATCCCTTGGACGAAGAAGTGCTCACGACGCCGTTGGCGGTGAGGTGGAACTCAGGACGGCAGCTGCGATGAGCACGGCCACCAGGATGACAGCTTCGAGCTGAAGGATCAGGGCGAACTTCCCATTGGCCCCGCCTTCCGGCTTCGGTTTGCGCAGTTGTGCCAGCAGCTTCGGCATCACGACGAACCGGTTCAGGCCACCCAGCGCGGCTGCGCACAGCACCAGTCCGACCTTGATGAGCAGGGTCGTTCCGTATGGATTGCCGAGGACGTTCTCGAAGCTTCCCAGCCCGCGCCAGGCGCTCAGGACACCCGTGATGAAGATGCCGACCAGGGCGACAGTGGCCGATGTCGACAGCGATGTGATGAAGCGGGCGCATTCGCCCCGGTTCTTCGACTCCCATTCAGGCGGGGAGCGCAGCGTGACCAGGCCGGCGACGATGACTTCGCCTACCCAAAGGCTGACTAGGACAAGATGGACCCAGTCGACCAGCACAGACCAGGTGAAATCACCTGCGGCGCCGGCGTGGCTCACCATACTGCGGGCATATAGCAGTACGCCGAGCGCCGCTGCACGGATGAGCGGCGCTGCAGCACTCGGCCGGACACCATTGCGTGTGCGAAGGGTGAAGGAGACGACCAGCAGCGCTGCTGCGCCGATCATCCAGGCGAGGCCGTAATGAGTGGCGGTGATAACGGACCGCACTGCAGGGAAGGCCTCGCTTACCGGTACCTCCGCCATCGATGCCGCTTCGAGCCACAGCACTGCGACATACGCCATCGCTGCCGCCGCGACGGCGAAGACCAAGACCTTGCGCAAGCGCGGGACCAGGCCGATTCCCCATGCCGACCGTGCGCTGCGCAGCCAGACATGGGCTGCGCTGGCGCCGACAAGGATGGCCAGCGACAGGTTCAGGACGACCGTGACGAAGCGTTGAGCCAGTGTGAGGTCGGACTCCATGTCACTTTACCCGAAAGTCGAACTGGCCTTTGACCTTGTGGCCGTCCCGGGTGACGGTGGACCATTGGACACGCCAGGCCCCGGAATGCAGGGTCGGAACCGTCGCCACCAACACCTTGGGATTGGCATCGTCCAGGGCGGTCTTGCTTGGCTCGACGACGGCACCTTTCTCGTCGATCAGTTTGACCTTGCTGAACGGCAGCTCAAGCTGCTCGCTGAACTGGAGGCGAACCTGCGAAGGCGCCGGACTCACCACTGCATTGGCCAGTGGCGCAGAAGACTCGAGTTTGGCGTGAGCGGATGCCGCGGAAGTGGCCACCAGTCCGAGAACTGCTACTGCCGCTGCAAAGAAGGATTTGGTTTTCATGCTATCTCCTGGAAGGCTCGAAAAACGCGATCAGGCGTATCGAGCCCTGGTTCGCGGATGCTGCTTACTTGGCAGCCTGGAGCTGGACGATCGTGACTGCACCGTTGACGCGGTCGGCTGCGAACTTGACCTTGTCGCCCGCCTTCACCTGGTCAAGCATGGCCGGATCCTTGACGCGGAACACCATCGTCATGGCGGACATGTTCAGGTTCTTCAGTTCGCCATGGCGCAGCGTGATCTTGCCTGCCTCCTTGTCGATCTTCTTGACTTCGCCTTCGGTGAGTTCGGCCGTCGCCGGTGCCGCATGGCCAGCATGTGCGTCATGAGCGCCATGGCCGCTGTGGGCGCCGTTCTGGGCGGCGGCAACGGAAGCTGCGGCGGCCAGGGTGATAGCAAGAGTCAGTTTCGAAAATGCGTTCATGTTCATTCCTTTCGTTGGTGAAGAAATAGCGTTCAGTTGTAGTGCTTGAATACTTTGGTGCTGCCGTTGACCTGTACCAGCAGGACGTCGAACGGATCCTTGCGCGGGCCTTCCATGCCCGGTGAGCCGAGCGGCATCGCCGGAACGGCCAGTCCTTTCGCTTTGGGCTTCTCGGCAAGCAGGCGCTTGATGTCGCTCGCCGGAATGTGGCCCTCGATGGCGTAGCCGCCCACCATTCCGGTATGGCAGGAGCCGAGTTCGTTCGGGATTCCACCGCGTTCGCGGTAGTCCGAAGGGTTGTCGACGTTGACCACCCTGGTCTTGAAGCCATTCGATTTCAGGTGCTCCACCCAGGCGGTGCAGCACCCGCACGAGGCGCTCTTGAAGACGTCGATGACCGGTGCGGCCGCCATTGCGAGCACCGGAGCGCACAAGGCGGCGGCGAGTGCTGTTTTGCTTGCTAGTCGTCGGATCATGAGTTCGTCCTTTCCCGTTACGATTAGTGATGGCCCTTGTGGCCCGTCGGCTTGCGCACGGTGACTTCCACATCGGGTGTCTTCTTCGCAGCCGGCATCGCCTGACCGCCGGCGCTCTGGCTGCGCACTGCTGCCGGGGCCTCGCCCTTCCATTCGTAGGCAACGGTGCCGGCCGGATGCTTGTACCAGCCCGGATCCTTGTAGTCGCCCGGCTTCTGGTCCTTGCGTACCTTCAGCACGGTGAACATGCCGCCCATCTCGACGCCGCCGAAAGGGCCCTGGCCGGTCATCATCGGCAGGGTATTTTCCGGGAGCGGCATCTCCATGTCGCCCATCGAGCCGCCTTTCTCGCCCATGACCATGTAATCGGGCACGAGCTTCGTGATCTTCTCGGCGACCCCACGGTGGTCGACGCCGATCAGGGTCGGGACGTCGTGGCCCATCGCATTCATGGTGTGGTGCGACTTGTGGCAGTGGAAGGCCCAGTCGCCAGGCTCGTCCGCGATGAACTCGATGGCGCGCATCTGGCCCACGGCGACGTCGGTGGTGACTTCTGGCCAACGCGACTCCGGCCGGGTCCAGCCGCCGTCGGTGCCGGTCACCTCGAATTCGTGCCCGTGCAGGTGGATCGGGTGGTTCGTCATCGTCAGGTTGCCGGCGCGGATGCGCACACGGTCGCCCTGGCGTACGTTCATCGTGTCGATGCCCGGGAAGGCGCGGCTGTTGAAGGTCCAGATGTTAAAGTCGAGCATCTCGTTGACGCGCGGCGTGTAGCTGCCCGGCTCGATGTCGTAGGCGTTCAGCAGGAACACGAAATCGCGGTCGACCTTGTGATGGGCCGGGTTCTTCGGGTGGGTGACCCAGAAGCCCATCATGCCCATCGCCATCTGCACCATCTCGTCGGCATGCGGGTGGTACATGAAGGTACCCGGGCGGCGAGCGACGAACTCGTAGACGAAGGTCTTACCCGGCTGGATGCCCGGCTGGTTCAGACCCGTGACGCCGTCCATGCCGTTCGGCAGGCGCTGGCCGTGCCAATGGATGCTGGTGTGCTCCGGCAGTTTGTTGGTGACGAAGATGCGCACCCGGTCGCCTTCCACCACCTCGATGGTCGGCCCCGGGCTCTGGCCGTTGTAGCCCCACAGGTTCGCCTTCATGCCAGGCGCGATCTCGCGCACCACCGGTTCGGCGATCAGGTGGAACTCCTTGACGCCGTTGTTCATGCGCCAGGGCAGCGACCAGCCGTTCAGGGTGACGACCGGATTGTACGGCCGGCCGTTCGGCGGCGGTGGCGGCGGCTGGGTGGCCGCGCTGGTCATGATCGGGGCTTCGGGGAGGGTGGCCGCGCCGGCGCGGCTCACCAGTCCGGCGCCGACCAGGGCGGCTGCGCCAGTGAAGAAATCTCGACGAGAACTCATTGCTGATTCATTCCTTGTTTAGTGTTCCGCCGCACCTTCGGCGGGCGCGGCGGTTGAAGCCATGGAGATCGACGAACCGCCGCTGCCGCTGATGGCGGCCTGCAGATCCGTTTCGGCGATCCAGAATTCGCGCTGCGCGTCGATGGCCGCATTCACGCCCGCGATCTGTGCGCGTGCGTCGGCCAGCAATTCGAACACGCTCATGAGCATGCCGTTGTAGCGAAGCAGGCTCTCTTCGGAGATTTTCTTCCGCAGTGGTACCAGCTCGTCCCGATGCTGCCTGGCGACGTCGTAGGTGGTCCGGTAGGCGGAGTACGCTTCGCGGACCTGCGAGCGGGCATTGATGGCGGTGTCGGCCGTGCGGTGCACCGATTGCATGTAGAGCGCCTCGGCCTTCGCCACACGTGCGCCTCCCCAGTCGAAGATCGGCAGGGCGAGTTCGATCTCGTATCCGTTTTCCCGGGGTGCGCCGGACTTGCTCGAGTTGACGTATCCCGCGTCGAGGACGTTGATGACGCCGGTTGCCTTCGTCAGGCCCAATGCGCGCGCAGTCGACTCGGTGCCGAGCTTTGCCAGGCGCACATCGAGGCGCTGCTGCATCGCGAGCGACTCGATATTGCCTGCCTCTCGCGGAACCGCCGGCAGCTCGGGCAGCTTGTCCGGAAGCTGGAATGCCGTGTTTTCTCCCCACACACCCATCAGCCGGGCAAGCTGCTCGCGCGCGGCCGTCGCACTGTGTCGTGCACGTGCCAGCTGGGTCGAGGCTTCGCTCGAGAATGCCTGTTCGCGCGCCTGGTCGAGGGCGCTCAGGTTCCCGACCTTTGCCATGCGCTGCGCCAGTTCGGCACTCGCGCCGGCCGCTTCACGCACTTGCGCCGCATAGTGCGCCGACTGCACTGCCGCGACGGCATTGAAGTAGGCCTTGCGCGTGTCTGCCGCGAGCCGGACCGCTTCGGTTGCCGCGACCAGCTTGGCACTCTCGAAGCGGCGCGACTCGATATCGCGACGGATCGGGATGGTCACGAGTCCGACGAGATCGAACATGACGCTGCGTTCGATCTCCGTCTCGCCGCCACCGGACATGCGGCTGAAGCTGAAGCCAGGGTTGGCCATGCGGCCCGCTTGCACCAGGTCGGCCTCGGCGACACCCAGTTCGGCGAGCGAGGCCCGCAGGCCGCGGTTGTTGAGCAGGGCGATGCGGACGGCGCTGTCGGCGGAAAGCGGCTGTTTCAGCAGCTGGTTCAGTTCGTCCTGGATGGCCGCGCCATCGGCATTTGTCTTGGGCAGGCGGACGTCCTGGCCGGTGCGTTCAGCGGTCAAGGATGAGACTGCGTCCAGGCCGCCGTCCTTGGAAATCGTGGCGCAACCGCTCAACGCGACGAGCATGGCGCCTGCCGCGACGGCGCGCAGTGTGGGAATAGAAAGCTTTGTTGTCATTATGTGTTCGGCTTAATGGTGTTTGCTGTGGTCGACAGGCACAGGATTGGCCGGTTTTCCAGGCGCCACGGGCGTTGTCGGAGCCGGCGCTGCACCATGACCGTTGTGGTTCTGCTCACTGGCAGGCGCACCATGTCCGGCGTGGCCCGGCACGCCGGCGACCGCATCGTTTGCGGCACGCCAGGATTTGTCAGGCGTCGTCTGGACGTCTTGCGGACCCGGCGAAGGTCTGGCGATGACCGATTCGTATACGGTCGGCGGCACGGCCACAGTGGGGTCGGCAGGGTCTGCCGACGGACGGGATTGCTGGGCCTGCGCGTAGATCGGCAGGGCCAGCAGGGCGCCGACAACGGCGGCCAAAAGCTTGGAGGTCATGGTCAATCCTCGAAATCGGTGACAGGGCGTGCACAGGCACGCGCGAGTGCTCAAGAGCGATGACGACAGCGCTGGAGGACAGCGGGTCAGCTCTTCCTACGATTAAGCGGATTGGTGCCGGGGAGGGCGCTGGGGGCCGTCCTGGATGAAGCCTACGGCGAAGGCCGCAGGCGCGACGATAACGGCATTGGAGCCATCGAAAGCCGGGACCGCGAGATGGGTGGAGGGTGGCGCAACGGCGCCCAGGCAGAACGCGGAACAGGCGCTGCAGGTGGAGTGTGGCTTTTTTCCGGCCTTGGAGTCTGCCGAATCGGCATCGGCCAAGGTGTCATCCGGCTGGCTTGCATGCTCGCCGCCGTGATGGGCGTGCGCATCGGCCATGTGCTCGTGGGATTGTGAGCCAACATCGATCAGGTTCTGGCTGGACTGCGGGTGAACCGGTCCGCACGACATACGGCTAGCCGCAACCGCGTGCAGCGGAAGCACGGCCAACAGTAGCCAAACCAGAAATGTCTTGATCGAGCGGTTCATAGATGCCGTGAGTATAGCACGACAATTTTGGCCGGGCGCAGGCTTAAGGCTGACTAAACACAGGCGTGGAATAGCGGCGAAATGACGTGTCGAGGGGGCCGGGCATGGCCAACTTGCAGAGATGTACAGACAGGGTGCGTTAGCGCACAGCATGTGTCATCGGACTCCTTCCAGAATCCCACTGGACGTGCCGCGTTCGTTTGCCGGCGCCGCACACTGATCAATTAGTTCAAGGAGACGAGCATGAAGACAGTACAAACCCGTATCGCTCTCATGGCCGGTGCATGTGCACTTGTCTTTGGTGTGTCCGCAAATTCCTTTGCGCAGTCAGGGCAACATGCGCAACACGGCGCCGCGTCGGGCCAGGCGGGGCAGCACCATGACATGGCTGGTCACGAAATGATGCAGTCGATGGAGGCCATGCACCAGAAAATGTCGAGCATGCAGATGACCGGCGATCACGATCATGACTTCGCAATGATGATGCGTTCGCACCACCAGGCCGGCATCGACATGGCAAAGGCTCAGCTCAAGAATGGCAAGGATCCGCAGATGCAGGCAATGGCCAAGAAGGTCATTTCGGATCAGACCAAGGAAATCAAGAAGCTCGACCAGTGGCTGGCGAAGCACAAGGCGTCAAGCAAGTAAGCTGCTGCAGGCATGGCGCCGCGAGCATGCGCAGCGGCGCCGCAATGCTCGCTTCCTCACGCATTTCCATAGAAATGGTTTGCCGATCTGTATCGTACAACGGTACATCGAGGCTGATGCTACAGTTTTTGCATGACTGCCATCTTCCGCAAAATCGCCTGGTGTTTGCTGTGTCTGATGGTCGGGTACCATGGGTATGCGACCGCGGCTGTCACATGCCACAACTTGAAGGCGGAATTGCAGGTAGTGCAGTTCGATTCCCAGGCTGAGAAAGATGATTGCCCGGACATGCGCTCCGGCACGGCAGAAAGTAGCGACGGAAGCTGTTGCAAATCGAAGTCGCTCTGCTATTCGAACTTCGTCGTCCCCTACGCCCCGATTCCATCATTCGCGCCGCTGAGCGCACCTTCTAGTTCTCCCGAACGGTCGCATTCCTTGCCGACTGACTTTTCCAGTTTCATTCCTCCCGTCGTCGATCCGCCTCCGCGTTTTTAGCTCAGCAGGCCGTTCCATCCTTGTGTCTCGCCCTCGCGTCGCAGTTATCCAAGCGGTGCAGGGCCGCAAGGTGTTTCAGCTTAATTACGAAGCTGCAGGTCCGCGCGTATCCGCGCGGGCACGGTGGCGTTCGCATCAACAACTGAGCAATGAGGTAGAACATGAAAAGCAATAACGCATTGCCTAAGCCGGCTCTGCTGGCAGCGCTTCTATTATCAGTCGTGATGCCAGCACGTGCTGACATCACTATCTTCACCAGCGAGGCGTCGTTCCTTTCGGCAGTGTCGGCGACCGGGACCGATCGCTTTGACGACCTTCCAGCCTCCGCACTGGAAGCCCAGCTCTCGCGTACCGCAGGTGCACACGGGTATCGGATCAATGCGGGGCCAGCAGGCGGCGGCTTTTTCCCAGTGATGAATGAAGGCGACGTCTATCTGGCGCCGACGCTTGCCGCGGATGTCGTGCGCTTCAACGCGTTTTCACCTGGGGTGTTCGGCTTTGGCGGCAGCTTCTTTGCGACCGATGCCTATGGCAGCTATGTACCCGGGCGCACGATCGAGCTCACGGCAATGGATGGATCAAGTATCGCGAGCTATACGCTCGATGGATCGTCGCCAACCTCGTTCCTCGGATTCCTGTCGACCGCGCCTTTGACCGAGGTCTCGCTGAGCACGATTGGCGAACAAGGAAATGTCTACTGGGCGACTTCGAACAATGTTGTCCTTGCAGTGCCGGAACCATCGTCATACGCGATGTTCCTAGTGGGGGCAGGAGTCGCAGCCTGCTCTTTACGGCGCCGGCGATGCGCTGCCTTCACGTCGTCCAAATGAGTTGTTCTCAATCATTCAAAGGAGCAAACATGGAAACCGCAACCAAGCAGATTACTAGTTCTTCCGGTGTCGGCAACATTCGTGTGCTCGGCCGTAGTCTCGCACTGGGCTTGAGCCTGCTCGTGCCCGGCATGGGCGTGGCGCATGCCGAGGGGCCAGGCAGGGGAGCGACCGCTCAGTTCGAAAAGAACTACCTCGTCTTTATTATTAATCACCATTACTCCGCCCTGCGGATGACGGAGCTGGCGGCCGGCACGGACCTGACCCGGGACGCGCAGGTCGTCGCTCCCCAGGAAGGGACATCGCCGACCCCTGGCTTCAATGCGACACCGCCCAAGGCGAGCGATGACGAGATCAAGTCGATGGCGCGCATGGGCAACCGGGAGCAGCGCGAAGAGATTGGCCGTGCCCAGCGCTTCCTGAGGGAGTGGTACGGCATCCAATATCAGCCGCAGCTCACGGCCGATGGAAGACGAATGATCGCCATGCTCGAGGCGACGCCGGCTGGGGCACAGTTCAACCAGGTCTTCCTGAGATCGTTCAGTAACCACCACCTGGGTGCGCTTGCACCGAGCCTGCACTGTACAGTGAAGAGCGACCTGAACCATGACGGTTTACGGCGTTACTGCGAAAACATCGTGGTCGTTCAGAAGAACGGAATCAACGATATGCGCGAGATGCTGTGCAAGCGCTACTCAGACTGTGGTTTTGTGCCGATGACAGGCGACAAACGGAAGGACAATGAGTTCTGACCGAGGAAAGGGTTGAAGCGGCTGCAAAGCCGTTTCAACCTGGATGGTGTGCACCCCAACCTGCGCTTCGTTCAGCGGAAAATTCGCTTGACCTTTCCATCATTGGAAGGTTTACAGTGGAATGGTCCACTTTCCGGAGGCGTCTTATGTATGAGTCCATTGGCCGCGAGGCCCACCGTTCCGCCGATCGCGTAACAGCAATGTCCAGCACAGGCCTGCACGATCCGGTGGGGTCGAAACAGGTAACGAGCGCGGTGTCCGGTTCGGAGACGGCGACAGCGACCTCGCGCTGTCTCTTCTGCCGATACCGAAGCCCAAGTGCCGGGAAGGAGTTGGCACATGCCTAGAATTACCGTACTGCCGCATCCGGATTGCGTACCATCCGGGGCGTCGATCGAAGCCACTCCCGGCACCAGCATTTGCGATGCGCTGCTCGAAAACGACATCGACATCGAGCATGCCTGCGGCAAGGTTGGTGCCTGCACGACATGTCACGTCATCGTACGGGAGGGTTTCCCATCTCTCGCGCAAGCCAGCGACAATGAGGAAGACATGCTTGACCGGGCTTGGGGCGTGGAGCACTTGTCCCGTCTGTCGTGCCAGGCGATTGTCGCGGAGGCGGATCTTACGGTCGAGATTCCACGGTATTCGCTGAATCACGCCAAGGAAAACGGATAGGCATAACAGGCCGCGCACCGCTTGCGACAAGTGGGCCGCGCGAGAACCTCAGTCGCTTTTTACTGGAGCTGCCATGAAAAATGAAATGCATGATCACGCCGGTCACCAGCATAAGAATCAGGAATGTCACCACTCGCATGAGCATCATGCCGGCAACGCCAACTCTGGCGAAGGTATGCCCGGTGGATCCCAGCATTATCCGTCCACTTCGTCGGATAAGCCCTATACCGATCCGGTATGCGGGATGAGCGTTGCAGACCGGCCGGATCGACGCATCGAGCACGAAGGAACTCCCTATCACTTCTGCAGCGTGAAATGCATGGACAAGTTTCGCGCCAATCCCACCAGCTATACAGAGAAAGCTGCCTCTGCCGCCATGCCGGAGGCGCCGCCGGGGACGATTTACACCTGCCCGATGCATCCGGAAATCCAGCAATCCACGCCAGGCAACTGCCCGATTTGCGGAATGTCGCTGGAGCCGATGCTGCCATCGCTGGAGGAGGAAGAGAATCCGGAGTTGGTGGACTTCCGCCGTCGCTTCCGGTGGACGCTGCCGCTGACCATCGTTGTCACCGTCCTGGCGATGGCAGGGCACCGGATCTTCAGCGGAGGGCTTGCATACCAGAGCTGGATTGAGCTCGCTCTCAGCACGCCTGTCGTCCTGTGGGCCGGCTGGCCCTTCTTCGTCCGTGGGGCGCAGTCGCTCAAGAATCGCAGTCCCAACATGTGGACCCTGATCAGTATCGGGGTCGCCGCAGCGTACGGCTACAGCGTGGTCGCGACTCTGTTTCCAGGCCTGTTTCCGCCGAGCTTTGCGATGCATGGCCGCATTGGCGTGTACTACGAGGCCGCCGCCGTCATCATTTCGCTGACCCTGCTCGGCCAGATCCTTGAGTTGCGCGCACGTTCGCAAACTTCGGCGGCGATCAAATCCTTGCTCGGCCTGACGCCGAAAACGGCCAGGCGGATTCGTGCGGACGGAACCGAAGAAGACGTCGAACTTTCGCACGTCCACATCGGCGACTCGCTGCGGGTCAGGCCTGGCGAGAAGGTACCGGTTGATGGGGTGGTCCTGGAGGGCGAAAGCGCAGTGGACGAAGCCATGCTCACCGGCGAACCGCTGCCGGTGACAAAGCGGCCGGGCGACAAGGTGATCGGCGCGACCATCAATACGAGCGGCAGTCTCGTCATCCGTTCCGAGCGCGTGGGGTCGCAGACCATGTTGTCGCAGATCGTGCAGATGGTCGCGCAGGCGCAGCGTTCGCGGGCGCCCATGCAGCGCCTGGCTGACGTGGTCGCCGGCTATTTTGTCACGGTCGTCGTCGTCGTCGCGCTCCTCACCCTGCTGGGGTGGGGCCTGTTCGGGCCGGAACCCAGCTGGGTCTATGGGTTCGTGAATGCCGTCGCGGTCCTGATCATCGCCTGTCCCTGTGCATTGGGACTGGCGACGCCGATGTCGATCATGGCCGCGACAGGCCGCGCGGCCACCCAGGGCGTGCTGTTCCGCGACGCTGCGGCAATCGAAGCAATGCGAAAGGTCGACACGATCATTGTCGACAAGACCGGTACGCTCACAGAAGGAAAGCCTGCGTTCGACCGCGCGATCGCCGCATCCGGATTCCAGGAAGAGGATGTGCTTCGGATCGCCGCCAGCATCGACCAGGGTAGCGAGCATCCGCTGGCACATGCCATCGTCGCTGAGGCACGCAGGCGGAATCTGCCGCTGCACAAGCCTGAGAACTTCGAATCGTCCAGCGGGATCGGTGTCCGCGGGACCGTGCAGGGTGAGTGGGTTGCATTGGGCAACACCGCGCTCATGGACATTGAGAAGGTTGACTGGACGCCGCTACAAAAGGCCGCGGAAGAGCTTCGACATGTCGGTGCAAGCGTGATGTACCTGGCACTACAAGGAAAGCTCGTGGGCCTGATCGCAGTGTCGGACCCCGTCAAGGAGACGACGCCGGAAGCCCTGGCAACCCTGCGCGACGCTGGCATGACCGTGGTGATGGCGACCGGCGATGGCGTCACCACGGCAAAGGCGGTCGCTGCAAAGCTCGGCATTTCGGACGTCTACGGCGAGGTCAAACCGCAGGACAAGCTGGCCCTGGTCGAACGGCTGCAGCAACAGGGCAAGATTGTCGCGATGGCCGGCGATGGCATCAACGATGCGCCGGCGCTGGCGAAGGCGGACGTCGGGATTGCGATGGGTACTGGTACCGACGTCGCGATCAACTCCGCTCACGTTACCCTCATCAAAGGCGACTTGCGTGCGATTGCGCGATCGCGACTCCTTTCGCTGGAGACTGTACGCAACATGAGGCAGAATCTCGGCTTTGCCTTTATTTACAACGCCATGGGAATTCCGCTAGCTGCAGGCCTTCTTTATCCCTTTACCGGGCAACTCCTTTCGCCGATGATCGCGGCGCTGGCCATGAGCTTAAGCTCGGTGTCGGTGATCGGCAATGCACTACGCTTGAGGGGAAGCACCGCATGAACTTCGTTGTTACCGACGAGATGGTCGGCCTGACGGTACTGGTCGGGGTCATCTTCGGCATCATCGCCGCCGGGTTCATTGCTTACGGCGAGATCCAGCGACGTCGTGGTCGCAAAGGCCGGGCGAAAGAAGCCAATACGCGCGGCAGAAGAAAGCCTGGCAGGGCTGGCAAGAGCAGGTAGGGCGCAATTTCGCACATTGGCCGGCTGCGGGCGGGCTCACAACGTGCTCTGGCGCATGAGGAGTATTCGCCCGGTCGCAAGGTCGCTGGAAGCTAGGCGCTAGCGCACAGTCAGGATCGACTTCCGGATACTTTCAGCACTAGACGGCATTGCGCCGCACTCAAGCGCTAACTTGTGGAACTCTTCCGCCGCCTCATGAGGAATAAGCCGAGCTGATCGCACAGCGGCACGTGCAGCAGGAGCCAGGTCATTGATGTCCCCAGCGGTCAAATACCCGGAGAACGACATGGCCTCCGTGAATTTCGCAACGATATTCGGCGGAAGGGCTGGACCATAAATGAAATATTCGAGAAACTTCAGGAAATTCCCATGAGCATAGATTTCAGTGCCTGAGGTGCCGTTATTCTCGAAAACCTGCTGACGGGATTTCCCGCGCCCTCCTGGATTTCGCTCGGGATCGGTGAAATATAAAAGCCGCACCTCGGGAATGGCTCCGCGTTCCAATAAAGACTCCGTCAGGCCGGCCATCGGCATAAGGGACGCGCGGAGCTCATCATGCGATGAATAGCGGAACCTGATTTGGTTCAAGAGCGCGGTCTCGCGCTCGGTCAATTCGATGTCGGGCACTCGCAAACCAGAACCTCCTTACCAAGGTTAAAAAGCGACTAGCTCGACCGGCAGTCCATTATTGCTGACTAGTAGTGTAGCAAAGACCAATTTCTAACGGTAGCTGAGAGAAGGGCCGCTGCTCTGGCAAGTTCGGTGCGTACTTGTTGAAAGTGGTGAGTATTGGCTAGTTTGTGGCGGGGAGTTCTTAGCTAATCATATCGCTCGCCCTGGCGAATGATTCGGCGTCCGCTGCTATCCAGTGTTGTTCGTAGGTAGCACTATCTGTCCTAGCTCCTGTCCCTAACTGCGGCTGAGCAATGCGTGTATGGTTGCTTGACGGATACTACTACCAGATAAGTCAGTTCAGGATGTCCTCCAGTTGGACTTCCGATGGCTCGACGGTACTAACTGTCGCCACCGTCTGGCCTGGGACTCGATACCTTGAGGTGCCCGAGACCCCGTTTCCCATGCAACTTGCGGCGCCACAGCATACAGGGGCATTGCCACACTAATAATCCTGCTTTCGTGCTTACGAACCGTAGAGCGAAGTTGGCAGTATTTCCTTAGTAGAAGAATAAACATAATCCCTTTCCTGTCAGTAAATGGACGGGAACCCCGTAAAGGGAAACAACATATGGCAGAGTTTGACACCGCGCGAATTGCCGACCTGGCCCAGTATCTCCTTTCGACACAGAACAGGCCGATCCGGCTCATGCTGGATCATGCTGGCGACAAGCCGGATGGACAGCTGCTAGCCCAGAAAATCACCGGTCACGAAGCAATATGTGGCGGCTTCGAGTTTCGGATCCTGTGCCTCGCCGAGAGTGCATCCCTCGCTCTCAAGAACTTCATCGGGATGCCTGCGGAGCTGCAAATCGTCACAGACAGAGGGCAGTTGCGTCGCCTGTGCGGCATCGTTACCGGCGCCTTGTCAGGCCAGAGCGACGGTGGACTGGCAACCTATCAGCTGGTCATGCGCGACGCGCTGTCAGTGATGGAAAACCGCGTGAATACGCGAATATTCCGAAACATGAGCGAGCTGGACATCGTCGAGACCCTCATCGCGGAGTGGCGTTCCAACAATCCGCTTCTTGCGGCCACGTTCGACCTCGACATCCATGCGAGCCTATTGAACGGAAGGCTGCCGCAGCGCGAATTCACCATGCAGCACAACGAATCGGATGCAGTGTTCCTTCGGCGCCTGATGCAGCGGCGCGGAATCGCCTGGTTCTTTCGCCCCGGGCTTCCCGAACGGGAGGTCGCCGCCGGCAGTCAACCAAAGAGTGCGATCGGACACACTCTTGTGCTCTTCGACGACCCAGCTTGCCTTCGCCAGAACGAAGCGGGGAGCGTGCGCTTCCACCGGGATGCCGCGACCGAAGAGCGTGACGCCATCACAGACTGGAGTGCCGAGCGCAATCTGCAGCCCGGCAGATTCTCTGTGTACAGCCCCGATTACAGGAGTCCCGCCGCGACGCCAATCACAACGGCGCAATCCCAGTCCCGGGCGGATCAGGGCGAGCTTGGCAACCGATTGGCGGCAGGCATCGAAGAGTACTATGTCGCGGCGCCACACCTGGGCGACACGGCGCTGGATTTGACCGCGCTAGGCGACGTCCAGATGGCGCGCTTCGAGTACGTCTCGAAGTCCTTTCACGGCGAAGGAGGTGTGCGTGATCTGGCTGTCGGTGAGTGGTTCTGTCTCGCGGGGCATCCGGAGATCGACATGCATCCGCAGAAAGAACGGGAATTTGTCATCACTGAGCAGCGAATAGTGGCTCACAACAACCTGCCGGTCGACATTAGCGCCCGAGTCGAGCGCCTGTTCAACCGGAATGGCTGGAAGCAGGCCGACGACGGCACTCCGGCAGCAGGCAGCGGGGAGCGATCCGGCTACAAGACGCGCTTTTCCTGCGTCCGGCGGGGAGTGCGCATCGTTCCGCCGCGTCGCGTCCTGAGGCGTCCTCAAATTCAAACCGCCATCGTGGTTGGCCCGCCCGGCGAGGACGTATGGTGCGACGACATGGGTCGGGTGAAGGTGCGCTTTCCAGCCGCAAGGCCGCAGGACCATACCCATGCAGGTGGCGCCGGCGCTTCCGGTTCCGACCGTGACTCGGCGTGGGTCCGCGTGGCCTCGAATTGGGCCGGCAACGGTCCCGGTAGCGGCACGCAATGCGGGGCCAGATTGTTGCCGCCGGTCGGCACCGAGGTACTGGTCGACTGGGCGGGGGGCGACCCGGACAAACCCATCATCGTTGGCCAGCTTTACAACGCCGTTGCGCCTCCCCCGGCGTTTCGGCACGAAGCTGCACTGCCCGCCACACGGTATCAATCGGGCCTGCGCAGCCGTGAAGTGCACGGCCACCGCGGAAACCAGTTACGGTTCGACGACACGCCACGAGAAATCAGCGCCCAGCTCGCGAGCGACCACGCGACGACTGAGCTGAATCTCGGTTTCCTCACCGAGTTGCGGCAGGACGGCCAGGCCGCACCGAGGGGCGAGGGGGCCGAGCTGCGCACCAGTGAAGCGATCGCCTTGCACGCTGCGCGTGGGATCTTCCTGAGCGCCTGGAAGCTGTTGGGCGCCGCAACTTCCAAGGGCGGCCAATTGGAACGGGGCGAGTTCCTCGGCATGATGCGCGAGTGCGGCGAGCTTTTCGCGTCTCTCGGGAGCTATGCGGCCGAACACAACGGCCTGCAGGCTGACGCCAAGGAACAGGACGAACTGCTGGCACGCTTCAAGAACTGGGAAGACAGCAGCAACACCGCGCCGAACGCGCCTGCGCCGCGCGAGCCGGTGATCGGCGTGACGTCGCCGGCGGGCATCGGCTTTGCCAGCTCCAAGGCGATCGTCAGCTACTCGGCGAGGAACATCGACACGGTCGCGCAGCAGCACGTGCAGCTAGCAGCTGGCCAGCGCTTCACCGTGAATGCCGGCAAGGGCATATCGCTCTTCGCACAGCACGGCGGGCTGAACGCAATCGCCCATAACGGCAAGCTGGTCATCCAGAGCCAGCACGATGACACCAGTATCGACTCGGGCAAGAACATGCAGCTGACCGCCAGCGACGGGGTGGTAACCGTCTCGGCGAAGGCACTGCACCTGGTGGTGGGCGACGGCTCCTTCATTCGGATGGGTGATGGTGTGTTTGTCATCGGCAGCAAGCATCCCATCCAGTTCCATGCACCGGACTACCTCTACGATGGACCGGAAACGATGACGCCTCTGCGTCCGACCTTCAACAGCGAAGGAGCGGACCAGAAGTTCGAGCTGCGCTATCCGTCTTCAACCCGGGTGGAAGACGGCGAGCCGGTCATGGGCGGAATCGTCCGGGACACGAGCATGGATATATCGCTGAGTGACGGGTCGAGTATGAAGGCGCGTAGCGGCGCCGATGGCAAGTCCGAACTGATTGCGCGTGAAGCGATGCACCTGGCCGACATTGGTTTGCTGCGTGGCGGTAGCGACAAGTAGCCCTCCAGGAGAAGACATGGCGGAGAAGCCCTATCCGAAGATCGAGTATGTCGTCAAACGCGAGAGCGCTGTTCTCCAGTGCAGCCGCGTCAGGGACAAAGTGATTGAAGTACCGCGTGAACTGCCCGGCAACATCATCCTTGTTCATGGCGTCAACGATGTTGGCATGGGCTACAGCGCGGCGGAGAAGGGCATCTGCGCCGGCCTGCAAGACCGACTGTTCCGCTACTTCAAGCCCGCTGAATACAGGCTCCCGACCAAGACGGACAAGCAGAAACTGGAACAAGATCCCGACGACGTATTCTTCAAGCGCAAACCGACACCGGACACCGATAGCCCAGTGATCCCGTTTTACTGGGGCTACAGGGAACTTCACCTCGAGACAAGGACTGTCAACGGCCAGAAGACTGACCGCTACGGTACCCGTCTCGACAAGGACCTGACCAAGGGAGGCGGCCCATTCGGCAACGCGACCGCGACCTTGCCGGACATGTGGAACCGCGGCGTCTACGCCGCCGGCGACCCGGTAGGGGACGCGCTCAGGCCAATCAAGACCGGGCCAGGGCGCATGTACATGGTACTGGCCGCAATGCGCCTTGCAGCCCTGATCAGCATGATCCGCAAGTTCGAGCTGAAGGACACGGTCAGCATCGTCGCACACAGTCAAGGCTGCCTGCTGAGCCTTCTCGCGCAAGCTCTTCTGATGGAGCGAGGCGAACGTACGGCCGACACCTTGATCCTGACCCATCCGCCTTACAGTCTGGAAGAGGAAATGAGCCTCATGATGAAGGGCTTGACCTTCTTCCGTGGCGGGAAGGATGCGGCGATGACTGAGGCCGACTATGAGTTGCTCGATGGTCGCCAGAGCATGCACGCCAGGCTGCAGACGCTGGTGAACATCGTGGCCGGCGTGGCGAAATCCAAGGCGGGCGCTCCAGCCTTTTCGAAGATCAACGAGAGTGACAACGGTGGCATGGTTGCCAGTTGCTGGCAACCTGAAGGGGACCGTGACAACCGCGGGAAGGTGTACCTCTACTTCTGCCCCGAAGACATGACGGTCGCCCTGGATAACATGCGCGGCATCGGTTGGCAGGGGGTGCCCGACTATCTCCACACCGTCTCATTGAAGCCGCAGGTTCAATCCGGCTACGCGGTGAGCAAGGCCGGCTATCAGCCCCGGCACACAATCGTGACCCGCAAGCCTATGGACGAAATTGGGACCAGCTTCTTTCAAAGGGTGTTTACTGCGAAACTTCGGCTTGATCCACACACCGGGAAAACCGTTCCGGTACTGATAGGACAATCACCGCACGATTTCGCGCTATGCGTCAAGGACGAAGACGGCCATGCACACGTCGCAGCGAGCGCGCGGAGTTTGCGCGAAAAGCTCCCGGTCGCCACGTGGCCAATCAACCAGACAGACAAACCCGAGGCGCAGAGGTGGGGTATCCGCCGGATCAACGGCGAGCCGCTGCATCCACCGTACAAGGCCGACCTGCGGGGCAACCAGATAGCACCGGACATGATTCCGGCCAGCTCGCGTCTGGCCCAGGCTCCGTTGAACAAGAGGGGGCCGAGCGAGGAAGTCGATCCGATAACCGCCGCCATCGCCGTTACCGCGACCGGCGGCATGGACACCAACCTGGAAGAGCTGTCGCCCGCCGTGGCCGCTGCATGCGTTGATACCAAGCCTGGAAGGTTATCGAAGCTGGAGTGCCAACGGATGCAAGCAGTCTACAACGAAGCGAAGCATCCAAATGACGCTAGTCCGGATAACAGCTACACCATTCTCAGTGCCAGCCGCAGGAAGGACGGTACCGTGGTGGCATATGTGATGGAAAGTCCCAACGCCGCGCGCAAGCGTTGGCAGCACGAGCTGGGCGAGAAGTCATTCCATAGCGCGATTTACGACAGCCCGGCGAACCACCGCAATGTGACCGCTTATGACGTCGCAATCGGCAGTGGCAAGGCGTCCAGTCATCCGCAGTTCCATGCCTATCTGTGCGCCGTGGCGGACTGGCGGCTGAAGAAGCCAGCAAAGACAAAATATGACAAAGGCCGCATAGGAGTCCTCACCTGGGACAAGTTCATGGCGAAATATGGCGCTTACTACGAATGCGAGTCCGACTGGCGCCTGCAGATCATCAAGGGCAACGTCGACTACTACAGCGACGGCACGCTTCCGAAATGTCTGCCGGTCCTGACGGGCGGGTTGTGGGAGATAGTGGTTTCGGAAACGACCACGGGCATGCGCGTGGGCCAGGCGATTCCCCGGAAGGGACAAGCATGAACAGCTACGCGCTCCCGGATCCAGGGGAACTTAGACGACCGAAAGCTTGGAAGTACGTCTTTGGCGCAGTGGTAATGTTTCCGTTTCTATTTGTACTGTGGGTTGCGTTTGATTACTTCGTGCTGCATCCGGAGCTTGCTAATGTTGAGGTGGAGACGACGATGGACAGAATACGCTGGTTCGGCGTGCCCTTGCTGCTAATCGTTGTCCTATTCGGAGGCAAATGGATCAAGGACTCATTCGCCGCGAACGCGCGCGAGCATGACTGGCACCAAAAGACGCAGCAGCTAAAGGAGCAGGAAGCTGCCGCGCGCACCGAGAAGGCTAGCCGCGAATATGTGCTCGAGGTGCTGGGCTTGGGGGTCACCTACGAGAAGTACCGGCAGGGCAAGTTGTGGGATGCACTTCAACAAGGGAGTCCGTACACCAGCATTCGGGAAAGCGACCCGAAGAAGTATGAGTGGGCAGATACCGAAAAAATGGGCAATTCGGGGAGCCGCGCATTGGACGCGCTGGAGAACGGCGTCGAACCGTCTCCGATGTTCTGGGGTGTCCCGAGCATGTATGCAGGCGGCCCGATTGACAACCCGGCTCAGCAGCCAAGCGAAATCGAGCCAATGGCGGGATTGGCTGCCAGCGCTATAGGCACGGGCATGGCTTGGCACCTGTTCGTGACCGGACCCTGGCAGCTTAGCGAACGTCCGGACCAGCTGCTGGAGCAGGCATTCGCGCTCTTCGACAAATACCCCGATCTGCCCTACGTTGTCTTGCTGTCTAACGATGACATGGATTCGCGCGACAGCACTCGCCCCCCTGGCACCCCGACGCTAATCAAGGACGGCTACTACATTCCCGAGCGGCCGGATGCGACCGCCGTGTTCGTGCTGGCGCGGCGCGAGCGGGTGGAGCCGCTGCGGCCCTACGTGTGGGACGATCCGGACAGCGCCTACCTGCAAGAGAATCTGCGACGTATGTACTTCAAACTTCAGGGGGACGTCCCTAGGCCCGAGAAACCGGACGATGTCGAGAAGTTCAACGACGACCGCCAACCATTGATATCGGAATGGCTACAAGCGGCGGCAGCCTTCGCCACGCGCCCGGTCTTCGAAAAAAAGGACGGCAGTCCGCTGCTCGACGCATTCAAGCGCTGGGCCAACCATCCCCCGAAGGACTGGAAGCCCACGCCATGGTTTCCGCTTCCGTGGAACCGCGAGCAAATGAAGGCGTTCGACAACCTGCCGTCGCTGGGCTTCATCCACCGCCCGGTTTTCGTCAAGTTTGAGGATGAGCACGGCCAGCCAGTGTCGCGGCGCGACGCTCGCCAGAAGCTGCTGGAAAACGGCTGGCACAAGGCCTTGCAAACCCTGTCGGACGATGAGCGCGCGAAAGGACCGGCGAGGATTATCGCCGCCTTCGACAACATCGTCGACCACCTGGTGGCGATGGAAGGCGTATTGCATCAGTACGCGGCGCAGGGCGGACCGGAAATCGACACCGGCAAGACTGCCCAGTTCATCAACACGGACAGAAGACTGGGCAACACGGGGGCGGCAAGCTTCTTCATGCAGATGGCGATCGGCGTCATGGGCAGTTACATCGACGGTGGACCGTCGGCCGCCATCAACTTGCGTGACCCGACCGGGGCCACCATTGTCTTCATCAGCCCGCCGACCGTGCAACGGCGCAAGGCCCAGGAGCACTGGAACGTGTTCAAGCACCAAGTCAAGCCCTCGATCGATCCCGAGAACTACAGATCGCCAACGGTTGGTGAAGTCTTGGGGAACGACGAAGCACGAGCCACGCAACAGAGAGAACAATGAATGCGCAACGTTATCCGGTTAGGCGACGCCACCTCACACGGCGGTAAGGTAGTCAGCAGCAGTGCCACCCACTTCAAGATCCACGGCGTACCGGTAGCGTGCGTGGGAGACGCCTGCAGTTGCCCGATCCCTGGACACAGCGAATGTACGATTGCGACTGGATCGCCTCATCACCTCATCAACGGCAAGCAACTCGCCTTCGACGGCGACAGGCTTAGCTGCGGTGCGAAGCTCATTTCCAGTTTCAGGGTCTTCAGTACGGCGAAATAGAGGCCGCACGAGAAGCAGCGTAGGGACGATAAGTCTCGTAGCCGCCAAAGGACCTCCGCGACCCCGCGGCCTTTCATCTCAGACCAACGCAGGGCTCGCGTCGTTCTCTACATGGATGCAGCCTTCCCGGCCGTTCTCGGTCCACACCCACCGCGCCGTCGCCGTCCGCCAGTCACAAGGCTGAACGAAAGGCAGCACTGCGTCGTGTCTTTAAACTGTACAACCATACAGTTTTTCTTTGTCTCCGGTAGAAATTAAGTTAAAGTAGCGCATAATCAATACGTACTAGATCTAGTGTCGTTGCAAATTGCGGCACTAGATATGGCACTTCCGCGTGCTGAGTCCCTTCCTGCGTAGCGGTTTGCTAGTTTCAAAATGGCAAGACAGAGGTACGCTTGGCGTAGGGATTTCGGAGGGTTTTTTGTTAAGCATCACACGTCCGCTAAATGCGTTGGAGAAATGATGAGGTTAGCAACTCCCTCTTTCCAGAACAATTTTACGAACACGACTGTTGCCGCCGAACCAAGTCGGCCGTCGAGTGTGACGGCGAGAATGCTTAGCGATAGCGATGCAAATGAATGGCTGAAGCGCAGCCATAGGGAACAGCACGTTGTTACGATGGTGTATGCGAAGCACCGGTGTGCGTTTTATAGCGACGGCTCCCCCTTCGAGCTGTATCCGGCAGACCCAGAGGGAGACTCCAAGAAAACACTTCAACTTATTGCACGGGCAGGGCGTTTGCGCCGGCTGGAACTGTCCGAAGCCGTCTTGCGAGACGCAATCAAGCCTGAGGCTGGCTGGAGTCACGCAGCATTCAGTGCAGACGAGGCCGACATCAAGCACTGGCTGAAGGCACGGGCAGCAATGTTCGACATTGGGCGAGGTAAGCCACTTTCTGCCCCCGGCAGCCGACGGGTCTGGCATGATGCTGCCGGACGATGTATGTTCCGTGGATGTGGGATGGACCTGGGCAGAACATCGTTGACGACAGCATCTGCCGCTGTCGGGTATTTGGCCCATATTGTCGCAGCTGATCCAGATGGGCCGCGTGGCTGCAATACCGATTCGTACCGTTTATCGGACGACCCGGAGAACGTCATGCTCATGTGCGATGAGCACCATCGCCTGATCGACCGGATCGATCCGGATGGATTTTCGGTTTCGCTGCTACGCGAGATGCGCCGGGAACACGTGGATATGGTCCGGCGGTCTCTTGATTGCCTGACGTACCCGCGCTCGAAGGCGATGGCGATATTGGCCAATGTCGCAGGCGTGTGGTCACAGGCCTCGGAACGAGACATTCGCCAAGCCATGTTGGAACGTGGTCTTGCTTCCCTGCCGTCAGTCCGTTATCCATTAAGGCGCACGCAGCGAGATGATCGCACTCAGCCGGATTTCTGGCGGCATTTACTGCATGAGCATGCGCTGGAACTGGACGCGTTCATGCGAGAACTTATCGCTCACCGCGAGCAGGACGATTACGCCGAGGTACTGTCCGTCTTCCCGCTGCACTCGATGCCCCTGCTGTTGCTGACAGGCCGGATGGTCGGCGAGGCCAGGAAGGTCGAGGTGTTCCAGTATCACCGTCATCGTGGTACGTGGGGTTGGGATAGCGCTGTGAGGCCCAAGCCAGCAGGCGAATTCTATTTGGAGGGGGAGAGCCGTGTCGGCTCGACGGAAGCATTGCTCTCGATTGAGTTGACCGCTTCGCTGGATGAGCAGGCGCTTCCTTCGCACCTGCAGGAGGCGGTGCGCCAGAACACCGTTCCCTGGATCCGTTTGCGTGCCACAGCTCCGAATAACGCGTGCATTGGCCATCCTGACGATCTCGAGCAGTTTACCGCGATTGCCCGTCAAGCGGTTGCTGTCCTCCAGGACAGTATGCGCGTCGCAAAAGTACACCTGATTCCGGTAGCTCCGGCCAGTACGCTCTTTCGCTTCGGCCAGCTTCTACAGCCCGGACATCACTGCAAATACATCATCCATGACCGGCCGCACCACGCCGCATCGTTCATGCCGGCTCTGATCATCGAAGGCCAACAGGCCACCGATGCTTTGGCGCCCGGCAGTGGTCGAACTACCAGCATTCAGTTGCGCTAACAGGAGAACTCAATGTCCACAACTAAGTTTAGCCTGCTCGTCGAGTCGGCATCACAGTCCCGCAACGATTCGCTTGAGAAGGCATTCCGCCAGTACGGTACAGATGTGTTCGATGTCTGGGCCAGGGAGCTCGATGTCGTGAACAAGCACATTACGGTCGATCCGGCCCTGGTGGGGGAAGCGGCAACGAGTTACGAAGATCTGGGGAAGCTCCTTGTCGATCGCCTGCGCTGGCCAGCGGACGCTATCATAATCGCGCCTCAAGGATCCACGAACACAAAGACCTTAGTACGGGCTCCGACGGCAGAGCGATTTGACGTGGACGCAGTTTGCGAAGTTGACCTGTCGCGGGTAGAGGCACAGGACCCAATGCAGTTCTTTGAAGACGTTGGAGCTGCGCTCGAAGGTCATGAGCCGCAAGAGAAGAGCCGGTGCTGGCGTATCAACTTCCCGAACAAGGGATATTACATCGACTTTGCTCCCTCGGTGCCCCTGGCAAAGATACCACTTGGCCAGCGTGGTGATGTTCAGTACCGGCCCGAAACCGGCTACGAAGCGACCGCGTTGGCAGTAGTTGATCGGCCTTCTGGAAAGTGGAAAACCTCGAATCCGGCCGGCTTCGCGGCATGGGTGAACGAACAGGCACGACGTCAGCTTCTCGTTCAGCCTCTCCAAAAGGCAGAGGCCATGGCCCAGCGCGCGGACATCCGGCCTGTCCCATCCCAGGAGGTGCCGCTGTCGGATACCTTGCGTGTAGCGATCCGTCTGTTCAAACGTCACCGCTGCATGGCTGTTCGCCGCGGGCATATCACGGCCGAATTCAAACCTATCTCGGTCATCATCGTGACGCTCCTGACGCAGTGTTACGCCGGCCTCGCCGACCGGCATCGCCTCTACAACCATCCAGTCGAGCTTCTTGCGGACCTTGCGGTGCTGCTGCCTGCGATGGTCGAATGCCATAACGGTCAGTATGTCGTCGCCAACCCGACAGTTCACGGCGAGAACTTCGCCGAGCGCTGGAATACCGATGAAGGGCAACGTGCACAAGCATTCAAGAACTGGTGCAGATTGCTGGTCACGGACTTGACATACATTCTCGGAGCATCCGAACCAGCAGAGGTCCGCAAGCGAGTCCAGAAGACTTTTGGGTGCGAAGGGGCGTCCTTTCCAAATGCGGCAACGCAGGGAATATTCACTGGGCTTGCGCCCGCACAGCCGCGACAGGTTCAACCGATTCGCCCAGGTCGGGGCCTCGCCTAAATTGAGTTGTACGTGACCAGTCCCTTCGATCATTTCTTGAAAAGCCATCCGCTTCTGCTGGCGGAGACGAGGACGGCGGGCACACGTAGCGAGCGTAAATTTGCGCTCGCGCTGCCTGCGATGCCGGCCGACCGTGCTTTCGCAGGTGCATGGTTAGTATTGCCCGCAAATTTTCCTGAGGCCCGAGCGCGCATTCAGCTTTCGAAAGACGCCGTCTTACGTGTTCCTCACATCGATTCTGCTGCAGACTTGTGCTTTTCCGGCGATGCCGGTCCAGCTAGCGGCGCGTCTCCGGAAGAGCGGGTGGGCGCCATGCTGTATCTTTTTGAGCAGGAATTTCTGATCCCTTGGCTGTCTGGAAGGCTCGACGGGGATTTTGAAAAGGAGACAGCAAATTATTGGTCAATACACGTCAGCCGGATGGCGTCGGACGTCGATGCAGTAAGGCGGGTTTATACCTTTGCAGTGCGCCATAGTGAGCCCCGCGTTCTCATTGCGCGGTTGGTGCAACCTTCGCGCGCGCTCATTGTGAATGACGACGAGGCGCTGGCATCGCGTTTCGTGGCATCGCTCGGCCCGCGTGCCACTGAAGTGTCGAACGCTGTCGTTGCGGACGTGCCGATCGACTACCCGTACACCCCAGCGACATGGCCCGCAACTCTGGCCGACGTTAACCTTTTGCTCGAGAGCCGCCTGACCCCGGCCCAGTATCACCAGTTCGAGAAGATAAGCAAGCGCCGCACCTTGCACCGTGTCGTCCTTTTAAGGGCTCTGACATGCACATACGCGTTTCTGCTACCTGGCGGGCCGCCAACGCGTGTTGTCAAGCACAAGACGAAGCGTGCCTATCCTACACTCCGTCTTCTGCCTTTGGGGGTGGAGCGGATGGATCCCTCCTGGACTTGCGGACGCGCGCAGCATCCGCAAGTATCAAATCGACAGCAATCCCACGTACTTGTCCTTGGGGCTGGTTCTCTTGGCAGCGCTGTTATCGACCTGCTCGCTCGCAGTGGAGTAGGAAAAATCACGATAGTTGACCCGGACTACCTTTCCTCTCCCAATATCGGACGACATCTGCTTGGCGCCGACATGTTGGGCTGCCCAAAGGCCAAAAGCGTGGCCACGCACGTCGGCCGCTCGGTTCCATCGTGCCAGTTGAGTGGAACGAGCGACTCTGCGGAAGCATGGCTTCAACGTTCCACACTCGCTGAAGTCAGTGTGGTCCTGGACTTTACCGGCGAGCCAGAAGTGAGGTCAGCTCTTGAGTCCGCGAGACTGGTGCATCCTCGCCATCTGCTGATCGGTTGGTTCGAGCCGTACGTCGCTGCCGCACATGCATGCGTGCTGAAGGACACTGACTACTGGCTCAACGGCCTGCCAGATCGTCTGTTGGGGTATCAGGCCGTCGACTGGCCCGATACCGTCATACAGAATGAACCAGGTTGCAGCAGCCAGTTCCAGAGCTATACGCCTGTGCAAGCCAACTATGGCATTGCTCTCGTTGCAGAGACAGCACTGCAGCTAATCGATGGCACTGTATCGAGGTCCCATGTGCGCAGTTGGGTACGAGGACAGCGCTTCCTCGACGCACAACTTCCCAGCTTGAAGCTCCGTGATTGGGCGCAGTCTGCAGCAGAACACGATGGCGTGCTGATCGAGAGAACATGGTCATGAGCAGCCGACTGTTTTATCTTCCGGATAATCACGGTTATGTCTTGTTCGACGGGCCTGTGCTTGCGCACATGTACGAGCATGCCCAAACGCGCTGGTTCCAACGTGAAGCAGGGGGACAACTGTTCAGTCCGACACCACAGGACACGGCCGTGATCATCTCGCATGCTACCGGGCCTTACACAAGCGATATGCGGCGTCGGCACGCATTCGTGCCCGATGCAAGACAGGCAACGGATGACAGGCATCGACATTTTCTGGAGCACCGTCACGCCGTGGGACTATGGCATACCCATCCAGAGGCCAATCCTACGCCCTCGGCACAAGACCGCGCGACGGCACAAGACTTCCTGAGCGAATTCGATGGCCATATGACCGGTTTCCTGCTTGTCATTCTTGGAAACAAGGGGCAACCATTCAACCTTGCTGTGTGGTTGGCGCAGATGAACAATCACTCGAACTGGGTCAGATTGCGCGAAGCCTGATCGTTAAACCTGCTCGATCAGCCCCAACTCGTCAAGAGCCCGCAGAGTGTTTTTCTTCGGCATGAAATGAACGTACTCTACGGCGAGAGCGAACAGGTACGGCGTCTTGTGCGCAAATTGCTCGTAGCACCTGGCTACGATGTCCTGGTTCGTGCCTGGAGCTGGACTTGCCTTGTATGCGGCCAGGCGCGAAGCAACGGTTGCTTTGTCCTTGAGCCACTGCCATCGAAGCACTGCTCGGCCTTCGTACGCGGCCACCGATGGATCATCGAAAACGTACACGAAGCTCGGTGGATCGAACCCAGCCTTACCGACTGGGCTCCGTTGACGAGAGGAGGGGTCTTCGCCGCCGGTAGCCGCTGGCGGAACCTCGTCATGCACTGCCGGACGATCGGCCTTGTTCTGGACCAGAGCTGGCCTGGTTTCGGCTAACGCCTCGAGTTCGAGCCTCCTGGCTTCCAACCGCCCGACAAACTCTGCGGTGTTCGTTGCAAGCAGCAGTCTCATGTCCTCATCCAGCCGGGTTGGCGAGCCCACGGAGCCGCCATAGTACGACTTCGCATCTTGCAGAACCCGGCCATACAGGCGCTGGAAACAGTTGCCTCCCAATACCTGGAACTGTGCACCGACCAGCAAGATGTGAATGCGGGCATAGACCGAATGCCCACATCCCTCGGCTTGGCAACGGACACGCCTGTCACGGTCGACCTCAACGACGTCAACGAGGTATGCGGACTTTGCTTCACCCATATTCAGTAGTGCCAGCTTAGGTCAGAACATTTCTTTCGACGCCCACCTTGTCGGATTCCATCTCAAGTTGTGCGCCGGCGGCCTTGTCAGCGGGGTCGCATGTGACCTCGACATCGATGTAGTCATCCTCGTCGACGAGCCTCACAAAATCTCGCCCAGAGGAACCGGCCTTCCAACGGAGTAGCGCAGTGAGTGCGTCTGTGCTCGCGCGGTTGCTACTCAGGAAAGCAGCGACCGAATTATTGGCTCTCGTGAAGCGGTACTTCACCTTAATCTTGTCCATGATTCGAACTATTCGTTACTGGCTTATCGGTCGGCCACAGCTGGCTGTGCGGCTGGCCCCATCAAAATATTACTCTACCATGGGTAACACGGACCTAAGACAACCTCTGGGCGCAGAATCTTTACTAGTGTACTTCGAGGCGTTGCCAGATGCGCGCGATCCGCCCCGCCGCGCGCCCGAACTTGCTGGTCTCCCATCAAATATCCGTCATTTGGGAGTGCGAAGATGGGTGGGAAAGACGACGCGATATTGCGATGCAACGACAGGGGAGGGAGGTCGCCACCGTGAGAGCTAATACGGTTACACGAGCGGCTAGAACCGTTGTCGAGCGAACTCCAGTAGTCGAAGAGCTGCCGCCAGATCGGTTCAATTAATGGTCGAGAACGACATGGGCCGTGCACTCCTATTCTGGCTCGTCAATCGGATCGGTGAAGCCAAGCTGCGAAAGAGCGTCGACAAGTCCCAAAACCGTTGGCCCGGACAACAGCCGTTCGTCTCGACACTATTGAAGTGGTACAACCTCAGAGTTCCGGTCGCCGTTTTCGCCCCGGTCCGCATTCCCGTGTACTGTTTCTATGTACTGTGCCGGCTGGACGGGACCGAGGTCAAGATCGGAATGACCGGTGGCCGACCCGCGTCTCGGCATTCACCTTGCCGTACCGTGCAGTCGCGGAGGTGTTCGACTTGGAGCGCAGCCGGGCATTCCTTGTGGGCGGCAGCAAGTCCGAAGCGTTGCGCAGGGAGAGTGTAATCAAAAAGCAGTTTGCCGCTTGGCGCGTAGACGTGCGATCGCGGGAGTGGTTCGATGGTGCCGTGACGGACGATGTACTGGCAACAGCCGCGTCATTTGATAACCGAAGCGCACTTGTACTGCAGACCCTCCGTGCTGCCATGGAGATCCAGGCAAGGGCAGGGCTGGAGAACCCGTGCAGGCCGGTACTGAGCTCTGTGAGACCAGTTGACAGGAGCGACCTGCAGTGATGCTTCGGCCTCACATTAGCAATAGGGCGCTGGTTTTGACCCGAGGCTTGGAGTCGCCAGCGAGCCTCGAGAATAACTGCGGCAGCCCACTCTAGCTTAATGCTCAAAACGGTTTGTCTAAGGCATAGCAGCCCGCCGGTACGACCTTTCTTCCGCGACGAATTCGACAGACTTGGAAGGTCGTTGTATGGACCTGGTGACCGATCTATCGACTGGGCGGTAGGGAATTTTCGGAAAGCTGCGCCGACTAAGTCTGTCGGCACAGCTCATGAAGCATGCCCCAGGCTACTTACTTCTGCTGAACGGGATAAACGAGCAACTGCCAACGGATGTCGCCGCTTTGCGGATTATGCTGCCTATGATTTTGGGGCGGCAAGATGTGGCCGCCCGCGATAGCAATCTCGTCGCCGCACGAGGTGCAGCGATAGATCCCTGGATGAGGCGCAGCGGTTCCGGGGGTATGCGTACCGTCGAAGGCCGCATCGTTAGTTTGCGTCAACCGTTGACCAAATTTGTACAGCGCCATACACATTCTCCACATCAAGTTAATGTTATTTAGAAACACATGAGCTGCGGAGCGACTCGTAGGAATCGTCCTACTTGATTATAGATCAGCGAACAGTCCTTAGCATAACCACCAGCTAAATAGGTATAGAGCTACCTTTCGCATTGTCAATTTGGACTCTACGTTGACTGCGCATACAACTAAGCACTTCCACATGAGAGCTGAGATTTGCGCTGCTGCCGGACGGAGAACAAACGGCGGGGCGAACCTCCCCCGCGTGGCAGCCGCCAGGTTTGACATTATAAGAATAATGTCATATTTCCGAGGTAGGGGATCGTAAATCTAATGTAATACGTAGTAATATTAGAACATACGGAGGGCCTTATGCCGGAGCAAAACGATCTAGACGCCGCATTGCAGGCGGATGTGGAAAAGCTGCGCGCGGAGCATCCGCGGACCCCTGACCTCTACAGGGAGGTATGCATCGTCATGTTTTTCCGGTACGGCGTTACACCGACCGCCAATAAGCTGTATCAGCTAGTTCGTAAAGGGAGCATGTCGGCCCCGACCGAGGCGCTGCGCGCTTTCTGGGCCGATCTACGCCGGTCGGGCAAGGTGGATCTGGGTCAACCTGATCTGCCTGTCGACTTGGCGCAGGCCGCCGGCGATCTGGTGTCAAAGCTCTGGAGCTCGGCCCGGACCGCGGCTGACCAGTCTCTTGACCAGTTTCGGCAGGCAGCAGTGCAAGAACGTGACTCGGCACTACAAGATAGACAGACTGTCCAGGATCAACTCGATAACGCCAATCGAGAACGGCAGATCCTCACCGCAAAACTGGAGACCGCTTTCCGAGAAAACGCGAACTTGCGTGAAGAGGCGGCCGTCAGTTTGGCGGCAACTGCCGAGATGAACGCAAGGCTTTCGGATGCTCGTCACGCTGTTTCGGAAGCGGAGCGGCGGCTTGAGGTAACGCGTATCCAACACGCTGAGGAGATCGAGCGGGTTACGGCGCGGATTGCGCACGCCGAGGAGCGCTTCGCTGCGTTGGAACACCGCGCCCTGGTCGAAATCGATCGCGAACGTACGACCGCAAACAAACTGGAGAAGGCTCTCGAGTCAGAGCGAAGCCTGTCTGCGACGTCAACGCAGCGACTCCAGTCCGAGCTGACGAATGCTCGGATCGAAGCGGCGAAGCAGGCCAGAGACTTTGCCGCGCTAGAAGAGAAGCTGAAAGCCGCAATCAATGAGAGGGACATTGCTCGAGACAAGGCCGAGCAATTGCAGGTCGCCATATCGGATTTGACTGGGCAGATCGCGGTCGAGCGGGCACGCGCGGAGATCCTTCGTGAACAGCTAAACCGCCGTCCCTCTGCGTCGGCACGCGCAGCAAAACCAAGTTCGGAGGGGAAAATTCGCATCACGCGCCGGGCTAAAGCAAAGCCAGCTGTATGACTGCGTCGTGGCAGGGTAAGAAGTAAGTAAGCTTCAAGCACTGTCCGCCTATCCTCATTGGAGGGCCGACCCGTCGCTCCGCTAAGAATCGTTGGTTTAACGCTGTCGAAGCGGCCACCTAACTGCAAGTCCAGGTTATCATCTGGTCAAGACCAGGCAGCTTTGTATTCGCTTCGCTTAGACATCTGAAAGGAAAGCGTATGACTGTTCTACAAGACAGCAACGGCCAAGGTGCCCCCCAGACGAATTCTTCAGTGCCGGAAGCGGATTCGACAACTCGCCCGATCGATTTCGAAAAACATCCTGTCCGCCTTCGCACGTACAGTTGTTCAACGCTGCAGGCGGAGGAATTGGCGGACCGTGTTGCCGCGTGGATTAACCAAGGTGTACAGCAGGCAGTCATATTTGGACCGCCCGGCATCGGCAAAACATATGCCATACGATATGTCACCGAACACCTACCTGCTAAATTTCCAGATGTTAGATTTTTGGAAGTGCACGCTGGGGCCGTCAGTGGCGCACCTGGGCGTGAGCGTCTTTTCCTAGAAAAACACGTTATGGAGCTGATCGAGCGGGCAGGCCAGCGCTCATTGGTCCTCTGGATTGACGAATCACAGTTATTGGATCCGACCACGGAAAATACGCTGCGCAACCTGCAGGACCGACTCAAGAACAACGGGATTCGATTACTTAGTGTCCTTGTTGGTCATCCGCGCGTACGAACTCTTAAACAAAAGCGTGTTGCATACGCAAGCGACTTCCCCACGTTCGTTCCCAGCGTACCAACGGAAGCGTTTGAGCTACACGGCATGCGTTCGATAACGGAAATCGAGCACTGCCTCAAGGCTTTCGACAACGACTGCTTTCCGCGCGATAGCGGCTGGTCTCATACCCGTTTTTTCTTACCTCAGGCTTATCTGAACGGCTTCCGTCTGGCAGCATACGCAGGCGACCTATGGCAGGAATTCGTCGAGGCAGATCGGACCACCGGCGCGGATACCAGGACAGAAGTGCCGATGTCCTATTTCGCTAAAACGATCGAACACGCCCTGAAGGAAGGCGCTGCGCGCGATGGCGAAAACATAATTATGGATCGCGAATTTTGGAAAAGAGCGGTGCACCAATCAGGTTGGGGCGAAAGATATGAGCTGCGCCATTTGGTAGGCGAATCTTACGCCCTTTGCTAGTGGCGATTGGTATCAATCCAGCGTCGAGTAGTGGACCTCAAAGTGACTCGACATTAGGTTTTATAATGTCGAGTTCGTCTTTTTTGACAGGTTGCTTATGCCAGGACAGGGATTCTTTTCGTAGACGATGTGTGGTGTCGCCATCCCCACGCGAGCCGTGCGAAAGGCACTAAATCAGGTAATGGCTGGCCAAGCAATGAAGGCACCCAGACGACGACCTGATCGACGCGTGTCAACGGCGATTGAAAACTGATACAGATTTCGTCGTGCCAGCGATTTAAAACTGATACACCGCCGTTGCCGAACACCGTCCGCGTTCAGCCAACTTCTGCAACATCGCTCCCCCTCATCATCCCGGCCTGGCGCTGGTGCTTCAGCCGGTAGCTTTCCCCTGCAATCGGCACGATGTGCGCGTGGTGCAGCAGCCGGTCGAGCAGGGCCGCGGTCAGCGTCGTGTCCTGCGCGAAGGTCGTGTCCCACTGCCCGAACGGCAGGTTGCTGGTCACGATCAGGCTGCTACGCTCATACAGGGCCGCGATCACCTGGAAGAACAGGTTGGCCTGTTCCCGGTTCATCGGTAAATAGCCGATCTCGTCGATGATCAAGAGCCGATACGCCTTGATCGCGCGGTGCATCACCGCTTTCAGATTGTTCTGCGTATGCGCCGTCGACAACGCCAACATCAAGTCGGCCGCCGTCGTGAAGCGCGTCTTGATGCCTGCCTGCGTGGCCTTGTAGCCCAGTGCCATTGCCAGGTGCGTCTTGCCTACGCCGCTGGGCCCGACCAGCACCACGTTTTCATGCCGTTCAACGAAGCCCAGGCCGGCCAGTTCCTCGACCTGGCTGCGCTTGACGCCTTTGGCGAAGTCATAGTTGAACTCGTCCAGCGTCTTCACTGCCGGGAACCCGGCCAGCCTGGTCATCATGCTCTGCTTGCGTACGTTGCGTCCGGCGGCTTCTTCCCTCAAGAGCCCCTCCAGGAAGTCGCTGTAGGCCATCTCCTGCTTCGCCGCCTTCTGGGTTGCGGCGCCATAGCCCTGTGCCACGAACGGCAGGTTCAGGCTCTCGCACAACGCCGCGATACGCTCATGCTGCAGGTTCATGCCGCCACCCCTTCAGTAACCCGCACCAGCAGCGCGTCGTACACCTGTAGCGGATGCTGTACTGGAGACGGTTGCGCGATCCGCTCCACCACCGCCGCCGGCCGCGGCGCCGCAGGTGCTGCAGTACTCGTTTGCGGCCTGGCTGCCGCGATGTCCGCCCGCCACGGTGCCGGTAGCGCTTGCAGGTGCTCCACCTCCCGCTTCAATGCTTCGGCTGGCGGCTCTCCGGTTGTTCCGTGGATGCGCGCATTGGCCACGTCGCGCAACCAGTGGGCCACTTCCACGTTGGCCGTCACGACGTCGAGCTTCTGGCCGCTCTGCGCGAGCCGGCTCGCCAGCGGCACGTAGAACGAACGACGCAGGTAGCCGTTGAATCGTTCGACCTTGCCCTTGGTCTTGGCCCGGTACGGCTGGCACAGCTTGATCACGAAACCGCTATGCCTGGCGTAGTCCAGGAAGCCGGCGTGGAAGCGGTGCTCGCCTTCGCCGTACGCATCGCGTTCCAGCACCACCGTCTTCATGTTGTCGTACAGGACCCGCCGCGTCACGCCACCGAACGCCGCAAAGGCGCGCTCGTGGCAAGCGATCAGGGTCTCCACCTTCATGTTGCTGACGAACTCCACGTAGCTCGCCCGGCTAAAGCCGAGCGTCGCGCAGAACGCGTGCAAGGGTGCGCTGCCTTTACGGAATTCGACCCAGTCCACCTGCAGCTGCTCGCCCATCGCCGTCTCGAAACGCACCACCGGGTCGGCTGGAGGCGCCGGGCGCAAGGTGCGCAGAAAGGCCCTCAACTGGCTCATGCCGCCCTCGTAGCCGCGAGCGGCGATCTCGCGGTACAGCACGGTGGCCGGAATCACGTCGGGCTGAGCGGCTTGCTGCCGATCTCTCAGGTACTGCTCGAATTGCGCCAGCTTCGTCTGGCGTTTGACCTTGCGTTCGTACTTCGGCACGGCCTCCAGGGCCAGATGCCGGCGTACCGTGTTCACTGCGCAGCCTACCTCGGCGGCGATCTGCCGAAGGCTTAACCCATGCCTCTTCAGGAGTTGAATTTCCACGTACACCTCTTTGGGTTTCAAGGCCGCTCCGCAAAGCGGCCATCTTCTCAAAATGGTGTATCAGTTTTCAATCGCTGCCTGTATCAGTTTACAACCGCTGCTGACAACGCGCGGGTACGGTATAAACAACGCGAAGTAACCGGAAAAACCGAAGGAACCACCCGTTTGCCCGATCCGCTCTAGCACTTCGCTAATCGTTTCAACTGCAGCGTGGCACCGCTTGAACACCACGCCGCTGCATAAGCAAAACCGTGACCTAGAACGCACGCGACCCCACCGTAGCTCGGCCCATGCCCGAGCAGGCGCCAGCCCCATTTATGCTCGGAGCAGGATGCTTACGCGGCAATGCTCAGCCAAAGATAGTCTACAACCTGGTGGGATCTCTCAATAAACGTTCCCGCCATACGTCCAGCAGTGGTGAACCACGGCTACGCGTCCTGCATATGAGCATAGCTTGCAGTATCACGCGCAGGCCCGTCCGTCATGCCAACTGGATTTCACAGCGGCGAGACAATGTCATGTCGCAGAAGACAACCTCCAAAGAGCTGAGGAGGCTAGCTGTACTCGGTGAATGTCTCAAAATTAGTTCGCAGCCTTCGGGGAGTCTCACATTTAGTTCGTCTAAATGTACACTTTTAGTTCGCCGGATGGCAGTACTGCCGGTGTTCGCGTGTTCAAACAAGATCGGATTTGACATAATATAGATTATGCGACGTCTTGCATGCTGGGTTGGGGCACGCTGTAGCTGCAGATCTCAGAAGCAAAGCTGTTAGATCTTTGGAAGTAAAACTGTTAGATTGCGCTGCCCGTATATCTCTCACAAATTTGCATCCAACCGCTACCGCTTTGTCCAGCTTCGCCAAGCGTTCTTCCAACGCGATTGCACTTTTCGCCGCAGACAGTTCCACTTCGAGCGCGGAGATTTGCCGCCGCACTTCGCCGGACGCGATGTCCGCGCGCGCGGCCGTTTCCCCAGCTCCAGCCAACCGCGTCCTGCTGTCGACCAGTTGTGCCTCGAGCACGGCAGCCCGCGCCTCGACGGCCTGCAGTTGCTCGATCTTCTTCGCTTGGTTGCGGCTGGCTTCACGTTCAAGATGCAGAGCCTGCTTGACCGAACCGAGTTCGGACGCGAGCGCGGCCGCCACCTTGTTCAATCGCGTCAACTCTTCCTGCTTGAGCGAAAACGCAAGCTGCGCCTGCTTCAGTTCCATTTGCAGCCCATGGACCTGATGCTCGTGCCGGCGTTGCTCCTGTTCGCGCTGTTCCTTGGCCGCCGTACGAAATGTTCCAGGGCGTCCCGCGAATGTCTACGCTTTTCTTCCAGCGACGCTTGGTGCCGTTCGGCGTCGGCCAGCCTGCCATTCACATCAAGCACGCGCTGCTCCGCGGTATGCCGCGATTATCTCGTGTGAGTCCCTGATCTGCCTTTGAAATGCTCGATGGTCAATCCTGTTTGTTGTCACTGTCAATCGCATAAGTCACTTCATTCAGAAAGCTGGGCATACTGTCGTCCTCTCAATTCATCGTAACCTGCACCGTGCCGACCTTCTCAGTGCCGCTGCCCGCTCGTGGCGGGCATTGGATACTGCTGGGGCTCTTCCGTGACGACGCCACAGCTGCGTGATATAGCTGGCTGTGGCGTTTACGAACTTACATTGCTGCCTCTTCCAGCATCGCTTTCAGGTCTTTGGTACGTTCCCTCGTCATCTGAGACAAGCAGCTAGAGCGGACCAACGAGTACATCGTGCCGCCTTCATAGCCCGCCGAATCGAAGTCGCATTGCAGATCCCTGTACTTGATCCATGCGATTTGAATTTCTTTAATCTTCTCGCGGCGGTCCTTTTCCAGCTTGGTTACAAGTTCCTTATAGGTCTTGTTCAAGCGAGCATCCTCACGCTCATAGTCTTTTGCGGCGCAAGTATTCATCGCCAACTGAGATTGCGGATTCTTGCAGTTTTCGGCAGCAAGCGCACTTTCTGCGAAGGCGGATGCAGCTACCAGGGTAAAGATGAACAGTTTTTTCATGTGTCTTACATTCTCCCTTTTATGGGCTAGCGACAGGATATCGCCTACCTCAACGGCTAAGCCCCGACCTGCAGGGTGAAACGCCCCGGCTTTCGTAGACGCCGATTAGTATGCGTCAGGCCGGGATGGCCTCACCGCTCAACTGCTTGTCATTGTTTGCCTCAGCTTCGGCCGGCGGTATATAGCCGAGCGGTTCGAGCGAGCGATAGTGGGTGAACCAGGAAACCCATTCCGGCGTGGCCAGTTCAACCGCTTCACGTGTTTTCCAGGGAGCGCGGCGGTGGATCAGTTCAGCCTTGCAGAGCCCGTCGCGCTTCGCCGCGCCGTACTTTCAGTTCAGACCGGGCACCTTCGTCAGCGCCGCGCCGATCGTCCATCCGCGCCCTCAGCTCGGTGAGCTCAGCCGTAGCATTCCGTTTCAGCTGCTCCGCCAGCAGCGGCGCCAGGGCGAGGATCGCATCACTGACAGCCTGTGTCGCGCCGCCCTCCTCGACCTCGGTTTTGCGCACGTGTTTAAGGATCGTCGTCCTGGACCCCGTCTCGCCCAACACCGCCCTGACCGCGTCGATCGATGGGTGTCGGCCCCGAGCGGCCACCTCGTCACGGACGCGATTGACACCTGAAAAATACATGCCTGAGCGAACTCCATCCTTGAACAGCCTGCCAGCTGGGAGCAAGCTGCATGTCATGATTTTTCCGTTACTCCTCGACCCCGCATGCACGAAGCACGTCACCGATGCGCCCGGCAATGATCGAGTAACTGCCAGGTGTCGAAATCGGTGACGGCGAAGCTGCATCGCGGAGCAAACGTGCCGCATCCTGCGACAAGGTTGTGATGATCTCGGCCTGCTCGTCATTCAAGTTTTTAGGAATACTGTTCATCTTTTTTCGTTCCTTTCAGCTGTCTACGTTATCCTGCGCTTTCGCCTGCTTGGCGTACTGTGCTGAAATGCCTCGCAGTCTCTGCCACTGCAAGCTCGGCGCCTGCTTTCGGCCAGCACCTTGCCGCAGATAGCGCTGCCGGCGTCACTGCCTGGCTGGTTTGCCCTGACCACTCTTTACCGCCCCCTGGAGTATCCACCCACCCGCAGCCCTGATGGCGGGTTTTTAGGTTTATTGAGGAATCTAGTTGGTTAGTTACTTTTTTGGGTTATAGTGCTCTACACCTCACTCCATTCAGATCATGACCAAGCGCACTACCTGGGACGCCAATCCGGTCATGGCCTTCGATGCCTTCATCGTCAGCCTCGACTTTGCCGAAACCGCCAAGCGCCTGCCGGCCGACAACAAGTTCAAGACGCTCTCGGCGCACTCCGTCGCGACCTATCGCTTCATGTTCGGGAATTTTTGCAACTGGATGAGCGAACAAGGAAAGACCTTCTCCGCCGTCGACAAGTCCGACATCAGGCGCTTCATCAATCGCAGCGACGAGAACGGCCCGGTCATCAATAGCAAGATCGCCTACCGTTACCTGCGCCTGCTCGAGCGCTGCTACCAGCATCTCGAAATGAATCCGAACCCGGCGCGCGAGGCCATCCTGGCCACCGGTCCGGCCGAATTCATGCGCAATGCCCCTACCCGGGCGTTGTCGGACGACCAGTTGCGCCGCTTCTTCGACGCCCTGCCTGCCGCGCCGGCACGCGTGCGCCGCACTTCCGCCTTCGACGGCTGGAAGCGCCGGCGCGACCGGGCCATGCAGCTGGTGATGGCGCTGGCGGGGCTGCGGGTGTCCGAGGCGATCGGCCTGCTGCTCGGCGAGATCGGGCAGCAGGCCGACCTCGACGGCGCCATCGAACTGACCGTCACCCCGAGGGAAAAGCACGATACGAGCCACGAACACGTGACCCTCCTCCCGCGCGAGGGCGCGGTCGAGCTGCAGGCCTGGCTGGGCGAGCGCGCCAGGATGGGTATTCCGGGCGACTTGGTGTTCCCTGCCAATACCGAGGGCCGCAAGATGATCAAGAAAACCGTCTACATGCAGGTCCGGGCCACGTTCGAACGCGCCGGCATCGACCTGTCGCGGGCCGGCGGTCGCACTCTGCGCAACACCTTCGCCCAGCGCAAACTGGCCGAGGGTGCAGCGCCCGATGCGCTCAAGGACACGCTCGGCCTGGCGCTCGAGCGCTCCGCTGCCGACTACCGGTTTGCGCGCGTCAAACCGGACCCCGAGGACTGAAACCGCCCACCAGCTGGCGGTGCCGGTTGGATTCCGGCGTAGACCGATGGCGCCCTAACGCACAGCGTCGCGCACTTGCTGCGCCATCTCCGGTGTCAGCGCGGTGGAACGTGGCGGCAGCGGCGTGTCGCCGCGTTCGCCCTTGTCCTCGATATCCTGGATGAGCGCTTTCATCTCGGCGATTTCCTTGACCTGGGAAGCAATGATCCCGTCAGCCAGCTTGCGCACGCGCGGGTCGCTGATGCTCGCCTTGCGCGCATTGTTGATGGCAATCGAATGGTGCGGGATCATCGACTTCATGAACCGGAGGTCGTCGATGAACGTCTGCGCGCGGTTAGCGGCGAGCAAGGCAATGGCGGCGATGGCGGCGACCACCACGACTGCGATCTTGGTCCCGGTGCCCTTGTACATCGACCACATGAAGCCCAGCATCACGACGGTCATGACGCATCCCATCACCAGGGATGCCACCAGCCGGTTGACGGCGAAAAAGACATGGTCGGCGCTGTACACCAACTGATACATCAGGAAGCACATGATGACGACCGAGGTCACGATCATCGCTGCGAACTTCCCCCAGCCCATTCCCATATGCTTGCCATGCGCTTGCTCGTCCATGATGCCTCCTGAGTTGGTGTGTTGCCTGGATTGACATGTCCCCGACAGCCCGCTGCCGTGCCAGCGTTTGCCTCGAATACGCGTGTTCGCGCGCAGTGCATGGTCGCTGTGCGCCCCCTTCACGACGAGCCTCTTCTCGTCTGGGGTCGGCCCGCCGATGTCATCGGAGCGCACCGGCACCGAGCGCTCGCGGGCGGCAGCCGGCGCGTGGCGCGGCCACGCTCGTGGCAGCCGTGTTACCGTAACAGAATGGCAAGACACCAGTCGCATCCTTCAAGCGCGGCGGGCAATAGGTGTCTGGACGTGCGAACTTGCACTGTTGGCAATAAAAAACAGCCATGAAAAAATATTTCCGTAAAGAACTTAATGCCCTGGAGAAACCGGTCGCCTTGTACTGGTGAGAGCGAGTGACGCACTCGACCACGAACCGAATTCCCTAGGAGCTAACCATGCTGAGCCTTCACACCAACAACGCCGCACTGTCCGCACAAAACTCGATCAGCCGCACCCAGAGCTCGCTGTCGACCTCGATGACCCGCCTGTCGACCGGCTACCGCATCAACTCGGCAATGGACGACGCCGCCGGCCTGCAGATCGCCTCGCGCCTGAAAGCCCAGACCTCGGGCATGGCTGTCGCCATGCGCAACACCCAGAACTCGACCTCGATGCTGCAGACCGCCGAAGGCGCGCTGGACGAAGTCAGCAACATGCTGGTCCGCATGAAAGACCTGGCAACCCAGGCCGCCGACGCCTCGTCGACCGACGACGACAAGACCGCCATGCAGTCGGAATACGATGCGCTGGGCCTGGAACTGGCGAACGTCCTGGACAACACCAGCTTCGGCGGCACCAAGCTGCTGGTGGGCGGCACCGTCGCGTCGTCGATGACCTTCCAGATCGGCGCATCGGCAAGCGAAACCATGAGCGTCGACCTGAGCGCCGACGTGAGCTCGATCGTCACCGACGTCAGCGCTGCCACCGCGAACTACTCGGCCGCCACCACCGGCGCCGAACTGACCGGCGCCGGCGCCGCCAACGGCACCATCACCAAGCTGGAAACCGCACTGGCATCGGTCAACAAGGTCCGTTCGGGCCTGGGCGCCGCCGCCAACCGCCTCGAGCACGTGTACAACAACCTGTCGAACATCAGCACCAACAGCAAGGCCGCGGCCGGCCTGATCATGGACGTGGACTTCGCGACCGAAAGCGCGAACATGACCTCGAACCAGATGCTGCTGCAAGCCGGTACCGCCATGCTGAAGCAGTCGAACAGCATGTCCTCGATGGTCATGTCGCTGCTGCAGTAATCCTTCACGGCCATCCACCGGCCGGGTACGCACGAGCCAGCCTTCGGGCTGGCTTTTTTTTCGTCGTCCGGCGCCGTCGATCCGCACTGCCCGGACGCCGCGCGGTGACGGCGGAATCGGTCAATGCCGAAATACTTGGCTAAAGAGACATTTTCCTTTATACATAATCGGTTTTCATTTCCACCCAGCGAGCAGGTTCCGCATGAATGTCCAGCCACCATCCCTGCGCCTGACGGCGAATACCGTCGTCAGCGCCACCTGCGTCGTCGCCCTGCTCTATTTCGGACGTGAAGTGCTCGAGCCGCTGGCGCTGGCGCTGATCCTGAGCCTGGTCCTGGCGCCGCTGGTGCGCAGCATGACGCGGATCGGCCTGGCGCGCATGCCGGCGGTCCTGCTGTCGGTGGCCGTGGTCGGCACCTGCGTCGGCGGGGTCGGCGCGGTGCTGTTCGACCAGCTGGTGACGATCACGCGCGACCTTCCGCAGTACCGCAAGGCGATCAAGACCAAGGTGGCCAATGTGCGCGAGCTCATCGAGCGCCCGATCACCCGCATCGAGGCCGAGCTGAGCGCGGTGGCGCCGGTCCCGGCGGCCGAGGCGGCGCGCGTGCGCCGCGGCAACCTGGTGGTCACGCCCAACCAGCCGCTCCCGGTCGAGGTGCGCACGCCGCGCACCATGAAGGACACCCTGGGACGCGTCATCAACCTGGTGTGGGGGCCGATCGGCGAGGCCGGCGTGGTCCTGATCCTGCTGGTCTTCATCCTGCTCGAGCAGGGCTCGCTGCGCGACCGCCTGGTGCGCCTGGCCGGCCAGGCCGAGGTGAGCCGAACCATCCGCACGCTGGGCGACGCCGCCCAGGGCGTGTCGCGCTTCTTCTTTTCGCAATTCATCGTGAATGCCACCTTCGGCACCCTGATCGGCGTGTCGCTTTGGCTGGCCGGGGTGCCGCATGCCATCCTGTGGGGCGTGCTCAGCGGCGTGCTGCGCTTCGTACCTTACCTGGGCGTCCTGCTGGCAGGCGCCATCATCGCCGTGTTCGTGGCCGCCATCGACCCGGGCTGGTCGCTGGCGCTCACCTGCATGGCGATCTTCCTGGCTTTCGAGCTGGTGCTGGCGAACTTCATCGAGCCGAAGGTCTACGGACACAGTTCGGGACTGTCGCCGCTGGCGGTGATCGTCTCGGCACTGTTCTGGGGCGCGCTGTGGGGGCCGGTCGGCCTGCTGCTGTCGACCCCGCTCACCCTGTGCCTGGTGGTGGCCGGGCGCCACGTGCGGGCGCTGGCGCCGATCACCATCCTGCTGGGCGACGCGCCGAACATGTCCGACGCCGAACGCTTCCACCAGCGCGTGCTGGCCGGCGAAGCCGACGAACTGACCAAGGACGCGCGCGCCTACGTGCGCCGCTACAGTTTCGCCCGCTACTGCGACCATGTGCTGCTGCCGGGCCTGCGCATGGCGGTCTCCGACCTCGGCACCGGCTCCATCGACAAGGCCCAGGAAGCCCGCATGCGGGCGGTGATCGCCAACATTGCCGACACCGTGGCCTCGGCCGCGGACGGCGGCGCGCGCGGCCGCCGCAAGCCGGTTCCCTTGCTGGACGCGAACATCGGCGCCCACCTGCGCCAGATGCGCGAGGCACGCTTCGGCCGCTGGCAGGGTTCGCTCGACGTGCCGCACGGCTCGATCGTCCTGTGCGCCGGCCTGCCATCCGAGCGCGACGAGTTCCTGACCGAACTGCTGGTGCGGGCCTTGCGCGAGGGCGATGTCGACGCGCGCAGCGTGGTGGTCGGCTCGCCGTCGGCACACCCCGAGGGCGGCGCGCCGCAACTGGTCTCGACCGTGTTCATCACCTATCCGCGCCAGGACAACTTCGAGGCCTGGCGCACCGCGGTCGCCGAGCTGCGCGCCGACCTGCCCGAAGCGCTGATGGTGACGGTGCTGCTGCCCTACGACGAGCAGTTGCCCAAGCGCGCGCTGGTCGAGGCCTATGTCGACATGATCCTGCGCTCTTTCGAGGAGGGCCTGGCCTTCGTCGCGCCGGACCGCGGGACGCCGGCCCGGACTGCGGGCATCCCGGAACTGGCGCGCTGAGCAGTCGGAACCGGCGATGTGTTGTTTTCCGGAAGCGGGATGTGAAAAATCACCGGGAACTTGCGTCAGTCTTTACGCACAGCTATGTTTCGCACGTAAAATGCTTGCCTATCGGCACTATTTTTAACGGCGAAATATGAAATCGGTTCAACAGGAAGTCGACGAGCGCAGCAATCTGACGGGCACCAACAAGTTCGAACTGCTTCTGTTCCGCCTCGGCGGCGACGAGAACGGCGAACGTAGCGAATTGTTCGGCATCAACGTGTTCAAGATCCGCGAGATCGTGGCGATGCCCGAGATTACCGCCGTGGCCGGCGCGATGCCGCACGTGCTGGGCGTGGTCAACCTGCGCGGCCAGATCATCCAGGTGCTGGACCTGCCGGCGATCGCCGGGGTCAAGCCGAAGACCGGCCTGAACATCATGCTGGTCACGGAATTTGCCCGAACCACCCAGGCCTTTGCCGTCGAAAGCGTAGAGGAAATCGTCCGCCTGGACTGGAACCAGGTGATGTCGGCCGAGCACGCCGCGGGCAGCGGCATGGTCACCAGCATCGCCCGCCTGCCCGACGAGAGCGGCCAGGCCGGGCGCCTGGCGCAGGTGCTCGACGTCGAGACCATCCTGCGCAGCATGAACCCCGATTCCGCACCCGAGATCAACCAGCAGACGGTCGGCGCGAAGATCAGGATCAAGCCAGGCTCGGTCGTGCTCGCCGCCGACGATTCGGTGGTGGCGCGCGCCCTGATCGAACAGGGCCTGGAAGCGATGGGCCTGCCCTTCATCATGGCCAAGAGCGGCAAGGAAGCCTGGGACCAGCTCCATAGCATCGCCGCCAGCGCCGAAGCCGAAGGGGCGAGCGTGCACGACAAGGTCGCCCTGGTGCTGACCGACCTCGAGATGCCGGAAATGGATGGCTTCACCCTGACCCGCAACATCAAGAAGAGCGCGCGTTTTTCCAGCTTGCCGGTGGTGATCCATTCTTCGCTGTCGGGCACCACCAATGAGGAGCACGTCAAGAACGTGCAGGCCGATGCCTACGTGGCCAAGTTCTCGGCCGAAGACCTGGCGGGCACGATCCGCCGCCTGCTGCGCCAGTAAATACCGTCGCCGCGCCAGCCGGCGCCGCCAGGTTCGGATCGTGTCAACGCATGGGCGGCGGCAATCGTTAAATGTAACAATCGCTAACAAGATCAAGCGTGTGGACCCCGGCAGTCGATATACTATTGACAACAAGCCGGTATGAGATCGGACTACTGTGCGGATTACTGGCCAGGCAAGCGCAAGCTCTGCCGACCGGACAAGCGGGATGCAGCTCCAGGGCGTCTCCCGCAGAAAGCGAACATGCCGCAACGACGACGAGACGAAGAGACCGCAGTAACAGCCGAGTACGCCTTGTTTCTGGCGGAAACACGGGGCCTGCGCTTTGCCCTCGACTACCTGGACAACTGCCACATCCCGCGCGAAATCCTGCTGCGCGCCATCGAGCAACCCGAGCGGCGGCGCCGCACGGAACGCCGCCGCTACCCACGCAACGACTGAGCGCCCTCGTTGCGGGCCATTGCGGGCCGCAGCGTGCGCAAACGCCAGCAAGCGAACGCCCGCAAGTCGAATCCTGCAGCGGAACCCGCAGCGTGCTACCGTAGCTCCTGATGGAGGAGCGGACATGCTGCGCGCATACCGTTGGCGATCCGAGGACGGCGCCGGACTGGAACACCTGAGCTTGCACCACCGGGACGAGGTGATCGTCGCCGACGGGGTCGTCATTGGCGATTGCGGCGACGGGCCGTTCGGCTGCAGCTACCGCATTTGCTGCGACAGCGGCTGGCGCGTGCGCTCGCTCGAGGTGCATGCGGCCGGGGGCGAGTCCCTGGTCCTGACCAGCGACGGCAGCGGCCGCTGGCGCGACGGCGACGGCGCCGACCAGCCTCAACTGACCGGCTGCATCGACGTCGACATCGCCGCCACTCCCTTCACCAACACCCTGCCGATCCGGCGCCTGGGCAGCAGGCTGCTGGGACGCACCGGCATCGCGGTGGTCTACATCCCGGTTCCCGCGCTCGCGCCAAGCCGCCTGGAGCAGGCCTATACGCCGCTGCCGGACGGCCGCTACCTGTACGAAGGGCCGATCGGCGCTTTCGAGGCCGTGCTCGAACTGGACGCCGACGGCCTGGTGCTACGCTATCCCGCGCTGTTCGCCCGGCTCGATGCCCCCTGAGCGGCCGCATGCTGGCTGCCCTGCGACAGGGCGTCTCCGACCACGAGCATCTCGACTGAGCGCGCCCGACGATTCCCCCCGAAAGTAGCATCGCAGCGTCTCGCCGCGATAAAACCTGTTCTGGCGGAAGGCGCCAGATTAGCGGATGGCCGACAGCAGCGCTCCAATGATTCTGGCCTGAATCCACGGCATCGCGCGAGCGATTTTCTACGCGCATTATCCCCTACACATAAATAACGTTTTGCGGCCTTGTTCCCTGACTAATGGAAGAGGCCAAACCCCTGTGTATTCAGCGCATTTCTCCACAATCCCACAAAACGACAATATTCGGTGTCCTTACGCCACATATTGCCAATTCGCATTACATTCCCCATGGAAAAATGGTTAGAATTTTGTTCGCAGCGCTCGATTTGGTTCATGACTGAATCGGTTCATATGTTGCATTCGTTACTTCTATAAAAAGGAAAAGAAATGGCCGATTGCTATGTGGGGGAAATCCGCATGTTCGCCGGAACGTACGCTCCCGAAGGATGGGAGATGTGTAACGGACAACTTCTTCCGATTTCGGGTTACGAGGCGCTGTACACGCTGATCGGCGTTACCTATGGCGGCGACGGCCAGACAAATTTCGCCCTGCCCGACCTGCGCGGCAGGGTCCCCGTCAGCACTGGCGTGAGCAAGCAAGGCATCAACTATAACCTCGGCCAGGCCGGCGGCACCGAAACCGTGACCCTGACGACTGCCGAAATGGGCGCCCATACCCATTCCGTGAATGCAAATTCGGCGCCCGGCACCGACGCCAACGCCGAGAACAGATTCTGGGCCGCCCCGATCGTGACCGCCTATGAAAAGCCCGGAGCCGCCGCCCTGGTCGCAATGAAGCCGAACGCCATCGGCGTTGCCGGTGGAAATCAGCCGCACGAGAACATGATGCCCTTCATGGCGCTGACCTTCATCATCGCGACGAACGGGATCTTCCCGTCCTTCAATTAAGCAGCGCACGAGAGGAGAATTATCCATGTCCGATTTCTTTCTGGGTGAAATTCGCGCATTCGCATTCGGCCAGGTCCCGCGCGGCTGGATGCCGTGTCAGGGCCAGACCCTGCCAATCATGCAAAACCAGGCGCTGTTCGCCATCATCGGGACGACCTATGGCGGCGACGGCCGCAGCACTTTCAATCTTCCTGACCTGCGCGGCCAGGCGCCGCTGTGCTTCGGTCCGGGCTATCCGCAGGGCGCGGCCGGCGGCAGCGCCACGCACGCGCTGATCGACAAGGAAATCCCGGCGCACACCCACCAGGCGCTTGCCTCCGGCCAGCCGCCTTCCCAGCCTTCGCCTTCCGGCAACGCCTGGGCCGCACTGGCCAGCGAATACGCGGCAACGACCGACGTCCAGATGGCCCCGCAGGCACTGGGCACCGCGGGCGGCAGCCAGCCGCACAACAATATGCAGCCTTACCTGGCAATCAATCTGTGCATTGCCATCTCGGGTATTTTCCCGCCACGACAATAAGAAGGAGAGCCGGAGCATGGATTCATACATCGGAGAAGTACGCATTTTCACCGGCCAGTACGCGCCGAACGGCTGGGCAGACTGCAACGGGCAATTGCTGAGCATTGCGCAGCACTCGGTGCTGTACGCCGTCATCGGCGCCATCTACGGCGGCGACGGCCGGACGACCTTCGCGCTGCCGAACCTGAACGGCCGCGTGCCACTGCACCAGGGAAGCGGCAACGGCTTGACGCCGCGGATCGTCGGCCAGGTGGGCGGCAGCGCCGCCGTCGCTTTGGACCAGACCCAGATGCCTGCCCACACCCACCTGCCGCAGGCATTCGACGACCAGGGGTCGACCACCGACCCGACCGCCGCCGTCTGGGCCAAGACGCCCAAGGCCGGCCGGGCCAAAACCGATACGCCGGCCTACGATCCGACGCCCGATACGGCCATGCACGCGCAGGCGCTGGGGCTGGCAGGCAGCGGCCAGCCGCACAACAACATGCAACCCTACCTGCCAGTGCGTTTCATCATCTCCCTGGAAGGCACGTTCCCCAGCAGGCCTTGACCGCCGGACGTACCAGCTCCCGGCAGCGCCAGCGCCGCCGGGGATGATCTCCATCTACATTCGACCTCCCCGCCATGACCGAGCCAATGTCGCCCCTCCTCTTCCCAGCCGATCCGCAAGTCCTGCCGCAGAGTACGGCGCCGCGGGCGATCGTATTTATCGAGGCTGACGTTCACGACTATCAAACCCTGCTGGCCGGGCTGGCGCCGGACACCGAAGTCCACCTCCTGGGCGCCGGTGAAGATGGCCTGGCCCGAATGGCCCAGGTGCTCGAGGGGCGCAGTGGCATCGATGCCCTGCACATCGTGTCTCATGGCAGCGAAGGTATGGTTTCCCTCGGCACGCTGCAGCTGAATACGGAGGTGCTGGCGGCCCGCGCCGGCGAGCTGGCGACGATCCGCGCCGCGCTCGCGCCGGACGCCGATATCCTGCTCTACGGCTGCGCCGTCGGCGCCGGCACGGACGGTGCCGCCTTCGTCGCCGAACTGGCGCGGGCCAGCGGCGCCGACGTCGCGGCATCGACCGATGCAACGGGCTCCGTCGTCTTGGGCGGCAACTGGGTGCTCGAGCGGACGACCGGGAGCATCGGATCCTACGGCCCGTTTTCAAGCAGCGCGCTGCGCGATTACAGCAACTTGCTGGCCCCGAGCGGCACCGCGAACGGCACCTATGATTTCAGTGACACCATCGGCGCATTCAATTCCGGTGGCTCCGGCTTCGTGAAGATCGGCGACAAATTCGTCATCTCCAACGGCATCGCACGCGATCCGGGGGACACAGCGATCTGGTTCGACTCAGGTCCAGGCGTCGCTAGCGCCAGCATGGTCATCAAGGCCGAGGGAGGCGCGGTCGCCAAGACCTTCAGCTTCCAGGACCTGACGCTATCCTTGTACGAGTGGCAAAACAACGTATCAAGCTCCGCGCTCAATGCACTGCAGATCATTACCAAGGATACCCTAGGCATCCCGATTTCCACGTACACGATGCCAGGCCCCTATTCGCCCGGGACCACCACGCCGTTCAAGGCGAGTATGCTGCTGAACGGGGGGGCTGCCTTCTCCGACAACAACGTAGCCTCCATTACGATCAATTGGACCATCGGCGTCAACCCGGACTATTCGAACAACCCCGGCAGCGCTGAAGCATGGAACCTGCTGTTCGAGAGCATCACGATCGCCAACGTCAGCGCCACGCTGCCACCTGCTCCACCAAGCGCGCCCGACCTGGCGCCCCTCGACGACAGCGGCACCCTCACAAGCGACAACATCACCAACGCCACCCTGTTGTCCTTCAGCGGCACCAGCGCGCCGGCCGACAACGGCGGCACGGTGCGCGTCTTCCTCGACAAGAACAACAATGGCGTCTACGATGCCGGCACCGACCCCACCGGTTCCGCCACCACCGGCAACGGCGCCTGGACCGTGAGCGGCATCGATGCCGCGAGCCTCAGCGACGGCGTGTACCAGGCCTACGCCCAGGTCAGCAACGGCGGACAAACCAGCGCGGTCGGCACTGCGCTCAACGTCACGATCGACCGCAGCTCGCCTGCCGTGGCCATCACCAGCGACAAGAGCACCCTCAAGGCCGGCGAAACCGCGACCATCACCTTCACCTTCAGCGAAGACCCGGGCGCGACCTTCACCTGGAACGGCGGCAGCGGCGACGTGATCGTCAGCGGCGGCACGCTGAGCGCCATCTCGGGCACCGGCCTGACGCGCAGCGCCACCTTCACGCCCACCAACGGCGTCAACGGCGGCACGGCCAGCATCGGCGTCTCGGCCGGCAGCTACGCCGACCTGGCCGGTAACATCGGCGGCTCCGGCAGCGCGCCGTCGATCGGTTTCGACACCCTGGCGCCGGCAGTCAACTCGATCGTCCGCGCCAACGCCACGCCGAGCAAGGCCAGCGCTGTGCAGTACACCGTCACCTTCGACAGCAGCGTCAGCGGCGTGGACGCCGGCGACTTCCAGCTGACTACCACCGGAACCGCGGCCGGCAGCATTGGCTCGGTCAGCGGCAGCGGCAGCACCTACACCGTCACGGTCAACGGGATCTCCGGCGACGGCACCATGAGACTCGACCTGAAGAGCAGCGCCACCGGTATCGTCGACGCGGGCGGCAACGCCGCGGGCGGGTATACCGGCGGCCAAGCCTACACCTTCGACCATACTGCCCCGGCCGTCAATTCGGTGGCGGTGCCGGCATCGGCCACCTACCGGACCGGCCAGAACCTGGACTTCACGGTCAACTTCAACGAGACGGTGGTGGTCGACACGGCTGGCGGGACGCCGGCGCTCGCGCTCACACTCGACACCGGCGGGACGGTACAGGCGTTCTACGTGGGTGGCTCGGGCAGCACCGCGCTGAGCTTCCGCTATACGGTCGCGAGCGGCCAGGCGGACAACAACGGTGTCGCCCTCGGCGCCAGCATCGCGCTGGGCGGCGCCACCATCAGGGACGCAGCGGGCAACGACGTCGCGACGGCGCTCAACAACGTCGGCTCGACGTCGGGAGTGCTGGTTGCTGCGCTGGCGCCGACAGTCAGCGCCATCGAGCGGGCCGGACAGGCGCTCACCCAGGCCACCAGCGTCGACTACACCGTCACCTTCTCGGAAAGCGTCACCGGCGTCGATGCGAGCGACTTTACCCTCACGGGCAGCGGCGTAAGCGGCTCGATCGCCGGCGTCAGCGGCAGCGGCAGCACCTATACCGTCACCGTCGACAACATCAGCGGCGACGGCCCCCTGCGCCTCGACCTGAATCCCAGCGGCACCGGTATCGTCAACGCCAGCAGCCAGGGCGTCTCCGGCGGCTTCACGGCCGGCCAGTCGTACACGATCGACCAAACCGCCCCGCTGCTCGCCACTGCGATCTCGATCTCCGACACGGGCCTCAAGATCGGCGACGGCGCCACCCTCACCTTCGTCTTCACCGAGGCGGTGACCGGCTTCACCAGCGCCGACGTCACCGTTCCCAACGGCACGCTGTCGAACCTGGCGTCAAACGACGGCGGCATCACCTGGACCGCGACCCTGACGCCTGCGGCCGGCGTGAATGACAGCAGCAACCTGCTGACCCTGAACTACGGCGGCATCGCCGACCTGGCCGGCAATGCAGGCAGCGGCACGGCCGACAGCGGCAACTACGCCGTCGACACCGTGCGCCCGAGCCTGGCCTCGAGCATCGCGATCTCCGACACCGTGCTCGCCATCGGCGGCAGCGCCACCGTGAGTTTCCACTTCACCGAGGCGGTGACCGGCTTCACCGCCGCCGACGTCAGCGTGGCCAACGGCACGCTTTCAAGCCTGGCCTCGAGCGACGGCGGCGTCACCTGGACCGCGACCCTGACGCCCGCCGCCGGCACCAGCGACACCAGCAATGTCCTGACCCTGAACTATGGCGGCATCGCCGACCTGGCGGGCAACACCGGCAGCGGCAGCGTCGACAGCGGCAGCTACAGCGTCGACACCGTGCGCCCGAGCCTGGCATCGCCCATTGCGATCTCCGACACCACGCTGACCATCGGCGAGAGCGCCACCGTCAGCTTCAGCTTCACCGAAGCAGTGAGCGGCTTCACGGTCGACGACGTGAGCGTCCCCAACGGCAGCCTGTCCAACCTGGCCTCGAGCGACGGTGGCCGCAACTGGACCGCTACTTTGCAGCCCGCCTCCGGCGCCAGCAGCGCCAGCAACGTACTGACCCTGGACTATGCCGGCATCGCCGACCTGGCCGGCAATGCCGGCAGCGGCAGCGCCAGCAGCGGCAACTACGCGGTCCAGACCACGGTGCCGGTGCTGGCCGCGCCGATCACGATCTCCGACACTGCGCTCAAGGCCGGCGACAGCGCCACCGTCAGCTTCGTCTTCAACGAAGCGGTCACCGGATTCACGGTCGCCGACGTCAGCGTGCCGAGCGGCGCCCTGAGCGGTCTGAGTTCGATCGATGGCGGCGTCACCTGGACCGCGACCCTGAGCCCGGCGGCCGCTACCACCGCCGCCAGCAACGTACTGACCCTGGACACCAGCGGCATCGCCAACCTGGCCGGCAATGCCGGCAGCGGCACGGTCGACAGCGGCAATTACGCGGTCGACACCGTCCGCCCAAGCCTGGCCTCGTCCATCGCCACCTCCGACACCGCGCTCAAGCTCGGCGACACCGCCGCCGTCACCTTCACCTTCACGGAAGCGGTGACGGGCTTCACCGTGGACGACGTGAGCGTCCCCAACGGCACCCTGTCGAACCTGAGCTCGATCGATGGCGGCCTGACCTGGACCGCGACCCTGCTGCCCACCGCCGGCGCCAGCGGCGCCGCCAACGCGCTTACCCTCGACTACGCGGGCATTGCCGATCTGGCCGGCAATGCCGGCATGGGCACGGCCGACAGCGCCAACTACAGCGTCGACACCGTGCGCCCGGCCCTGGGTTCCGGCATCACGATCTCCGACACCGCCCTGCGGATCGGCGAGAGCGCCACCGTCACTTTCAGCTTCACCGAAGCGGTCGCCGGCTTCACCACGGACGACGTGAGCGTCCCCAACGGCAGCCTCTCGAACCTGGCCTCGAACGACGGCGGCATCACCTGGACCGCGACCCTGCTGCCCACCGCCGGCGCCAGCAGTGCCGCCGACATGCTGACCCTGGACTACGCCGGCATCGCCGATCTGGCCGGCAATGCCGGCAGCGGCAGCGTCGATAGCGCCACCTACGCGGTCGACACGCTCGCCCCGACCGCGACGGTGACGCTGTCGGACAACGACCTGCGCGCCGGCGAAACCGCGCTGGTCACCGTGCGTTTCAACGAGGCCGTGAGCGGATTCGGCAACGCGGCGGTGAGCGCCGGCAACGGCAGCCTGGACGCCTTCGCCAGCAGCGATGGGGGCCTCAGCTGGAGCGCGCGCTTCACCCCGGCCGCCGACACCACGGCCCCCGCCAACGTCGTCACGGTCAGCCTGGCGGGCGTCGTGGACGCGGCCGGCAACCCCGGCGCCGGCAGCGTGGCGTCGGCCTCGTACGCGGTCAGGACCGCGCCGCCGCAGAAACCGCCCACCTCCAGCACCGTCGACGGTGTGATGGTGGTGTCCCAGCCCGGACCGGTCGATCCGGCCACGGGGGTGGCCGGCAGCACGCTGACGGTACCGGTGATTACCGCGAACCGCCCGGACGACCCGAACTCCGCCCACGGCAACCTGGCCGACATCCCGCTGGGGCTGGGCGGCCCCGACGGGGCGCGCACCGAGCTGCTGGTGAGCCTGCCGACCGGCACCGGCATGCAGGTCGAGGGGCCGGCCGCCCTGCTCGACAACAGCCAGGCGCTGATCGACCTGATCCACCGCATCGAGAGCAAGACCGCGGTGGGGTCGAGCGTGCAGGCCGAGATGAGCGGTCAGGGAAGCGGTTTCCTGCGCAGCCTGGCCCCGAACACCCTGCTGGAGAGCAAGACCGTGGTGCTCATGGCGCAGGCCGGGTCGGGCACGCCGCACACCATCCTCATCAACGGTGGTTCCACCACGCCCGTGGACGGCGGCAGCAATGCCACCGCCATCGGCCTGGTGCTCGACGCCAGTGCGCTGCCCGGCGGCAGCGTGCTGCAACTGAACAACGTCGACTTTGCCGCCGTCATCGGCGCCGCCACCCTGCGCGGCGGCGCCGGCCGAAACTACGTGGTTGGCGACGACGCCCGCCAGAACATCCTGCTGGGCGCGGATGACGACGTGCTCATGGGCGGCGGCGGTGACGACCTCATCGGCAGCGCCGGCGGCAACGACCGGCTCGACGGCGGCGACGGCGCCGACATCGTGGTCGGCGGCATCGGCGGCGACAGCCTGGCCGGCGGCGCCGGCGACGACCTGCTGCAAGGCGGGCGCAGCAGCCAGGGGGGCTGGCAGTTCTACCTCGACGCCACCGGCACCCTGAAGGCGCAGCACGACACCGCGCTGTTCGCGCCGGGACAGACAGAGTCGGTGACGCTCGCCGAGCTCGACGGCTCGGCCGAAGGCCTGTCCTTCCTGGCGGCCGACAAGGCGATGCTGTCCTCGCTGTCGCTGCTGTACCATGCCGCCTTCGGCCGCGCGCCGGACCTGGCCGGCCTGGCCTACTGGGCCGGCGGCAGCGCCGACCTCGGCGTCATTGCGCAGCTGCTCCTGCAATCGGCCGAATGGCGCAACACCAGCGGCGCCGCGTTGAGCGATGCGGCCTTCGTCGAGGCCCTGTACCAGAACGCCTTCGGGCGCGCACCGGACAGCGCCGGCCAGGACTACTGGAGCGCGCAACTGGCCGGCGGCGCCGCTGCTGCGGCCATGAGCCGTGCCGAGGTGATGCAGGCCTTCGCCCAGAGCGCCGAGCACGCGCTGGCATGGAATACGGCGGACGGCTACCTGATCGGCACCGGCTCGGTGGGGCTGGAGAACGGCTGGATCGCCGGCAGCGGCGACGACCGGCTCGAGGGCGGGGCCGGCAGCGACGTGCTGGTGGGCGGCGACGGCGTCGATACCGCCGTCTATGCGGGCACGATGTCCGACTACCGTTTCATCATCGACAGCGCCGGCCATCTGAAAGTGGACAGCAAGGCCAACGGCGACGTGGACGCGTTGTTCGGCATCGAGCGCGGCGCTTTCGGCGACGGCGAACTGGACCTGGGTTTCCTGCAGGGCAACCTGGCCCAGCTCACCCGGCTCGGCCTGCTGTACCAGGCGGTGCTCGACCGCGCGGGCGACCTCGGCGGTTTCCAGTGGTGGCTGGCCAGGGACCTCGGCGGCGACCAACTGGTGCACGACTTCACCCAGACGGCCGAGTTCAAGTCGCGCTACGACGGCGTCGACGATGCCGCCTTCGTCAAGGCGCTGTACGACAACTCGGGGCTGGGCGCGGGGGCCGCCGGCGGCCAGGCTTACTGGGAAGCCTACCTGGCATCGCACACCCGCGCCGAGCTGATCGGACAGTGGCTGCAAACCGGCGAGGTGGCCAACGCCCAGTTCGCGGGCCATGGCCTGTGGCTGGTCTGAGCGCCTACACCGCCCGGCCCGCGGCCGGCGCCCGCCAGCGCAGCTGCAGGCTGAAGGCGTCTTCGGTGTCGACGCCGAAGCCCAGCGCCGCATACAGCCGGCGCGCGCCGGCATTGTCCTTGCGCACCGCGAGCGTCAGGTCGCGGCCGTCCTGCGCCGCCTGCCGCTGCAGCCGGCGCAGCGCCTCGCCCGCCACGCCGCGCCCGCGCGCCGGCGGCAGCACCGCGATATCGACCACCCGCAGCGCGCCGGCCACGGCCGCCGTCACCAGGCGGCCGACCGGCTCGCCGTCCAGGGCCAGCACCTGGTAGCGGGCCTCGGGATAGCTGTTGCGATAGCCGGCCGCCTGCATCTGCTGCTGCATTGCAATCAATCCATCGATATAGCGCGGGTCGGCGACCAGACCCAGCAGGTCGTCGCGGGTGGAGCGGTACAACGCCAGGAAGAAAGCCTGGTCGGCCGGCTCGGCGGGACGCAGTTGCAGCGGAACGGCAGAAGGGTTCATGGCGGAACGATCGATGATGTTGTCGGACAGTATATCCGCACAGTCCATCCGCACACCCGCCCGCCGGGCCGGCCCTGTCTTGCGATCGCGAATGACTTAACGCCTTGATTTGGCTATAATTTCGCCCTTCGCATCCAGGAAATCGCCATGTCTCTGCTCGCCCACCAGCTCGAACTGCTGTCGCCCGCCAAAACCGCCGAGATCGGCCGCGAGGCGATCCTCCATGGGGCCGACGCGGTCTATATCGGTGGCCCGGCCTTCGGCGCGCGCCACAATGCCAGCAACCCGCTGGAAGACATTGCGTCCCTGGTGGAATTTGCCCACCGCTATCGTGCGCGCATCTTCGTGACCATGAACACGATCATGCACGACAGCGAACTCGAACTGGCGCGGGAGCAGATCTGGCAGCTGTACGAGGCCGGCGTGGACGCGCTGATCATCCAGGACATGGGCCTGCTGGAGATGGACCTGCCGCCGATCCAGCTGCATGCCAGTACCCAATGCGACATCCGCACCGCGGAGAAGGCGAAGTTCCTGGGCGATGTCGGCTTTTCGCAACTGGTGCTGGCGCGCGAACTCACGGTCGAGCAGATTCGCAAGATCAAGAGCGAAGTGGACACCCCGCTCGAATACTTCGTGCACGGCGCGCTGTGCGTGGCCTTCTCGGGCCAGTGCTTCATCTCGCACGCCGACACCGGCCGCAGCGCCAACCGCGGCGACTGCTCGCAGGCCTGCCGCCTGCCCTACACCCTGAGCGACGGCCAGGGCCGCGTGGTCGCCTACGAAAAGCACCTGCTGTCGATGAAGGACAACGACCAGAGCCGCAACCTGGAAGCCCTGGTCGATGCCGGCATCCGCTCGTTCAAGATCGAAGGCCGCTACAAGGACATGGGCTACGTGAAGAACATCACCGCCCACTACCGCCTGCTGCTGGACGAACTGCTCGAGCGCCGCCCGGAATTCGCGCGCGCCTCGAGCGGCGCCACCCGCGTGCTGTTCACGCCGGACGTGGACAAGAACTTCCACCGCGGCCACACCGACTATTTCGCGCTCGGCCGCCAGGACGACATCGGCGCCTTCGACTCGCCCAAGTACATCGGCGTCGAACTGGGTACGGTGACCCGCATCGGCCCGGACTTCATCGAACTCGCCACCAATGCCGCCATGGCCAACGGCGACGGCCTGAACTACATGAACAAGCGCGAGACGGTCGGCATCCAGGCCAACACCGCCGAGAAGCTGGGCGACGACCAGCATGACCCGGAGCGTGGCCAGCGCTGGCGCGTGTTCCCCAACGAGATGATCAAGACCCTGGCCGGCCTGAAGGTCGGCACCATCGTCCACCGCAACCGCGACCACCACTGGGAATCGGCGCTGAACAAGAAGTCCTCGGAGCGCAGGGTACGCGTCGACCTGCTGCTGGCCGAACAGCCGGACGGCCTGGTTCTTGGCATGCGCGACGAGGACGGCATCGAGACGTCCACCTGCGCCGCGATCGCCCTGCAGCCGGCCCAGCAGGGGGCCCAGGCGGAAAGCGCGCTGCGCACCAGCATCGCCAAGCTCGGCAACACCATGTTCGAGGCCGGCAGCGTGGAACTGCAGCTGTCCCAGCCGTGGTTCGTGCCGTCGAGCGCGGTCAACGCGCTGCGCCGCGATGCCGTCGCCGCCCACGAGGCGGCGCGTCTGGCGAGCTGGGAACGCCCCGGCCGCAAGCCGCCGAGCACACCGCCGGCGCTCTACCCGGAGCAGCAGCTGAGCTACCTGGCCAACGTCTACAACGAGCAGGCCCGCGCCTTCTATCACAAGCACGGCGTCCAGCTGATCGACGCGGCCTACGAGGCCCACGAAGAAGCGGGCGAGGTGTCGCTGATGATCACCAAGCATTGCCTGCGCTTCTCGTTCAACCTGTGCCCGAAGCAGGCCAAGGGGGTACAGGGCGTGCAGGGCCAGGTCAAGGCCGAGCCGATGACCCTGGTCAGCGGCAACGAGCGTTATACCCTGCGCTTCGACTGCAAGCCATGCGAGATGCACGTGGTGGGCGCAATGAAGGAAAACATCCTCAAGCAGCCGCCGCCCTCGGCGGTGCCGTACAGCCCGCTGGTCTTCCACAAGCAGCGCCCGCGTGCCTGAAATGTGACCAAACGCTTGGGGGTGGCAAGCCGGATTCATCGCCGGCGCGCGTCGATTAGCGTGTCTGCAACACTTGGGCCATTTTCCGCTAAAGAAATATAGATTTATTATTGGAAATGGCCTAGTCTGTAGGACTTATCCTACCAAACTGATCCATGGACCGCAGCTACCCTTACAGCCGGCGAATCGCCTCGCGCGCGCGCCAACGCAAGCGCATGGCCATCATGGCGCTCGTCGCGCTGGCCGCTGCGAGTACGCTGTCGCTGTCCCTGTGGACACCGGATCCGGTGTCCGCCGCGGCCTCGCTGTCGGCCACCCCTTCGGCGTCCGATGTCCAGTCCAATGACGGGGCCAATGCAGGCCGGCCGGGCGCCCTGCGCCGCATCTATCCCTACTCGGTGATCCCCGGCGGCGTCACCGGCGGCACCGACCTGGCGCGGGTGATGCGAAGCGACCGTGTGGTCGCCATGCACTACGCCGGCTTCGATGTCGCCAGGGCCCGTCCGGTCGTGGTGGCGAAGCCGCGCGCGGTGCATGTCTCCTACCGCAAGGGCGACCAGGTCTACTGGACCGCCCGCAAGCACATGCTGGCCGAAGGCGAGACCCTGTTGACCGACGGCCGCAACGAAATGCGGACCCGCTGCGCCAACCGCATCTCGGACGTGCCGCGGTATCCGGTGGAAGCACACCAGCCCACGATGGAAGAGCTCGACAACCCGGTCGAGGTGGACGAGGCGGCGCAATACGCGCTGGTCTCGGACTGGCTTCCAGACAACGACGAACTTCCCGGCGATGCCGGCGCGCGGGTCGCGGTGCTCGGCAACGGCGGGGGCGCCAGCGCAGCGCGCGCCGACACGCCGGCGCCACGCACGGCCGACCTGGGCCGCTTGCGCACTGCCGGACTGATCGCCTCGACGAGCAGCCTGGGCACGCGCCCGTCGCCGCCCGCATCGTCTGCGACGCCGCCGACGTCCCCTGGGGAGTCCGCCGCGGCGCCCGAGGGCGCGCCTGGGCCGCAGGGCAGCGGCAGCGCTTCCGGCTCAACTGCGCCGGAGGCCGGCCTGGCCGACCCCGCGGTCGTTCCCGCCGAGGGCAGCGACGGCCCGCCCGCCACCGCGCCGCTGGAGCCGGACCCGGCGCTGTTGCCGACCACGTCGCCAGGCGATGCACAGCAATCCGGCGGCGGCGGCACCGAGGCGCCCCCGCCCGTTGATGCGGCTCCGCCGGCTCCCCTGCCTGGGCCCGACACGCAAGCCTTGACCCCGCCGCCGCCGCTGCTCCCGGTGCCGCCGCAGGGCGGTACCGAAGCGAGCGACGCGCCGGCCGCGCCCATCCCCGAGCCGGGCAGCATCTGGCTGGCCGGCACCGGGCTGGCGCTGTTGGCCGCCCTGCGCCGCCGGCGCTTGCCCTAGGGGCTGTCTGACTCTTGCCGGGCACGGCACCGCGAATGTTCGTCGGGCCATGCCGGGAATGTCCTTGTCACGACAATGTAGTCAGGCAGATTGGCCCTAGCCGAACAACTTGTTGGCGGTGCGTGCGATCAGCTCGCCCTGGTGGCGCGCGCCGCCCAGTTCGATCTCGCTGGGCTGGCGCTGGCCCTGGCCGCCGGCGATGGTGGAAGCGCCGTAGGGGCTGCCGCCCACGATCTCGTCGAGCGTCATCTGGCCCGCATAGCTGTACGGCAGACCGACCACGGTCATGCCGAAGTGCAGCAGGTTGGTGATGATCGAGAACAGGGTCGTCTCCTGGCCGCCGTGCTGGGTCGCGGAGGACGTGAAGGCGCCGCCGACCTTGCCGTTGAGGGCGCCGCGCGCCCACAGCCCGCCGGTCTGGTCGAGGAAGGCCGCCATCTGGGCCGGCACCCGGCCGTAGCGGGTGGGCGCGCCGATGATGATGGCGTCGTAGTCCGGCAATTCGTCCACCGTGGCGATCGGCGCGTCCTGCTGCAGCTTGTAGTGGGCGTTCTTCGCGACTTCTTCGGGCACCGTTTCCGGCACCCGCTTCAGGTCCACCGTCGCGCCGGCCGCACGCGCGCCTTCGGCGACCGCCTTGGCCATCTGTTCGATATGGCCGTAGCTCGAGTAGTACAACACCAGGACTTTCGACATGCCTTCCTCCCTGTAATGATGGTTGAAGGCCCTATTCTGCTGCGATCCGCGAACAGGCGGCACGCGCCAGCCGCGCGGCGCCGTGAACCGGGTCTGCGCCCTGCGGCCAGGTCAGGAAGAATGGAGTATGCGCCGCTGGACTGAGCATGGCGCAAACAAGGGACGGCCTGCGGCGCCGGCGTCCGCGCCGAGGTGCTCGCGCTGCGCTATCGCCCGCTCAGATCCAGTAGATGAAGGCGGCCAGCCCGATCACCAGGGCCACCCGGGTGATGTTATAGGCGGTCTTGTTCCAGGCCTTGAAGCGGCGGCGGTACTGGCCCAAGTAGTAGGAGATGCGGAACAGCTTGCTGACCAGTCCGACCTGGTCGCCGCTCTCGTTGGGCGAGGCGGCGGCGGTCATCACGGTGCGGCCGAACCAGCGGTTGAACGCACCCATCCAGCGGTAGCGCATCGGCCGTTCGACGTCGCAGAACAGGATCACGCGGTCGCTCTCGCTGCCGTTGATGGCCCAGTGGATGAAGGTTTCGTCGAAGATCACGCCCTGGCCGTCGCGCCAACTGTGGCGCTCGCCGTCGACCTCGATGAAGCAGCGGTCGTCGTTGGGCGTGGCCAGGCCCAGGTGGTAACGCATCGAACCGGCGAAGGGATCGCGGTGCGGGTTCAGCTTGCCGCCCGGCGGCAGTTCGGCGAACATCGCGGCCTTGACCGAGGGAATCGACTGCAGCAGCGCATAGGTCTGCGGGCACAGGCGCTCGGCCGAAGGATGGCTGGCGTCATACCACTTCAGGTAGAAGCGCTTCCAGCCGTTCTTGAAGAAGGAATTGAAGCCGGCATCGTCGTTCTGCTCGGCCGCCTTGATCTTCTTGAGGGCCAGCAGGTTCTCTGCCTCGGCGCGGATGATCGGCCAGTTCTCTTGCAGGCGCGCCAGTTCGGGGAACTCGCTTACTGGAATGAAGGGCGTCGCCGGCACCCGCGAGAACTTGTGCATGAAGATATTAATCGGCGCCATGAACGACGAGTGGTCGAACAACTGGCGACGGAAAGGCAGGCGCACGCGGCCGCGGAAGTGAATGTGCAGGATCGACAGGAAATAAAAACCGACCACGACCCATTTCATTGCGACCTCCGTCCTTGCTGGCTTGCCTGATAAGGGACGCAGGATACCACAAGGACCTCGCGGCCGTGACGGGCCGGGTCGTAATTCTGGGAAACTATGTTGCGCCGGCAACTTCAAGGCGAAGCGCCGGCGCTGGACTACTCAGGGAGCCGGGCCAGCGGCCGGGCTGTCGGGAAACGCAAACGCTCAGTGCTGGACCGACGTGATCGCATACCCCTTTTCGCTGATCTGCCCGGCCACGTTCTCGAGGTCGTAATCCTCGATCTGGTCGGCGTCGTCCGCCACCTCGATGGCGCGGACTTCGATTTCCCAGTCGGTGTTGGTGGCTTCTTCAGGGATGTTGCGTGCTTCCGGCACGGCCAGGTAGGACAGCTTGCCGTCGTTTTCTGGTCTGCGGTAAATATCCAGGCGCATAGTCGTTTCCTCAAAGTCAAAACCCGCTTTCCCGATGAAAGCGGGCAGTTCCACAGTAGAAGATCGAAACGCTGCCGTCTGTTAATTGGCCCACACTGAGCCAGACACTGCGGCCGCTGGACTCAGCGTCCGGGCGATGCCCCGAGCACCCGCGCCGGCAGCATCACGATGGCGCGCAGCAGCTCGAACACGGCCTCGACGCCGACGCCGAGCAGCCGGAAAGGCAGCAGCAGCAGCCAGACCAGCGGGTACAGCACCAGGGCCAGCAGGGCAATGGGCCAGCACAGGAACAGCAGCAGCAACCATAGCAGGAAACCTAACATTGTTCTCGCTCCTTTGGGTTGGACGGGGCAGGAGCACTGTAGGGGAACGGGAGCGACGCGACAATCCGTCTGCGACAGACGGGGTAAACGGCGGGCTGGATGGGGAAATACGGCAGCTGAATGGCGAGCCGGAGCGTGGCCGCCGAGCGGGCCGCAGCCGGCCGACGAGGCGTCGGCCGGCTGTGTCATGGATCAGGCGAAGGCAGCCACCTGCTCCGTCACGCGCTGCTTGACGGCTTGCGCGCGCAGCGCGGCCTGCAGCGAGGGAATCGACCCGCCGGCACGGTACTGGAAGGCCACATGCACCAGGTCGCCTGCTTCCACCTTGAGCGGCTGGGCCAGCGGCAGCGTCATGTAGTGGTTGAGCCAGTCGATGGTGTTCGACTCTTCCTGCACGATGGCCAGGACATTCTTGGTGATGAAACGCATCGCATTGAGGGTGCCGCTCTTCTCCATCACGATGCCGCCTTCCCAGGCGAACACATTGTCGACCGGTTGGCTGAAATCGATCAGGCTGTACACCGCCGGCTGGCCCAGCTCGACCGTCCCCGGATAGACCACGCCGGTCTCCTGGAACTGCACGATCGGCGCATGGAAGCCTTCGAAATCGTATTCCTGCTCGATCGGCTGGGCCGCCATGATCACCGCCTCGGGCAGGAACACCGGCAGCGGGCCGCCGAACCTGGCCAGGTAGCGGCGCTTGAAGGATTCGATCACCTCGACCTGCTTTTCGCGCAGCATGGCAACGTGGATCATCTCGCAGATGACCACGTCGACCGGCTCCGGCGGCAGGTAGTCGAACGCGTCGGCATGGATCACCTCGACCTTGTGGCCGTTTGGATTGATCGCCAGGAACTTGCGCGCCTCGCGCACCATGTCGGGGTTGAACTCGACGCAATACACCTTGGCGGCCTGTTGCGCCGCGAAGAAGGACAGGACGCCGGTGCCGCCGCCCAGCTCGAGGACCTTGGCGCCGGGCTTGACCGCGTAATGGATGGCGGACTTGAAGCTGTGCATCCGGTTCTGGTCCATCAGCATGTTGTGATGGTAGTGCACTGGGATGAACTGCCCCAGGTAGCAGCTTTCGATTTCGCGTTCGTTCAGCATGGGTGGCCTGTCTTTCTTCATGGTCGTTGTACCGTGAAGGCATTATGGCCAAACACGCATGCCGGCGATGCGCCGAGCTGCGGGGTGTTTACCGGTTAGTTCTCAACGGAAATGCAACATGACGCGGGAACAGCTCAGCGTTTGAATCCGGCAATCGCCGCCGCGATGTCGGCGCGGCCGGCGCGCTCCGCCACCTGGGCCGCGGTGAGCCCCTCGGTGTTCCTGGGCGCCGGGTCGGCGCCCGCCTCCAGCAGCAGGCGCACCATGGCCGGCTGGCCCTCGCGCGCCGCCATCATCAGCGGCGTGTAGGCGCCGCTGGCGCGCGGCGAGGCGGCGTCCAGCCTGGCCTGGCGCGCGATCAGCAGGCGCGCGATGTCTTCGCTGCCGCCGGCGGCGGCATAGTGCAGCGGCGTCCAGCCGGCGCGATTCACCTGCGCGCCCTTGGCCAGCAGGGCCTCGGCCGCGCGCCGGTTGTTCTTGAAGGCCGCCATCATCAGGGCCGTATTGCCGTTCATGGCCTGCGCGTCGAGCGCGATGCCGGGCTGGGCCAGCAAGACGTCGAACACGCGCATTGCGCCTTCGCGCACCGCCAGCACCAGCGCCGGCTCGCCGCCGACCGGATTGACCGCGTTGGCGTCGACCTCCTTGCCGACCATGTCCCGCACCGCCGCGACGTTATCGAGCTGCACCGCGCGGAAGAAGGACGCGATCTGTGCGGGCGTCGCCGCTGCCGCTGCCGCTGCCATTGTGCAGCTGAGTGCTGCTGCCAGCAGACAAGTCTTGATGACGGCGCGGCGCGATCGGATCATGGCTCAGGCCCTGGCGGTATTGAAGAGCGTGAAGAAATTCTCGCTGGTCTGCGCCGCGACCTCGCGCAGCGACACGCCCTTGAGCTTGGCGATGAATTCCCCCACGTGGGCGACGTAGCCCGGCTCGTTCATCCTGCCGCGGAAGGGCACCGGCGCCAGGTAGGGCGAATCGGTCTCGATCAGCATGCGCTCCAGCGGCACCGCCCTGGCCACTTCCTGCAGTTCCTTGGCGCTCTTGAAGGTCACGATCCCCGAGAAGGAAATATAGAAGCCCTGCGCCATGGCGGCCTGGGCCACCTCCAGCGATTCGGTGAAACAGTGCATCACCCCGGCCACGCCGCCCTGCTCGGGGCCGGCGCCCTCTTCCCGCATGATGCGGATGGTGTCGGCGCTGGCGGCGCGGGTGTGGATGATCAGGGGTTTGCGGGTCTCGCGCGAGGCGCGGATATGGGTGCGGAAGCGCTCGCGCTGCCATTCGAGGTCGCCCTCGAGGCGGTAGTAGTCCAGGCCGGTCTCGCCGATGGCGACGATCTTCGGATGATTGGCCAGCTCGACCAGCTGCTGCACGCTCGGTTCAGGCGTGTCTTCGTAGTCGGGATGGACGCCGACCGAAGCGAAGATGTGCGGATGCTGTTCGGCCAGCGCCAGCACCTGGGGAAAGTCGGGCAGGTCGACCGAGACGCACAGCGCGTGCGTCACCTTGTTCTCGGCCATCTTGGCCAGGATCTCGGGCATCCGGGCAGCCAGCTCCGGGAAATTAATGTGGCAGTGGGAATCGATAAACATGCCGCTATTGTACCCGCAGGGCGGTATTCCGATTGCCGGCGCCCCGCCACCGGCGCCTGGCCTCAGGCCACCCGCCTGCCCAGGATAATCAGATCCCGCTCGATCCCGTCCAGGTTCGCCACCCGCGGGAAATGCGCCCATTTTTCGAAGCCGTACTTGCCGAACAGCGCCAGGCTGGGCGCGTTATGGCCGAAGATGAAGCCCAGCAGCGTGTGCACGTCCACCTTGGGCGCGTGCGCCATCGCCAGCTCCAGGCAGTAGCGGCCGAGGCCCTGGCCGCGCGCGCTTTCCGCGATATAGATCGACACCTCGGCCGTGCCGGAATAGGCCGGGCGGCCGTAGAAATTGGAATAGGACAGCCAGCCCAGCACTGCCGGTTGCGCGCTGCCGTCCTCGGCGGCGTGGATCACCCACAGCGGCCGGCGCTCCGGCGTATGGTCGGCAAACCATTGCTCGCGCGATTCCACCGTGATCGGCGTGGTGTCGGCGGTGACTTCGCGCGAGGCGATGGTGGAATTATAGATGTCGACAATGACGGGCAGATCGGCGCGGGTGGCCAGGCGGTGGACGTAGGACGGCATAGGAATGTAAGCGCTGCTGCTGGTCGACACCAGCGAAAAGTGAAAAGAGGGTATTACAGGGTGTGCGTGGCGCGTGCCGAGCGCAGCGCCGCGCCGAGGATTTCCTCGATGCGCAGCTTGGCGCGCTGCCCGGTTTCGTCCGCCGGAAAATGCACGCCGATGCCCTGCGCCTTGTTGTTGTTGGCGCCGGCCGGGGTGATCCAGGCCACCTTGCCGGCGATCGGGTATTTATTGGGGTCGTCCATCAGCGACAGGATCAGGTAGATCTCGTCGCCGATCTTGTAGGGCTTGGCGGTCGGCACGAACATGCCGCCGTTCTTCAGGAAAGGCATGTAGGCCGCGTACAGCGCGGCCTTTTCCTTGATCGCCAGCGACAGTACGGATGGCCGCGGCGCCTGCGGGGCGTTCGGCTCGACGGGGGTGGCGTTCATCGGATTCCTTTCATGCACAGCATGAAGTGTACTCAAGCAACATATCTTCGACAAACAATTTTGCCGACAAGGGGTGGTCCGCCACGGCGCGGCGTTCGCTGGCGGCCTTGACGGCCCGGTTCAGGCTGCCGGTAGCTACCCGGGCGGCCAGGGCCGCCAGCTGCTTCTGGTAGCGCGGGTAATAGCGTATCTTGCCAGACAATTTCATCGAAAACAGGTCGTACAGCCAGCGCTGCTGCCAGGCGACCAGGGCCGGCAGCGAGGCCTTGGCCAGCTTTTCCGCCGTGCGCAGGGCGCCGTCGACGCTGGGCGTGGACAGGAACTGCAGCAGCAGCTCCATGTCGTCGCGGCTGCCGGATTCCGCCTCGGCCAGCGCCGCCAGCGGGGCGCCGCCCTGCTCGCGCAGCCAGCTGTCGGCGTCGTGCACGCCTTGCGCCGCGAGCCAGGCCAGGGCCTCGTCGTGGGCCGGCATCGGCAGCGGAAACTTGCGGCAGCGCGACAGGATCGTCGGCAGCAGGCGGTCCAGGCTGTTCGAAGCCAGCAGGAACACAGTGCCCGGCGGCGGCTCTTCCAGGGTCTTGAGCAGCGCGTTCGAGGCCGGCATGTTGAGACTTTCCGCCGGATACAGCAGCACCACGCGCAGGCCCTGGCGGTGGGTCGAGATGTTCATGAAGTCGGCCAGCGCACGGACCTGTTCGATCTTGATCTCTTTCGACGGCGCCTTGCTCGACTTGCCCTTGGCGGCGGTCTCGCCACCGTCCTCGCCGTCTCCGCCCGGCTCGTCCTCCAGGACTTCCGGCCGCACGCGGCGGTAGTCCGGGTGGTTGTGCTGGACGAACCAGCCGCAGGAGGCGCAGGCGCCGCAGGCGTGGCCGTCGGGGCGCACGTTCTCGCACAGCAGTGCCTGGGCGAAGGCTTCCATGAAGCCGGCCTTGCCGATGCCGGCCGGGCCGTGGAACAGGATCGCGTGGGGCAGGCGCGCACGCATCCCCTGCAGGCGCTCCCAGGCGCCTTGCTGCCAGGGGTAGATCGTCACGACAAGGTCTCCAGCACGTCGGCCAGGTGGGCCTGGATGGCTTCGATGGTCCGGGTGGAATCGACCACCACGATCCGTTCAGGGAACTGCGCGGCGCGGCGCAGGTATTCGCGCCGGCATTTCTCGAAAAAGTCGGCCTGCTCGCGCTCGAACTTGTCGAGCGTGCGGGTGGCGTCCAGGCGCTGGCGCGCCACTTCCAGGGGGACGTCGAACAGCAGGGTCAGGTCCGGCTGCAGCCGCGGGTGCACCCACTGCTCGAGCGCTTCCAGCTTGGCGCGGTCGAGGCCGCGCCCACCGCTCTGGTAGGCGAAGCTGGCATCGGTGAAGCGGTCCGACAGCACCCAGTCGCCGCGCGCCAGGGCCGGCGCGATGCGCTGGGCGATGTGCTCGCGCCGGCTGGCGAACATCAGGAGGGCCTCGGTCTCCAGGTGCATCTTCTCGTGCAGCAACAGCTCGCGCAGCTTCTCGCCCAGCGGCGTGCCGCCCGGTTCGCGCGAGGACACCACGGTCTTGCCGCGCGCGGACAGGAAGTCGGCGACGAAGCCGATGTGGGTGGACTTGCCGGCGCCGTCGATGCCTTCGAAGGTGATGAATTTGCCCCTCACTTCAGTGCTGCCTTGCGTCATTGCTTGATCCGTCGCTGGTACTGGTTGACGGCCCGGTTGTGCTCGTTCAAGTTGTCGGAGAAATGGCTGCTGCCGTCGCCGCGCGAGACAAAATACAGGGCCTGGGTCTTGGCCGGCGCCAGCGCGGCCGACAACGACTGGATGCCCGGCAGCGAGATCGGGGTCGGCGGCAGGCCGGCGCGCATATAGGTGTTGTACGGCGTATCGGTCTGCAAGTCCTTCTTGCGGATGTCGCCGGCGAAGCGCTCGCCCATCCCGTAGATGACGGCCGGGTCGGTCTGCAGCATCATGCCGGTGCGCAGGCGGTTGACGAACACCCCGGCGATCATGTTGCGCTCGCTCTTCTGGCCGGTTTCCTTCTCGATGATCGAGGCCATGATCAGGGCTTCGTACGGCGTCTTGTAGGGCAGGCTCGGGTCGCGTCCTTCCCATGCGGCCTTCAGGTGGTTCAGCATGGCCTGGTGGGCCTGCTTGTAGATGGCCAGTTCCGACGAGCCCTTGGCGAACAGGTAGGTGTCCGGGAAGAACAGGCCTTCGGGCCTGGTGTACTCGGACGAGATCTTCTTCATCAGTTCTTCGTCCGACAGCTTCACGGTATCGTGACGCAGGCGATCGTGGGCGGCCAGGGCCGCGCGCATCTGGCGGAAGGTCCAGCCTTCGACGATGGTCACCGCTTCCTGGGCGAATTCGCCGCGCACCAGTTGGCTCAGCAGGCGGCGCGGCGAGGTATTCGGCTTGAGCTCGTAACTGCCGGCCTTGATCCGCGCGGCTTCGCCGGTCACGCGCGCCAGGATGTTGAACAGCTGCGGATTGAGCGGCACGCCGGCCTTGGTCATCTGCTGGGCGGCCGCGGCGACGCCGCTGCCCGGGTTGATGCTGAACTCGATCGGCGGGCCGTCGGTCGTCAGCGGGCGCTTGGCCCAATACGAGAAGCCGGCGACCGCGGTCACCGAAACGATGACGCCGGTGACCAGGAGTTTCTTGATGATTGCCATAGGTTGTTCTTTTGGTTTTCGCCGAGGGGTGGACCGTGGGTTTGCGCGCCCTCGGCGCGATTTTGCCGACATCTTTATAATGAGCCCGTAATGATAAAGCTTATTTGCAAGTTCAATTGCTAATACTAACTGGATTTATGCTTAACTGGACAGACACCCTTGCCTCGCTAGGCGCCCGCTTTCATGTCGACGAGGCCGCGCAGCTCAGTGGCGATGTCATGGACTTCGGCCGCGCCCTGAGCGCCGCCGAACTGACCGAGGGCTTCGTGGCCCCGGTCACCGACCTCGGCATCATTGCCGCCGAAGGCCCGGATGCCGCCGGTTTCCTGCACAATCAGCTGACCAACGACGTCGAGCATCTCGGCCGCAACGAGGCCCGGCTGGCCGGCTACTGCACCCCGAAGGGGCGCCTGCAGGCAACTTTCCTGGTCTGGCGCAGCGCCCAGGCCGAACCCGACACCGTCTACCTGCAACTGCCGCGCGCCATCCAGGCCCCGCTGCAGAAGCGCCTGAGCATGTTCGTCCTGCGCGCCAAGGCCAGGCTGCGCGACGCCACCGCCGAAGCACCGTTCGCGGCCGTGCTCGGACTGGGCGGCGCCAGGGCGGAAGCCGCGCTGCGCCGCCATGTCGCCACGCTGCCGGATACACCCTACGGCAAGGTCGAGTGCACGGTCGACGGCAAGACCGGCACGGTGATCCGTTTGTCGGACGTCTTCGGCGCCCCGCGCTACCTGTGGCTGACCGCGCCGGAAACCGCCGCGGCCGCCCTGCCCGTCCTGGCCGGCGAGCTGGCCCTGGGTGGCAACCAGGCCTGGCAGCTGGCGGCGATCCACGCCGGCGTGCCGCAGGTGACGGCCGCTACCCAGGAACAGTTCGTGCCGCAGATGATCAACCTCGAACTGCTGGGCGGCGTCAATTTCAAGAAGGGCTGCTACCCGGGCCAGGAAATCGTGGCGCGCAGCCAGTACCTGGGCAAGCTCAAGCGCCGCACGGCGCTGGCCACGGTCGCCAACCCGGCCGCCCGCGCCGGCGACGAGGTGTTTTCGATGCGCGATCCGGGGCAACCCTGCGGCATGGTGGTGAATGCCGCGGCAAACGGCCTCGGCGGCGCCGACCTGCTGGTCGAACTCAAGCTCGACGCCCTGGGCGACGACGTGCGCCATGGCGCCGCCGACGGCCCGGCCCTGGGCTTCCAGCACATGCCCTACCACCTCGACGCGATCGACGTCTGAGCATGATCGACCTGTACGTCTATTACAAGGTGCGCGACGGCGACGCCGCCCACCTCGCTGCCCGGGTGCGCGCCATGCAGGCGCAACTGCGGCTGCCTGCGCAACTCAAGCGCCGTCCGGAAGCACGCGAGGGCCTGCAGACCTGGATGGAAGTCTATCCGTCCGTCCCGGACGGCTTCGAGCGACTGGTCGAGCAGGCCGCGCTTGAAGCCGGCCTGGCCGAGCATATCGCGGGACCGCGCCGGTCCGAAGTGTTCACGGACCTGCCTACTGGACCCGACCTATGTGCCTGATCGTATTTGCCTGGCAAGTGCTGCCGGGCGTGCCCGTCATCGCCGCGGCCAACCGCGACGAATTCTACGACCGCCCGGCCATGCCGGCCGCCCCCTGGCCCGAACACCCGCACGTGATCGCCGGGCGTGACCTGCAGGGCGGCGGCAGCTGGATGGGCGTGAGCACCACTGGCCCGAACGGCCCGAGATTCGCGGCCCTGACGAATATCCGCGGCCCGGCCGAGCGGCGCGAAAACGCTCCCTCGCGCGGCGAGCTGGTGGCCGGCTTCCTCCTGGGCGCCTTCTGCGCCGACGACTACCTGCAAGAGGTGATCGCGCGCGGCGACGTCTACAACGGCTACAACCTGGTGCTGGGCGATCGCGATGCCCTGTACTGGTATTCGAACCGCGGCGGCGAGGATCCGCGCAACGGCCAGCCGCTCGAACCGGGCCGCATCTACGGCATCTCGAACGGCCTGCTCGACGCGCCCTGGCCCAAGGTGCTGCGCACCAAGGCCCAGTTCGCCAGCCTGCTGTGCCAGGGCGCACCGGAAGACGCCTACTTCGAAATGCTGGCCGACACCACCCGCGCGCCCGACCTGCGCCTGCCGGAAACCGGCATGCCGATCGAGGTCGAGCGCATGCTCTCGCCGGTCTGCATCGAGATGGAAGGCTACGGCACCCGCACCTCGACGGTGGTCAAGCTGTACAGCCAGGGCGAGCCGGAACTGCACGAGCGGGTGGTGCAGCCGGACAACAAGGCGGCCTGAGCACAAGCATCGGGACCGCCTTCCTTTGTACGGGAATCACATTCGCGCGCATCGGCCCGGGCGGCCCCGCGCTGGGGCGCAGCTACCTGCGTCCCTTGACCCCGGCCTTGAGCATCTCGGTCACCTGGGGCGTCGCCGCATACGGATCGGCCGGCGGATCGCCCTGCAGGATCGCGTCGAAGCGCTCGCCGACCGCGCCCAGCGCCTGCGGATGCGAATACAGGTAGAAGCGTCCTTCGCGGATGCCGTCGAAGGTGATCCGGGCCACGTCCCGTGCCGTTACCTTGCCCGACTCGACCGCCTTTTCGGACAGCATCTGCGCCGCCACCTGGCTCGGCGTCGTGCGCTCGTGGCTGGCCAGTTCGTCGGGGCGGTTGCGGTGCGACTGGGCGATCGCGGTCGGCACGAAATACGGGCACAGCACCGAGGCCGCGATCGGCGCGTCGACCAGCTTCAGGTCGTGGTACAGGGTTTCGGTGAGCGCCACCACCGCATGCTTGGAGACGTTGTAGACCCCCATCGCCGGCGGCGTGAGCAAGCCCGCCATCGAGGCCGTGTTGACGATATGGCCCTCGAAATCGGCATCGCGCCGGGCGCAGTCGAGCATCACGCGGGTGAACACCCGCACCCCATGGATCACGCCCCACAGGTTCACGCCGAGCACCCATTCCCAGTCCTGCTCCGAGTTCTCCCAGACCAGGCCGCCGCTGCCGACGCCGGCGTTGTTGAAGACCAGGTGCACGTGGCCGAAACGGGCGATCGCCGCATCGGCCAGCTCCTGCACGTGCGCGCCCTTGCTCACGTCGCACACCATGGCCAGCACCTCGGCGCCTTCGGCCAGCAACTCCTCGGCCGCGTGTTCGAGCGCCTTCGGCTGCACGTCGGCCAGCACCAGCTTCATGCCCAGGCCCGCCGCCGTGTTGGCGAACTCACGCCCCAGGCCACTGGCGGCGCCGGTGATGACGGCCACCTTGTCGCGAAAATCCTTCATCGATCTTTCTCCCCGTTCGTGGCTCAGACTGCCGACACGCCTCCGTCGACGGCCAGCGTCTGTCCTGTGATGTGCTTGCCGGCGCTCGATGCGAACAGCACCACCGCGCCCTTCAGGTCCTCGTCGTCGCCCAGGCGGTTCAGCGGCGCATCCTTGGCCAGGTTCTCGGCCCCGAACGCGCTGAGCACGCCCTTGGTCATCTTCGACGGGAAGAAGCCGGGCGCGATCGAGTTGACCGTGATGCCGTAACGGCCCCATTCGCCGGCCAGCGCGCGCGTGAAGTTCACGACCGCGCCCTTGGAGGTGTTGTAGGCGATGGTCTGCATGGTGCCCGGCGGATTGCCGGCCAGCCCCGCGATCGACGAGATGTTGATGATACGCCCATAGCGGCGCGGAATCATGGACAGTTTGCCGACCGCCTGGGCCACCAGGAAGATGCTGCGCACGTTCAGGTCCATCACCTTGTCCCAGGCTTCGAGCGGGTAGTCCTCGGCCGGAGCGCCCCAGCTGGCGCCGGCATTGTTGACCAGGATGTCCACCTGGCCCAGGCGCGCGATGGCCTCCTGCACGAAGGCCTGCACCTGCGCTTCGTCGGACAGGTCGGCGGCGATGCTGGACGCGTCGATGCCGCGCCCCC